>CAVEYD010000033.1:0-10764 GCA_963619835.1 bacterium | reverse complement strand
TTGTATAATATACAAGATTATGGACTTATGCGGAGCATTTTGCCCAAAATTCAAGTGTCTTCTGCATTTTCAAATTGTTGTTTGCCCAAAATTACATTAAAAAATTTTTACGCAAACAAAAAATTATTGTAAACAAACCTTTAGCAACAAGGAGTAAACCTAATGCCGGCAAAGAAGGATCAACAAAATGCAAACTACGTCACTTTACCAAACAGCGTTGAAGCAGAGCGTAGCGTTTTATGTTGTATTTTGCGCAGTGTCAACTATCAACTCGATATCATCTCAAAGTTAAACGAAGACGATTTTTACCAACTTAACCATCGTGAAATCTTTTCCGCAATGAAAGATATCTCGGAAAAATCACACGAAGTCGACGGAGAAAATCGTGCCAACACTGTCGATTTTGCCTCGGTTACGGACTACTTACGCAGAGTCGGCAAGCTCGAACAAGTCGGCAATGTCGATTATCTTTTGCGTTTAAACGAATTGTTGCCTTCAACGGCAAATTTTGACGAGTACGTTGCCATCGTAAAACGTGCGTCAACCATGCGCAAGCTAATTGCAATTTGCGGAGAAGTAACACGTTTTGCTTACAGTTCGGCATCTGCCGAAGAGGCACTTACCCTTGCCGAAGAAAAAATATTCGCACTTTCTCAAGGCGGTAGCAATCAAGGGCTTGTTCCTTTGGCAGACGATACGGCAAAAGCCATGGTTGCAATAAACGAACGTTTTGTCAATCCGGGCAAATTCCGTGGAATACAAACAGGTTTCAAACGTTTAGACCGTATGACCAACGGACTTCATGGTGGCGAACTTATTGTTCTTGCCGCTCGTCCCGGTGTAGGTAAATCTGCAATGGCAATGAACATTGTCGAAAACGTTGCCAAGCAAGGCAAAACCGTTGCTGTGTTCAGTTTGGAAATGTCCAAGCAACAACTTATCGAAAGAATGTTGTCCAGCATGTCAACCGTTCCCCTTGCAAACATAAAAAGCGGTACATTTGACGATCCCGAAGCCGATATCACACGTTTGCGTGCCGCTCAAAACACAATTTGTGCCAAAATGAAGCTGTACGGCAACGATTATGCTCAAATTAGACCGTCGGAAATCAGTTCCCAATGTCGTAGACTTAAGGCGCAAAAAGGTTTGGACTTAATTGTCATCGACTACATACAGCTTATGAACAGCGGTGTCGATCCCAAGCAAGGACGTGCAGTCGAAGTCGGTGCAATCACACGTGCCTTAAAACTTATGGCAAAGGAATTGGACGTTCCCATTATTGCCCTTGCACAATTAAAGCGTGATGCCGAAATGCGTAACATAAAGGGCAAGGAAGCGGGCGGTGGCGGTTCCGAACCTGTTTTGTCAGACTTGCGTGAATCCGGTTCCATCGAGCAGGATGCCGACATAGTTTTGTTTATTCACCGCGACACCGATTCGGAAAAAGGCATCAAAAACTACAGTTTGATTGTTGCCAAGCATCGTAACGGTGAAACGGGTACAATTCCGCTCAACTGGATCGGCAAATTTGTTCGTTTTGTGGACGACGACGGTTTGACTCAATATGCGTCAATCGAAGATAGACAAAAGCCCCAAGACACCGACGACGACGTTGTCGACTTGGGAAGCGGTTCGGATCAAGAACCGGAATTTATTCCTCCCGACGATTCTTACGACGTCGAAGGACAATCGGATGCAGATATATCCGATATTGTCGAAACGGATTTTTAATTTTTTGTGGCAACTTTACAAGCCTACAAAAACATATTTTTTGCAAAATATTGCCGATTTTTGTAATTTTTAAAAAAAATTTGCAATATCATTTTTGCAAAACTACACAAACAAAAGGACTTAAATTTGTATGAGCGAATCAAAAAATTTTATTGAAGAAATTATCGATGATGATTTAGCCAGTGGCAAAGTTTCCACTGTTTACACTCGTTTTCCGCCCGAGCCCAACGGCTACTTGCATGTAGGACACGCAAAAAGTTTGTGCATCAACTTTGGTATTGCACAAAAGTACGGCGGAATGTGCAACTTGCGTTTTGACGACACCAACCCTTGCAAAGAAGATCAAGAGTATGTAAACAGCATCAAACGCGATATAGAGTGGTTAGGCTTCAAATGGAACAAACTTTTGTATGCAAGTGACTATTTTGACGTTATGTTCCAATGTGCCGTTAAACTCATCAACAAGGGCTTAGCGTATGTTTCGGACGAATCGGCCGAAGAAATTCGCGAACGTCGCGGCACGCTAACCGAACCGGGCATCGAAAGTCCGTTCCGCAACAGAACAGTCGAAGAAAATTTAAAATTATTTTACGAAATGCGTGACGGCAAGTACGAAGACGGAAGCAAAGTCTTACGTGCCAAAATCGACATGGCTTCTCCCAACGTAAACATGCGTGATCCGGTTATCTATCGTGTATTGCATGCAACTCATCACAACACAGGCGACAAATGGTGTATCTATCCTATGTACGATTTTGCTCACCCCATAGAAGACGCTCACGAAGGCATCACACACTCAATTTGCACTTTGGAGTTTGAAGACCATCGTCCGCTTTACGACTGGGTTGTCACAAATTGTGACTTCCCTGCGCCTCGTCCGCAACAAATCGAGTTTGCTCGTCTCAACATAACCAACACAATTATGTCCAAGAGATTTTTGAAAAAACTTGTCGAAGAAGGCAAAGTTTTAGGATGGGACGATCCTCGTATGCCTACTTTGTCAGGACTTCGTCGTCGTGGCTATCCGCCCGAAGCACTCAGAGATTTTTGCGACCGCATAGGAGTAAGCAAGGCAAACAGCGAAGTCGAAGAAGGCTACTTACAGTCTTGTGTAAGGGACAACTTAAATCGTACTGCAAATCGTGTAATGGCAGTCTTTGATCCCGTCAAAGTCGTTTTGACCAACTACAACGACACTGAGGAACTGGAAATTGAAGATAATCCCAATTCCGAAACGGTAACATATCGCAAAGTTCCGTTTAGCAACACTTTGTACATCGATCGTTCGGATTTTGCTCTTGTTCCGCCACCCAAGTACTATCGTCTTAAACCGGACGGCTATGTTCGCTTAAAGGGTGCTTACATCATTCATTGTGACAACGTGGTTTTGGACGACGAAGGCAACGTAAAGGAGCTACAATGCTCCGTAGTGGCAAATTCCAAGTCGGGTAGCGACACAAGCGGTGTAAAGGTAAAGGGCGTTATTCAATGGGTAGATGCTCGTACATGCGTTGACGTCACAGTCCGCAAGCTTCAAAGTCTGCTTACAGACGTAGTTGACGGCATCACAGACTTTAACCAACGCTTCAATTACGACAGCATGAAAGTCGTTCCATGCAAGGTTGAGCCAAGTCTTTTGACCGCAAAAGTGGAAGACCGCTTCCAATTTATGAGAGTCGGCTACTATGTTCTCGACAAGGACAGCAACGGAAAAAATCTTGTCTTTAACGAAATTGTCGGCTTAAAGGACAGTTTCAACCCTCAAAAATAAGTTTAAAAGAAGTTCCAACCCTAACAACCCCAAAATTGCAAATAATTTTTATGCAATTTGTGTATAGTAAGACAAATCAACTTATTATGTATTTTGTAGGTTGTAAAAAAATCCACTTTTTGTGTGGATTGTAAGTAGAAAGAATAAACGATTGCTTCATGGGCGGTTATTTTATGTCGCTTAAGGAGTCAATTCTAAAAATGCAAAGGTGACAAAATGAAAATTTGTAAAAACTGCGGAGAATTAAATACAAGTGATTCGCAATTTTGTAGCAATTGTGGCTCAACCGCTTTAGTTTTTAAGGAAGAGATTGCTTGCCCCAATTGTGGAGCTGCAAACGATTCTGCTTCTTTGCATTGTATTGCTTGCGGTGCCGAGTTAAACCATGTTGCACAATCTGTTGTCGGTTTGGAAAATGGTCAGTCTTTGTTAAATGGTGAAACGCCATTAGACAACGCCAACGACATACAATCTGTTTCAAAATCGACAATTATTCCAATGGCGGAAACTGCATCTTGTCCAAATTGCGGTGCACAAGTCGCAATCACTGAAATTTACTGTAGTCATTGTGGCGCAAATGTTTCATCGCTCCATCAACACAGAGTAGTCAGTCGCAAAATTTGTCCCGTTTGCGGAACACCAAATGATATAAACTCAAAATATTGTTCGTATTGTTATGCCGGTTTGAGCGAAGCAAAAATAGAAGATTTTCAAGTTGTTCGAGATAGTGTTGCCGTTGACGACACCTCCGTCGAACTTACCAGGCTTGAGGGACTTGATGGCAAAAAATCGGTTTGTCCTAATTGCGGTGCGCTAAACGAAGTTGACGAACTGTTTTGTCAAAATTGTGGACTAAAGATTGTTGTCGAAGACACTCGCAAGTATTGTCCAAATTGTGGTGTAGAAAATCCGGTAGACAGCAAGTTTTGTGTTAATTGTCAATGGTCTTTTGTCGGCAATGTTCCGGATACGGTTGAAAAATGGAAATGCGACAAATGTGGTAGTTTAAATGATAAAGAAGATTTATTTTGTAGTAATTGCGGTATGCAACATAACGGAGGTACACAATGAATAATTCCAATAGTTTTAACGTATGTCCTCAGTGCGGTTGTTCCAATTCCCTAAGTGCAAGGTTTTGTGCTCGTTGCGGATCAAAACTAACCGTTCCTGACGAGGTTGTAGTTTGTCCCAAATGTCACACACGCAATTCTCCCTTGGCAAATTACTGTCGTAATTGCGGAGCTGCAATAAAGGTCGGAGCAGTTTCAAAAATATGTCCTAAATGTGGCAGAGAAGTCAATGCCGAAGACAATGTTTGTTCTTGTGGTCACAGTTTTGCAAATGTATCTAATTCGCAATCAGCCGTTCCACCGGTTGTTGATGCAGATGCCACAGCTAAAACGCAAAGTGCCGATATCAACAATGCCCAAGAAGTCAAAAAGGCTAAAAAAGGTGGTAGAGGCAAGGGACGTGTTATTGCCTTCTTTGCATTTTTATTCGCCATTGCTTTTACATATTTTTTAATTGTTCCGGCAGCCATCTCAGTTAACGGAGCAGTATGGAATTTGCATGATATCCCTGCAATAAATTCTTTTACTCGGTTTTTCTACTCAACTCAAACCGACGGAGAAAAATCGTTTTATGGGTATGATGTCGTACTTTCGTTAGTAGCCGGTGTGTCACGAAATGAATTGTCCGGACTTACGGTAGCCGATTGGATTGCCGTTATCTCAGTTTGTGTTTTTGCTTTGGTTATTGTAATTTATCTCTTAGTAGCATTTATTCGGTTGTTTAGTGGCAGACGTAGCAAAGGTGCAAATATATTCTTGCTTATTATGGCAATTCTTTCATCATTGGTGGGACTTTTAACTTGGCTTGGTACAGCAGGCATTGTTTCTTCAACAGGTAGTTTCATTGATGTAGTCATGCAAGAATTTATTCCATCGATTTTTTCTGTTGATTATGGTTATATTATCGCAATTCCAGTCTTTTATTGGTTTTTCTTCATATATTCTGCTTGTGCAAAACAAAAAAAAGGCAAGAAGAAGGATAGTAAGAGCAGTCGCTACAGAGATTAGTTTTATCGAATTTGTTATCATACAAAATTATTATTGCAATTTGTATGGCATAAAAAAATAGTTGTAAAAAGAGAGTTATATTATGAAAATCACATCACAGTACTTAAGAGAAAAATATTTAGGCTTCTTTCAAGAACGAGGACATGCCGTTATTCCCTCTGCAAGCTTAATTCCCGAAAACGATCCTTCGGTTTTGTTTACCACGGCAGGAATGCATCCGTTGATTCCTTACCTTATGGGACAAAAACACCCCAAGGGAAATCGTTTAACCGACGTTCAAAAATGTGTCCGTACCGGAGACATCGAAGAAGTTGGAGACGACAGCCACCTTACATTTTTCGAGATGCTTGGTAACTGGTCACTCGGAGATTATTTTAACCACCAATCAATCAAGTGGAGTTACGAATTTTTAACAAGTCCAAAGTATTTGGGGCTTGACGTAAATCGTATTTCCGTAACGGTTTTTGCCGGCGACGACGATGCTCCTCGAGATGAAGATTCTGCAAAAGTTTGGGAAGAATGTGGCATTCCCAAGGAACGTATTTTCTATTTACCTAAGAAGCACAATTGGTGGATTGCCGGGACAACCGGACCATGCGGACCTGACACCGAAATTTTCTGGGACACAGGCAAGCCTGCTTGCTCGGATCATTGTGATCCTTCTTGTGATTGTGGAAAGTACTTGGAAATTTGGAACAATGTCTTTATGCAATTTAACAAACAAGCAGACGGAACCTATTTGCCTCTTTCTCAAAAGAATGTCGATACGGGAATGGGACTCGAACGTACTGTTTGTGTCTTAAACGGCTACAAATCGGTTTACGATATTGATTTGTTTGCAGATGCTTTTGCAAAAATTTGCCAACTTTCCGGCAAAGAATACGAACAAGACGACAAGACTAAACGTGCCATGCGTATAATTGCCGATCATGTTCGCACTTCAACATTTCTTTTAGGTGATCCGGTAGGGGTTGTTCCAAGCAATGTAGACCAAGGCTATGTTTTGCGTAGACTTATTAGACGTGCCGTTCGTATGGCAAACAGTCTCGATATGCCTAAGGGCAGTATTTCCGAAATTGCAAAGGTTTACATCAATGTTTACAAGGATGTTTATCCTGAATTGACCGAAAATTCCGCAAAAATTATCGACGAACTCAACAAGGAAGAAGAAAAATTCAGCAAGACTCTTGTTGCCGGTGAAAAAGAGTTCGGCAAGGTAATTTCACACATTCAAGGCAATGTTGTTCCTGGTGGAACTGCTTTCAAACTTTACGACACTTTTGGATTTCCTATTGAAATGACTGTAGAACTTGCTGCCGAAAACGGATTTACCGTTGACGTAGAAGGTTTCAAACAAAAGTATGCCGAGCATCAACTGAAATCGCATGCCGGAAGCGAACAACGTTTCAAGGGTGGTATGGCAGAAGGCGGTGGAATTGAAACAACTTATCTTCACACGGCAACGCACTTATTGCAAGCAGCTTTAAGGCGTGTACTTGGTGACGAAGTTAAACAAAAGGGTAGCAACATTACACCCGAAAGATTGCGTTTCGATTTTAGCTTTTCTCGTCCCATGACGGCTGATGAAATTGCCGAAACCGAACGTCTTGTCAACGAAGCGATTGAACGTGCTTTGCCAATAACTTGTGAAGAAATGCCAATTGAGGATGCACGCAAAACAGGTGCAATCGGATTGTTTGGAGACAGGTATGGTGAGGTTGTAAAAGTTTACACAATGGGAGACTTCAGCAAAGAAATTTGTGGTGGTCCTCATGCTGAAAACACAGCGCAACTCGGCAAATTTGTAATCACTAAGGAACAATCGTCTTCGGCAGGAGTAAGACGTATTAAAGCGGAGCTGCACAGATAACAAGCTTGTGCAACTTAAAAAACGATTTTTTACAGATATTCGTTGCCGCTAACTTTAATATAAACAAACGACAATGTTTACTCTGTGGACACTGTCGTTTTTGCTTTATTCATTATTTCTCTTAATAAACAAAATTTTAAAATATGTGTTAAAAGCAATGTGTTTGTTAAGGGAAAATTAAGCATTTTATTTTAAAATATTCCTTTGAAAAAAGTAAATTATATAGTGCTTTTTCAAATGGGCATAAAGGAGAATGTATTGTGAAAAAAATTTCTTTACTCTCTTTAATAATTGTAGTTGTAATGGTTTCCGCAACACTGGTAGGTTGTGCAGGAATAATAAAAAACACCGTTTATTCTTTTGATGCAAATTATCACTGGATTGATACAAAAGGTGTAATAAGTGACAAAGAAGCACACACTTGGAAAGAAACTACCGTAAAAGAAGCTACAGAAACCGAAAAGGGCTTGCTTGAAAAAGTTTGTACGGTTTGTGGCTACAAAGTCGATGAGGAAATCCCCGTAAAAGCACCGGAACATGTTCACGCCTTCACAACTACCTTTTGGCGCAACGATTCGCAATCGCATTGGCACGAAGCGTCTTGTGGACATGCAGTGCGCGGTGACGAAGAAAAACACGTTTACGATAACGGAACTGTTACAAAAGTGCCTACTACAACTTCGCGTGGAGTGGTTGAGTACACTTGTATCGTATGCGGATACACCCACACCGAACAACTCAAGTATAACCACACAAAACACATTGTAGAGTGGAAGTACGACGATGAAAATCATTGGCAACAACAAACATGTTGTAATGTAAATCCGGAACAAAAAGACAATTTTGGTAAGCATACTTACGATGAAAACGGTCAGTGCACAGTCTGTGGTCGTAAATCAGTTACCAAGCAAGTTGTTGCCGCTATCAAAAAAAGCGAAATTTGTTCTTATTCAATTGTGCTCGATAATTTAAAAATAAGTGAAGGCGATGGTGAATATGATTTGTACGACTATGCAGAAATTAAATTCGGTTTTGACGAAAACAATTCGCTTATTGCCAACATTTATGCAGAGTCGCAAGCTGTACATGTAAATATTCCTGTAAACGGAAAAATTGTTGAGCTAAAAGCACCTGCAAAAACATTTGTTATCATCAATGACGGTACAGTTTATGTTAAACGTACTGCCATGTCCGAAAACTATGTTGGCGATAGTGACGTTTACACCGAAATCGATCAAGAAAACAAAGTTTCGTACAGAATACTTAATATTTCCGATTTTTTGGATGAAATAGGTGTTGACGAAACTTATTACGATAAACTTATCAACAAGATTGAGTCTTATTCCGATGCGATAAATGCTTTTATAGTTCCCATTTGTAACATCTACAACAAGATGGTTGTTGCTAATTCCGAGGCAGTCGACGTTGCCGATCAACTTTTCGATTCGATTTTCGTAGAGAACGTAGATGGTGCAACAACTTACACAATAAATTGTGAAAGATTGCACGAGTTAAACAAAAAGCTCGGAACAATGTCTATTGCTCAAGTAATCGATTATTTTATGGGTGATGGATTTGTCGACAGATTGCAAAACAAAGTGGCAAATTTGGGAGACATAACAATAGCCGATTTCATCGATACTTTTGCCGGATACGGAATTGAATTTGAAGATATCGAATCGCTTGCAAACGCATATATAAAATATTTTTACAAAGACGATGAAGGAAACACTTACAATTCGCTGTATGATATGATGCTTGGCGGAATGAGTTCCTCAATCGCCGCAATAAAAGTAAATTCTATTGCCGACTTGCTTCAAAATGAAATTTTCAACGACATGACAATTTATGATGTGTTGGAAATTGTTCAATCAAATGCCGAAGAAAGTGAGAAAATTTCAATAGACGAAGTTTCCGAAAAGTTAAGTGATTTTATTGACAAGTACAAAACACAAAGCATTTACGAAGTTTTGGCAACAAAATTAAAGAGTATTGCATCTACAAATTACGACTTGGAAAATGAATTTGCCAACAGTTTGTTGTCTACTTTGCAGTCATACTTAACAAAAATCGATTTTGAGCAAACAAATGCGCAAACAATAGTTTCCTTTGTCGATGCCGTTATCGATTCTTACAATGATTTTGCGGATATAACATTCCATGTAGATGACGATGTTGTTTCTAAAATTGATATTCGTCTAGGTTTAAGTAGTTTTGATAAAACAAAATATCAATCAGCCGATGATGCAACATTTAACGATAAAGTTTACAACAATGTATGTGATGTATTACATAATTTATTTGAAAACTATTCTGCAAAAGATATATCGATTGTAAAAAATTACAAAACGTCTTGCGATTTTGAATCAGTTTTTGAAGAAATTAAAGAAAAGGCCGATTACTACAAGTATGACTTGTCCGACGACAACATTAAAGATCTTGTGTCCGTTGCAATTTGCAACGGATATCCGTCATTAAATGATGCTTTTGAAATTTACAAATCTACTACTGTCGACCATGAAAACAATCTTGTTGTCGTAAGTTTCACTGAGGCCGAAAAGGAAATTGAATATTCGCTTATAAGTGATTGGGCACCTGCAGGCTCAAAGCTATACTACAAGAGAAACATTGTTTTAAACATTCCATTACAACAATTTTCCAACTTTAGCATTGACGATATTTGTAAAAATAGTGCAATTTTAAAATCTAAGATTGAAATCAACGTTATCAAATGTGAATTTATATTTCGCATGATCGATAGCGAAGGAAACGAAATTGACCTATCGAGCAAAGAAGATTTTTCAACTTGGAAGCAAAATGTACAAGACGGAAAAGTCGAACAGCTCGAAGTGTTGCAAAACGTTAAACAAGAAATTTTCCTTGTCGTTAATGTAATCACCGATACACAAACGGAACAAACCGTTGCGGAGCTTGTTAGCAAAACAGCTACTGACGTTTACAGTAGTTGTACGTTAGATTTACACAGCTATGAGACAGTTTCCGAAGGTAAAACAACAAGCGTGTCTTTCGACGGCTCAAACTACAATATGACCTTGTGCACATACAAATGCAGTGAATGCGGTAACGTAAAATTCGTATATCTCAAAGTTGAAAAGGCAGATGCTTAGTAGTCAAGTTGTTTGTTGTTTAAATCTTTAACTAAAAAAGCCACATTGCGAACAAAGTATTATTTACAAATGTTCTGTAATGTGGCTTTTGCTTATTTAAGTCGATTTAAAACAAAAATAATTGATTTTAGCGCATTTATTTACAAAATAAATTTTACATGCAAATCTTTAAGGTTGATATTCATA
>CAVEYD010000032.1:0-11393 GCA_963619835.1 bacterium | reverse complement strand
GTACGCCATTTGATTTAATGACAGGTTCATCCGAATAGATACCGGAGAAATCAAATTTTGATGCGTTAACGGAAGCATTTGCAATTACGTCCTTCACGGCAATTTCGATACTGTCTGTCACGTCGTCTTTTACCTTAACAGAGATTGTTGCCTTGCCCGGTTTAACAGCAGTGATAATGCCATCGCTTACAGTTGCAACTTCTTCGTTGTCGCTTGACCAAACGACTTCGCCATCAGTTTGAACGTTTGCCGTGAGGGTAAGCGTTTTTGTTATGTACAAAGAGTTGAGACTCTTATCTGCAATAGCTACGGAATAAGCCTTTACGATAATTTCGATAGAGTCTTCAACTCCGTCTTTTACACTTGCCGTAATTGTTACTTTGCCGTCTTTAACAGCTGTGACAACACCATTGTTTACGGTTGCAATTTTTTCATCCGAACTGCTCCATGTAACTGAGGCAGATGCGGGTGCGTGTGTTGCGGTTAGGTTTAGTGTTTTGCCGACAAACAAAGAATTTACAGTCTTATCGGCAATTGCAACAGAATAATTTTGTGAAACAGTAATTTCAACGCTGTCGGAAATTTCTTTTTCGGCGATGGTTGCTGTTATAGTTGCTTTACCTTCGGCAACACCTGTAACAACACCGTTTTTTACCGTTGCAATTTTGTCATTGGAACTTGTCCAAACGACTTGTGCATCGTCGGGAGATTTGGTTACTTTTAAGGTAATTGAAGCTCCGACATTGACGCTTGTTGTGCTTTTGTCAATTGAAACTGCATACTCAACAGGTTGTTGATCCGGAGTACATGCAAACAAAATGCATGTGCACAGCACAACTGCCAAAACGACGAAAAGCATTGACTTTTTCATAAATTTTTCTCCTTATTTTATTTATTTAGATTCGACTCGAATCTTAAATTCGTAACTTGACAGGATGCATATTCGCCACCAATCCACAAAATATATGCACCAGTGTATTTTGAAGTCATTGTATCGTACTTGGACGACTTGGTGTCAAATGACATTTCTGTGCCGTCAACCCACATTTGGAAGGTAGACTTGTTGTCGACTATTGTACGAGAAATCTTGATGTGATGCTTTTCGGTAGGATTGGAAACAACCGCACTTGAAGTTTCAAGCCAATAATACCAGCCTGAGTTGTCGTCAAATGATTTTTGGTAGGACCAGTTGTAGAAACCGGCAACAAGTCCGTCAATTGTCGATTGATTTGAAGATTTGCCTAAAACAAACGTTTCTACAACGTCAGCAGACTCATAGCGAGAAAGATTGAGTGTAATACCTGAAATTCCGTTTGTGTGAGCAACATTATAAAGTATATCGGTAACATCAAACTCTACGGTGAAATTGCCAACTAATTTTGCAGAATCGCCAAGACTCTTAACTTTGTTATCTTTTGCAAGAACGGAATTACTACGGAACGTGAACAAGTCGTTGCTTTCGTAGTCTATGATGTTGTCGTTTGAAGCATAGAATGATTGTTTGAAGTTGCTTTGCTTAAGCATTTCATCCAATTGTGTTTCGTCGGTTACAATTTTGTAATCTTTGACGGTTGTGCAAACGTCAATTGCAACCATGATCGGCATTGTTGGAACACCGTCGTAAACGGTTGATTCGTCAACATACATAAGTTTGTCGTTGATTAGGTAGTAGTAAGTGTTGTTGTCTCTTAGCAATGCAACTTTAACTGCTTCGTTTGCCCAATCAATGTCGTTTAAGCCGTTTTCTCCCCAGTTTTGAGAACGAGTTGTAATGGGTCCCCATGTTTCGTTGGGAAGATCTTTTACAATAAACTTGTTGAAAGAGTTACCTTGTCCGCTAACTACGGGGCTGAAAATGAAGTAACGTGTTGAGTTGTCACTAAGCCCGCTACCAAATCCAACACCTTGCCATGCCCATGCGGAAACTTGTTTTGTAATACGGAAACTTCCTTCTACATAATAACGAGTTGCACTTACGTTAGCCGCATAAAGCGAATGATAACCGGTTTGGTCTTCCTTCAAAGTTAAAGAAACGTTTGGATTGGTGTCGGCACACTGATCAGCAATGTTCCAGTATGGCGAGCCAAGGTCACTACGGAAAATACCGGTTTTAACAGTAAATGTTACACTTTCGGAAATAGACGTGTCTTCTTTTGATGTTGCGGTTATTGTAACTTTTCCGTCGGCAATGAAGGAAACAAGACCGGTTTCGGAAACGGTTGCAATTGCCGTATCGGACGACGTCCAACTTACAAGTGAAGAAGCCTCTTGCGGAGTTACAACAGCTTTAAGTTGAATTTCTTCTTTTGTCCATTGCGTTTGGCTTTCGCCGCCTTCAATTTGCAATTCTGTAGGAGCGACAGCTTGTTCTACAGTGATTTTGATGCTTTTTGTGCAACGGGTGTCTTCTACGAGTTTGCACACTATACTGGCAATACCGGCTTTAAGCCCCGTAACAACGCCCTTGTCGCTAACGGAAGCTACGGATTCGTCGGACGAAGAAAACGTTACGTCCTTGTTTGTTGTGCCCGTTACAGATGCACGAATTTGCACCGTTTTGCCAGCTTTTATCGTTGTGGAACCGATTGCCGTAAGACGAATTTCGCAAGGACCATCGTATGCTTGTTGAGAATCATCTGCCGGCGTGTCGTCCGTGTCGCAAGCTACACACAACATAGCTACACACACAAACAACAAAAGCAAAATTAGAATTTTTTTGTTTTTTAACATTGTTTTTCCTCCTTGTTTATATTGATAAAACAATTTCTACTTTATTGCTAAACCGCTTTCGATATCAAAGACGTGAATCTTGCTTGTGTCGAAAACAAGTTTAGTTTCCGTTTCCGCAGTTATCGTAATTTGCGGAGTTTTTACTTGAAAATCAGTACCGAATAAGTTAAAATGCAAAATATTTTCGCTGCCAAGTAGCTCTGCAAGAGTGGCTTGTGCCGTAATTTCTTGCGATTTTGTTTGTCCGCCAAAAGCACTTGCTATGTAAACATGTTCCGGACGAATACCGACTTTTACTTTGCGATGCTGCTCTTCCGAGGTGTAAAAAGACAAAACTTTTTTCATTTCTTCCAACAATTCTGCACGCTTGTCTTGTCCGGTTTCATCCGCTTTTTTCTTCTTTTTGAGCCATGCAAATAAATCTCTACGTGGTTTTTGCATAGGCTTTTTTTCTTCTTTTTTGTAAATTTGAGCAGCTCTCATGCGAGCAATCGTTTCGTCGGTGAGGTTGTCAAAATCGTCTATCTGTGCTTGTATTTCTTGAATACGTGCCTGTGTGAAATTTTTGTACTTTTCTTCAAAATCTGAAGGCAAGTCAATGACTAAGCCATTGTCAAGAGTTATTTTTCCGTTTGAGTAGTCGCCTTCGATAATATTCATTGCCGGACTTCCTATGAAAGTTGCAACAAACAAATTGTTTGGAGAATTGTACACATCAATGGCTTTTCCGACTTGTTGAATAAAACCTTTGTTCATGACAACAATAATGTTTGCCATGGTCATGGCTTCAGTTTGATCGTGTGTTACGTAGATTGTTGTTGCGCCGACTTCCTTGTGAATACGAATAATTTCCGAACGCATTTGTACACGCAATTTAGCATCAAGGTTGGAAAGCGGTTCGTCCATCAAAAACAAATCGGCTTGACGAACTATTGCACGGCCGAGTGCAACACGTTGCATTTGTCCGCCGGACAATTCTTTGGGCTTGCGGTCGAGATACTCGCCTAAGTCGAGAATATCGGCAGCTTTAAATACTCTTTCCTCTATCTCGGCTTTGGGTAACTTGCGAATTTTTAATCCAAAGGCAATGTTGTCGTAAACCGACATCTGCGGATACAAGGCATAACTTTGAAATACCATTGCAATATTTCTATCCTTACTTTGCAAATAATTGCTGTAAGCTTTGTCTATATACAATGCGCCGGAACTTATGTTCTCTAACCCTGCTATCATGCGCAATGTTGTACTTTTGCCGCAACCTGACGGTCCGACAAGCGCAACAAAATCGTGCTTGTTTACTTCTAAATTAAAATCATATACGGCATGAACACCGTTTGGATACACCTTGTTTACGTTTTGTAGTGACACAAAAGACGTAAGGGTATCATCAATCAACTTGTTGTTGTTTTGTTTAAGTATTTCTTTTGCCTGTTGCTTTGTAACGAGTGTTTTCATTGTTGTTTTCCTTTATCGTTTAATGCCTGTACTTGCTACGCCTTCGATAATTTTGTTTTGTGCAACAAGATACACAATAAATATAGGTACCATTGCTATTACCGCACTTGCAAGCGATAATGTAATCGATTCGTATGCTTCGCATTGATCGGAAATTACCTTTAAACCGTACGCCAATGTCCAAGTGCTTCGTGAAGCATTGCCTATGATAAGTTGAGCCCATTGAACGTCATTCCATGCGCCCATAAAGCCAAACAGTCCTTCAACGAACAATGCCGACTTACCGAGCGGAAGCACTACTTTGCGAAAAATGGTAAAATTGCTTGCACCGTCCATTCGAGCATTTTCCACAAGATCTTTGGGAATACCCAAGAAAAACTGTCTTATCAAAAACACACCATAAACTCCGCTAAATGTTGGCAATATCAGTCCCAAAAGAGACTTGTATGCACCAAGTAGGTTCATATTTATTAGCTGTGGCGTGGTTGACACAATGCCGGGTATGGTCATTGTGCAAATTAGAAAATAAAATATTCTGTTGGAATATTTAAAATCCAAAAAGACAAATGCGTATGCTGCAAGCGATGCTATTACAAGATAAATAAGCGTTCCGCCCAAAGCCACTATAAGCGAATTTAAAAGCCAATTCCAAATAGGATACCACTCGTTTGAGCGACTTGGATTGTATTCCGTTTTGGAAAACAATTCCTTGTAACCGTCTAACGTAAAAGCATCCCAACTTGACGGGAAAAACTTTTCCGGATGAGCAAAAACATCGCTACTTTCACGAAAAGAGCCTGCAACACCCCAAACAAGGGGCAATAACATTACAAACGCGACAGCAAATAGCAAAACAAAAGCAATAGCCTTACCGATTTTCTTTCCACTGTCTAAACTTTTGAACATGCTTGTTGCCTCCTTTCCGTTCCTTGTCCAACAGCAGTTGGATGACGGCTATTACAACAATTATCAATCCCAAGCAAATGCCCATGGCGGCAGCATATCCAAACGCCCTTGGATTGGAACCCGCAAGCAAGTCTTGAATGCGGTACACTGCCGATTTCATTTCGCCAAGATCCGGGTTATTGCTACCCAAAATATATATTTGTCCATACACATTCATGTAACCGATTAGTGTTGTGAACAATGTTAAGAAAATTTGCGGACGTATACCCGGAAGTGTAACATGTAAAAACTTTTTCCAAAATGAGCATCCGTCAACGTTTGCAGCTTCATAAAGAGTTTTGTCTACGTTTTCCAGTCCGGCACAGAAAATAATGAAGTTTCCGCCAATACCACACCAAATGCACAAAAGTCCGATCATAAACCAACAAGCACCAACTTCACCGAACCAATCGGTAGTTAGGTTGAAAACCGAATTTATCCATCCGTAGTGTGAGTCGAACAAACGCATCAAAATGAGGCCGGTCGCTGTTAGCGGAAAAATTCCGGGGACGTAAATTGCCGCACGAAAAAACTTGTAGCCCGGTGGCTTTAAGTTGATGAGCAAAGCCAAGCAAAGCGGAATAACGATAGATAACGGCACTATGCATGCACAAAATTTTATCGTAGTCCAAACCGAAGACCAAAAGTCCCTGGCAATAGCCGTGTCTCCGAAAAGCACCTTAAAATTTTCCAGTGTTCCGAAAGATTCCGGCAAAAAAGACTTTGATGAAAATTTAGAAAAAGACATCACTATTCCGAATACCAACGGGAAAACGAAAAACATAAGAAAACTGATTGTGTAGGGACCTAAAAATGCCCCTACAGACAAACTTTTTCGAGCAATGCTTTTTGCATGTTCTCGCTTTTCGGCATATTCTCTAATGTCTACTAATTTAGAATCCATTTTTTTACAAACCCTTCCATATATTACAATGCCTTAGTTCACTAACTTTGACAAAAACGAAAATAATATTCCTCTTCGAAGTGTCAAAATTAGTAAGAATTTCAAGAATTTCTATTTATATAGGTTGATGTAGTCGATACAATCTTTGTACTCGCTTTCCAAAATAGACTTGATGGTTTCTGCTTTGTGTGCCGTGGAAATAGCTTTTTGAACAGCTTGCTTAAAGTAGGTATCAACATAAGAATAATATTTTGTCGGAGGAACTACAACGTAGTCGTTTGACGTTCCCCAATACTTAATATAAGCTTCGTATGCGGGGTCTGCCTTGTATTCGGCGGAATTTGCAACCGAGTTAACTGCAGGAATGTGTCCTCTCTTTGCCCATTCAATACCACCATTGTTTGCCATGTACTCCATAAACAACGTTGCGGCACAAGCCTTTGTGTAACTTGTGGTTGTTTTGAGCAATGTTATGGCATGTCCTTCACCTTTAATTTTTGACGCATATTCTTTTGTTGAATCTTTTGCAAACAATCCGGACAACGAACGAGTCGTGATATTTGATGATCCTCCGTCTTTGTTGAGCAATGCATCGAAAGTTTCTGTTTCTTTTTGCCACGCCCAAGGACCCTGCAATTTAAAGATACATTCACCCTTTTGGAAAGGTGTGTCTCCTACATCGTATGATGATCCGTAATCTTTACTTAATGCGTATTTATTTGTAGATGAATCGGACGGGAAAATCCAATCTTTTAAAACTTGCAATCCGTCTGCAGTTTCTTGACTGTTCCATGTAGGCAAACCGTCTTCGCCGACGATTTTTCCGCCATTTTGTACAGATGCCGTATAATCGACAAACTCGTGAACCCACATGTCACCGAAAGAAATCGGGAATGCAGTATAAGCTTCGGCTGTTGAAGCTTTGCGCCACTCGGAAGATGCATAACCTTCGGAATTTTCACCTCTTATCCAAAGATTGTTTTCGGCAGCAAGCTTTGCGGCTTTGTCGCACACTTCAACAAGTTCTTGATAGGTGGTAGGAATTTGGAGGTTGTTCTTTTCGAGAATATCTTTGCGAATACACAATACGGCAGAATGGCAATCCATTGGAACTCCGTATGCCACTCCGTCCACTGTTACAGACTCAAGCAAAGATTCGGCAAAGTCCGTTTTGTCATAAACTGCACCGCTTTTTTCAAAAAAGAAATCAACCTGTTGCAACCAACCATTGTCGACATACTCAGTTGTACGCGAGCCGTGGTTAAACAACATAGTGGGCGCATTTTCTTTATCAAATTGCATTGTGTTGCTTAACAATGTTTCCAAATCGTAGCGAGATATGTGACGCACTTCTACATTGATCATTCCTTGGTACATTTCGTTAAATTTAGCAACAATATCGTCTTGTGTGTTTGCGTCGTCACCCGTAGTAACACTCCACATTGTTAGATTTACATTGTCATAAACGATGTTGCCATCTGCATCTCTTACAATGTCTCCATCCCCTTGAAGCGGCTCATTTGCGTCTTCTTGCGGACCGCATGCAACAAATAAAACTGTTGCAAACGACATCAAAATTGCCAAAACTAATGCTATATTTTTTTTCATTTCACTTTTCCTCCGCTAAAAATTAACTACTGTAGGTCCTAATTTATCTTGATGAATTGATGCTTTGTGCCCCTCTACGTAAGGCATATCGTTTTCGTCCCAAAGAATCTTATCCAAAAATACGATGCGTTCGCTTGGATATTCACCGTTGATATCGTATCCATGATAGAAAATCCAATAATCGCCGGCAAAATCTTGAACGATAGTGTTG
Source organism: bacterium (assembly GCA_963619835.1). Taxonomy (GTDB): domain Bacteria; phylum Bacillota; class Clostridia; order Christensenellales; family CAG-314; genus Fimimonas. Next base: position 3,540 of record CAVEYD010000032.1, on the reverse strand, counting down.
TGCCCCACTCCGACAACTGTATCACTGGGAGAAACAACTTCTTCACCGTAAGGCTCTTTATCAAGTGTTATTCCGTCGTGCGTAGTAAACTTTTCCAAAAAGTTGTTGCACACTCCAACACGAACACGATATGTTGATTTCGTCGAAGCAAGACATGTTCCTTGCGAACCGAAATAATACAATTTTCCGTTGTGACGAATAATGTAACTTCCTTCGTAGTTGATATCAACATTCATGCTTCCATCGGTGTTGTCGTCAATCAAGTATGTGATATGATCCTTTACCATGTCACCATAAAACAATTCAGTTCCGTCATCCGTGAGCAATGTACAAGCAATTCCGTAAAAACTTCCCCAAACAAGATACAAATCGTCACCATCATAAAATGCTTGCGGATCAATTCCGTTTTTAACGCCGGTCATTTCCTGATTGAGTAATTTACCGTAATGCGTCCATGGACCATATGGTGTTGGACTTGTTGCAACTCCTATTCCGGGGTTGGAATCGCCCCATAAAGAAAGAGAATAGTAATAATTGTAGTGGTTGCCGACTTTTATAACAGACGGCGCCCATACTCCCGCATCCTTATCGTGCCAATTAAGAGCATCCGGATGCCCGTCAAAGACACTACCAACCCATGTCCAATCAACCAAGTTTTTACTTCTAAAAATTGGACCACGATCGAACATTACACCTTTATCGCCCATCTCACACTGAGTGTTTGTACAGTACATATAAAAGTAGCCGCTTTCGTCATCACGTATTATATCCGGATCTGCAACTACGACGAAGTACTCCGAGCCATCCTGTTTGTAGAACTTTAACGGGTTTTGATAATACTCGTTTTTGTACGTTCTTTCTATAATGTCATTGTTTTTGTCGTCATCGTCGTTATTTTGCGGAACAAACGTAGTACAACCTGCCATCATTACCAGTACAAACAATAGCGATATCGTCAAAAATTTTTTCATGTTAGTTTTGTTCCTCTAAAATGTTAATATATGGGCCCGGGCACTCTTCGTGATTTGATGCCTTGCTGTTTTCCACATGGGGCATACCTGTTTGCTCATCCCATATAAGCTTGTCCAAGTAAAGCACTCGATATTCAGATTTACTTGTTGTGTCGTATCCGTGATACAACATCCAATAATCTCCGTTGTCATCGGTTATTACCGAACAGTGTCCTACTCCCATTGCACCGCCTATTGACGGAACAACTACAGAGTCTCCCCTATTGGGTCCAAACATATCACGTCCTTGAGAATCAAGGTATGGCCCGGATACATTTTGAGAACGCGCGCAAACAACACGATAAGTAGAATTGTTTCCGCTAAGACACGTCCCGGTAGATAAAAACAAATAGTACCATCCGTCTTTTTTGATGATTAAACTTGCCTCGTAGTTATTGCTGTCGAACACTTCGTATCCGCCAAGCGGAACTTTGTTTTCTTTTTGGTAAGCCAAACCGCCTTGCAATGAAAGACCGTCGGAAGTAAGCTCAACTAAAGTTATCAACCCACCAAACGATCCGAAAACCATGTACAATTTGTCATTGTCCCAAAAAACATGAGGATCAATTGAATTTGTTACGCCAATTTCTTCGCTTGTAAACAATTTTCCGTAATGTGTCCACGGACCATAAGGCGTTGGACTTGTTGCAACTCCTATGCCCGGATTTGTGTCGCTGCCAACAGATAGTGAATAGTAAAAATTCCACACACTTCCTACTTTTACAACCGTTGGCGCCCAAACACCTGCGCCACTTGTCCCCCAATCGGGTTTGTAGTTAGCAAACACATCCGAGACATACTCCCAAGATTGCATATCTACAGATTTCCAAACCGGGCCACGTTTAAAAGACATCGTCGGAGTGTAGGCATCGGTTTGTGTACAATACATGTAATATGTTCCGTCATCATCTCGTATTATATACGGATCGGCTTGGTAGGTCATTTTTCGTTCGCCGTTGACCAAAGGGAAAATGGGGTTTGTGTAGTTGTTGTTTTGTGCTACAGGTTTGACAACAACCGGCTCTTCGGGCTCTTCGTCGTTGTTGCATGCCACAAAAACAAAAGAACACAGCAACAGACTTGAAATCAACAAAAATACAATAAACCTTTTCATGTTGCACCACCTTTTACCAATCTGCATGTAATTTTAAGAAAAATTGCAGTATTTACCCTTTGACAATATTTTAGCAACTTCAAAATCACAATTTCAATATGTTTATAAAAGCAAGTTTTGTTTTTCTCTTTTTTTGGCAGAAAAAACAAACTTTTTTGTATTGACCTTTTATATTAAAGCATGGTATAATTTGGCTATGGATAAAAATAATCAACAACAAAATAAAAAATTTAAGCGAATTGTAGATGCGGTTTCACAGCCACTCATATTGGAAAACTGGTATTCGGAAACTTTTCCGTCAAACTTTGTTATGGAATTTCACACACATCCGCAAATAGAAATTATGTATTGCGTTAACGGAAAGTTTGACTTTGTGTACAAGTTTAAAGAGGATGACACTGAATCTTCTTTTGTGACGATAAATCAAAATTGCTTTATTGTGGTAAACAATGGCTACTACCACAAAATAGCCAACTTAGAACATTCAACCAAAATAATTAACTTGGAATTTCTTCCGTATGGTGATTCCATTAAAAACATGGACACGATGCCAATTCAATTAAAAGTGTTTCCGCTGTCCATAGAAAAAATTTTTTCGGTTTGTAGCAGTTTGCAACGTCTTTTAAAGAAGGATAAAAATTTTTACACTTTTGTAGACAACAACAACGTGCTTGGAAAGATGCAAGAAATAGTCAGAAAAATGAAAGAGTCCGATGCCACGCCGGAACGTTCGTTGCAAATATCTCTACTGACGACAAACTTATTTATCGATATGTCACACTGCATTTCTCCCGAAACTCACAAGAAAACGGGCATTATTTACGTTGACTCTGCAATGGCATATATAAATTCTCATTTTTTAGACAAAATAAGAGTAAGCGAAATTGCTTCCGCAGTGGGAGTTTCATCCGTGTATCTGCAAAAATTGTTCCGCTCTCAATACGGAAAAAACATTCACGACATCGTGATAGAAAAAAGAATAGGACAAGCAAAACATTTGTTGGAACAAAGCAATCTTAGCATTGCAGAAATTGCAAAACAGTGTGGATTTGGTTGCAGGGAACAACTTGTGTACGAATTTCAAAAGTTAGAAAATAAATCGCCTTCATCATACAGAAAAGAAACAAGTACACAAAAATTCCGCTTCTTTTCGCACTATGGTGAGAAAAAAATAATTGATGATAAATACAATTGATTTATTATAATATTTTATTTGAACAATTTACAGTCGAATACAAGTTTTATTTTTATAAAACCAGTAGAAATTTAGTGGGAAATCTATAGTTCAGTCCTGCAAATCGTCTATTTGAAATAAATTAATGAAATTTATCATTTGCGTTTCCATATCACTTTCTCTTTTGCGTTTTCTTTCTTTTCGCTCTTCCATAAGTTGTTGCAGGCTATCATCATTTACTC
>CAVEYD010000031.1:875-12023 GCA_963619835.1 bacterium | reverse complement strand
GTTTTTAATTATTTCAAAATTTATTTTGCATTTTTAGATTATTTTGCTTTTGGTTATCTTTTAACCATTTTGGGGTGTTAAAAATGTTGGGGTTTTTGGGGTTAGATTTTTAACTGTTTTTGCATAAACAATTAAGTTTTGGCTTTGATTAAATGTTTAGCAAGGTGGTAGCTAACGAAAAAAGTTTGTCCGGAGTGTCGGCAAAATAGGTTGCACCGCTTTTTTGCAAGTAAGATTTTTCTTGGTAACCCCATGTTACGGAAATACATTTAACTTTTGCGTTTTGGGCGGTGAAAATGTCAATATCGCTATCGCCTGCGTAAATTACGTTGCTTGGCAAAATGTTTTGATTGGCAAGTAAGTTGGTTAAGCGATCGGCATTGGGTTTGGTTGTACCGTCCGCACCTGTGCCTATGACAAAATCGATGAGATTGCCTAAAAGCTTGTTGCAAAGTTCCTGCGCAAAAGGTTGACTTTTGTTTGTGTAGACCGCCGTCAAAACTCCGCTTGACTTGAAGTTTGCAAGCATTTGAGTGATGCCCCGGTAAGGCAAAGTTTTGTCCGTACAGTGCTTTGAATAGTAATTACGTTGTAAAGAAATTGCCTGTTCAAGTAAATTTAGGTGTTTTTCCGTCAAAGCGCGCTTTAACGTTACGACAATTCCGCTACCTACCATGTGGCTGACTTGGTTTGCCGAATAGGTTGGCAAGTTTAGGCTTTCCATGGCATAGTTGACACTGTCGGTTAAATCGAAAATTGTGTTGAATAGAGTGCCGTCAAGATCGAAAACGGCAATTTTTTTATCGTTCATAAACTGTTTTTTGTTGCAAAAACAACTATACGTGTTGTTTTTTTTGATACTTTGTGAAAATTTGATTTTTTAGTAAGACAAGAAAAAATTTTGTAAATATTTGAGTGCTTTTGGGCATCAAAAAATTACTTGTAAAGTTTGGCAAGTCCGCCTTCGGATGTTTCGCGATAGGCTTCGAGAATATCTTTGCCTGTTTCGTACAAGGCTTTTACAACGGTGTCGAAAGAGATTTTTCGACTGTCGGTTAGGAAAGTTGCCAAACTTACGGCATTTATCGCACGCATTGCACCGACGGCATTACGTTCGATGCAAGGAATTTGGACAAGTCCGCAAACGGGATCGCAAGTTAAACCTAAGTGATGCTCGAGTGCAACTTCCGCCGCATACTCGATTTCGTCAACGGACATGTTGTACATTTCGGCAAGTCCTGCAGATGCCATGGCGCATGCCGTACCTATTTCCGCCTGACAACCACACTCTGCACCGCTGATACTTGCATTTGTTTTGACAAGGTTGCCAATGAGTCCTGCCGTCAAAAGTCCGTGCGAGATTGTTTCAAAATTTAAGTTGCGCTGTTCGGCACAAAAACGGAAAACTGCCGGCAAAACTCCGCAAGATCCGCATGTGGGTGCCGTAACGATTGTTCCGCCACTGGCATTTTGTTCGCCAAGCGCAAAAGCATAAGCGGCAACAATGCGATCTTCGTGGGTTTGTTCGTTTTCGCGCTTGTCCGCATCTTGATAAAGCTTGCTTGCACGTCTTACGACGTTGAGTCCGCCCGGCAATATGCCTTCGGTTTTTAAGCCTATATCGATGGCATTGTTCATTGCTTGCCAAATTTGTTTGGTGAAGGCAATAATTGAATCGCCTTCGAATTTTTGTGCATACTGCCACAAACGTAAATTATTTTGCTTGCAATATTCCTTTATTTGTTGAAAAGTGTTGTGCGGATAGATATCTTTGCCATCGTCGAATTGCTCGCCGGCAATTACAATGTCTCCGCCACCGATGCTGAAAACATCCATTTTGCCTATGATTTTACCATCGGTAAACGCTTTGAAAAGTAACGTGTTGGGGTGAACGTGGCATTTTGTGGTTGTGTCGAAAACGATATCGATATTTTTGTTGCCGAAAACGGTTTTGATTGCCCTATCGGTGCCATGTCCCTTACCTGTAAGCGCAAGCGAACCTAAAAGCGTGGCTTGGTAGCTTTGCGCATTTGGATAACGCGACAAGAAAATTTCTGCCGCTTTTGCCGGCCCCATTGTGTGTGAACTTGACGGTCCGATGCCTGTTTTGTAAAGTTGTGTAATAGATTTCATAATTTGCCTACTTGTTTTTGGCACTATCCCAAATGATTGTGAACGGTCCGTCGTTGGCTTGAACGATGGTCATATCGGCGCCGAAAACTCCTTTTTGGACGGGAATACCCATATTTTCGATAAGCTCGGCAGTGTGTAAATACATACTGTTGGCAATTTGAGGCTTTTCCGCAAAAATGAAGGACGGACGATTGCCACTGTTTAAGTCGGCAGCGAGAGTAAATTGAGATACAAACAAAATACTTCCTTCAACATCGGCTACGGACAAATTTGTTTTGCCGTTTTCGTCTTCGAAAATGCGTAGTTTGACAAGCTTGGTTGCAAACTTTTGGCATAAAGAAATGTCGTCACCGACTTCTACACAAAAGTAGACGACAAGTCCTTTTTGTATTTTGCTTACTTCTTTGCCGTCTACCGAAAGTACGGCATTTTTTACACGTTGAATAACTGCTTTCATAATGATTTTTTTGTTGTTTGTTTTGTTGTTTTTTGCGAATTTTATTTATTTAGCGTTGGAGAAATGTGTAGATTGCGGCAACAGGTGAAGCGAAAACGAAGGAGTGTACTACTCCGTTTAGCAACGTGTTGCCGTGATAGATAACTCCGTCCATATCGCAAATGAAACCTAATTTGTTGCGTAATTTTTCCATAATTTCTCCTTGATGCGAATTTTACTTGTGCTTTTTAGTTTTGTGATTTTGTGTTAAAAATGTTTTGAAAAAATAAATGTTTGAGAAAAGCACTTTGTATTATATTTATATACTATATTACTATTTTAACACAATAAATTGAACGATTCAACCTTAAAGTAGATAATTGTTGTAAAAATAATGTAATAAGATAATGTTTGATAAAAAGAAAAAAGACGAAATCCATAAGGAAATCGTCTTTTTTGAAGTTGTAAGATTATCTCTTGCTGAATTGAGGAGCTTTACGAGCTTTCTTCAAACCATACTTCTTTCTTTCCTTCATACGAGGATCTCTCGTAAGGAATCCGTTAGATTTGAGTGCTGCTTTGTCTTCGCCTGCTACAACCAATGCGCGGCTGATACCATGACGAATAGCGCCTGCTTGTCCTGTAAGTCCACCACCGATAACGTTTACGATAACATCATACTTTGTTGCTGTGTCGGTTGCGTTGAGAGGTTGACGAACGATGTATTTAAGTGTATCCAAAGAGAAGTAACTATCGATATCGCGATTGTTGATTGTGATAGCGCCTGTTCCGGGAACAAGTCTTACACGTGCGATAGACTTCTTTCTTCTACCTGTGCCCCAAAATTGAACCTTTTTCTTTAATGCTGCTTTAGCCATTGTTCATACCCTCCTTAATCCAATGCCAACACTTCGGGGTGTTGTGCTTCGTGCTTGTGTTCTGCACCTTTGTAAACACGGAGTTTGGTGAGCATCTTTCTGCCAAGGCTGTTGTGAGGAAGCATTCCCTTTACAGCTTTCATCATAGCAAAATCGCTTCTTTCTGCAAGCAACTTGCTGTATTGTTCGGTTTTAAGATGTCCCGGTCTGGGTGAACGACGTACATACAACTTTTTGTTGAGTTTGTCGCCTGTTAAAACTACTTTGTCGCAGTTGATAACGATTACGAAATCGCCTGTATCTACGTGCGGTGTGAATGTGGGCTTGTTTTTGCCACGAAGTACGGATGCAACTTGGCTGGCAACACGTCCGAGCGGTTTGCCTGCTGCATCTACAACATACCATTTTCTTTCAACGGCTTCTTTTTTAGCCATAAAAGTCTTGATCATTTTTATTCTCCTGAAATTTAAGTTTGTTTGCTGTTCACGGTTGAACAATTACCGCCAGTGGAGTGCGATTTAGACAAAGCAGAGCTTAAAATACCTTGCCGAATTATTCACAGCTTTTCTATTATACTAATAGAAGGGGGCGTTGTCAACAAAATAAACGCAAAAAATAAGCGGAAAAATTGTTTTTTAGCGAAAAAATCAATAAAAAACTTGCTGTAATGTTAGCCCTTTTGACGGCATCGTTTTGTACTTGACTTTGTTGCCGTTTAACATGCCGATTACTTGCGAATCGTTGTAGTTGCCTTTGCCGACTTCGACAAGAAGCCCTACCATGTTGCGTACTTGATTGTATAAAAATGCGTTGCCGTTTACGGTAAAACTTATTGTGTCGCCGTCTTGACTGACGTTGAAAAAGTTGATTGTACGAACAGTGCCTTTTAGGTTGCTACCTGTTTTTTGGAAAGCCGAAAAATCGTGCGTGCCGACAAGAAGTTGTGCCGACTTGTGCATGGCATCGACGTTTAACGGACGATAGACTTGTGCATGGTTGACGTCAAGTGTAGGTTTGCGAGTTGCCGAAACGTAAATTTTGTAAACGTAAGTTTTGCTGATTGCACTAAAACGGGCATCGAAACTGTCGTCCACCACTTGCGCATCGGTGACGGCAACGGAACTTGGCAAGGCAAGGTTGACTCCTAAACAAAGTTTGTAAGGGTTGACGTCCTTGGGCGGAAAAAAGTGCGCAACCTGACCTACCGCATGCACACCGACGTCGGTGCGACCTGCTCCGTAAATGCGAACAAAATCTGTGTCAAAATACTTGCCGAGTGCGTGCTCGACGGCATCTTGAACGGAATTGCCGTTTTTTTGGCTTTGCCATCCGCAAAAATCCGTACCGACATATTCTATTGTCAATTTTATTTTTGTCATTTTTAGATTTTTTTATTTTGCTTTTTAATGGAAGTTTTGGTTACTTTTTAATTAGCTGTGCCTACTAAATGAAAATTTTAGTAGTAAAGCCAAGTTAGATTTGACCACTTGTTTTGCATGCCGTAAGCAACGAAAATTGCCACAAAAACGCATATTGTGAGAAAACTGCCGAGTAAATCGCGCCAAGTAAGTTTCATCACTCGCATTTGCGTGCGCTTGGTTGCACCTTCGTAACAACGACTGTTCATTGCATTGGCAAGTTCGTCTGCACGACGAAAACCGCCTATAAGCAAGGGAATTAAAATTGGAACAAACGCCTTGGCACGTTTGACAAGATTGCCTGTGTCAAAATCGGCTCCACGTGCTTTTTGAGCACGAATAATGCGGTTTGTTTCTTCGATTAGGCTGGGAATAAACGACAACGTTAAACTCATAATGAGTGCAAGTTCGTGCGCCGGAAAACCGATTAAAGCAAACGGTTTTAGCAAACTTTCGATAGCGTGAGTTAAGTCGACCGGTGTGGTTGTTAGCGTAAGAATGTTGCTACCTATTACCAAAAAAGTTAAGCGAAGTAGCATTTTGCAAGCATAAATGATGCCATCGTCGTAAATTTGGAAAATCCACCATTCACACAAAAGCGTGCCTGTTTTTGTAAAGAACAAGTTTAGTACCGCCGTTAGTAAAAGCAAGAAAAAGATGCCTTTAATTGACCTTAGTACACTGCCGAGCGGAACTCGAGAAAGAATTATCGTTGCAAGTAAAAATACGGCAACAAGGGCAAATCCGACAAAACTTGTTACAAAAAAGATGCCTACCATAAATAGCAAACACAACAAAAGTTTGATGCGAGCATCCATGCTATGAACAAAACTGTTGGTGTTGTAGTACTGCCCGAAGGTTACGTCAGTTAGCATTGACTTGACCTCCTAAAAGCTTGGTTAGGGCATCAAAAACGTCTTGAACGGTTTTTGCATCCGTCGGCAAAACAATGCCGTTGCGTTCGAGTTCGTTGCAAAATTGTGCCATTTGCGGAACTTCCAAATCCATATCGGCAATTTCCTTTTCTTTGCGGAAAAGCTCACGTGGAGGAAGGTCGTAAAAGACGTTGGAATCCTTGAAAACTACAATACGTTGTGCATTTTCGTAAACTTCGTCCATGTCGTGCGAGACCATGATGACGGTTACGCCTTGGGTTTTGTTTAAGTTGGAAACAAGAGACAAAATTTCCCTTTTGCCTTGCGGATCGAGTCCTGCGGTAGGCTCGTCCAAAACTAAAACTTTGGGTTTTGTGACAAGCACTCCTGCAAGCGCAACACGACGTTTTTCGCCACCGCTTAAGTCGAACGGAGATTTGTTTTTTACCTCGTCAAAGTTGAGTCCGACAAGCTCGATTGCTTGTTTTGCAAGCGATTGCCACTCGGCTTTGTCCACTCCAAAATTTTTAAGTCCGAAACAAACGTCGTCGTAGACGGTATCGGCAAAAAGTTGGTACTCCGGATACTGAAACACCATGCCTACGGTTTTGCGGAGAGTTTTTAAGTCGGTCTTTTTTGCCGACAAGTCTTGTCCGCAAACAAACAAATTTCCGCTTTGCAACTTTACAAGTGCATTTAAGTGTTGCAAAAAAGTGCTTTTGCCGCTGCCGGTGTGTCCGACAATAGCAACAAATTCGCCATATTTAATGTCGAGAGATATGTTTTGAATAGCAAATTCTTTGATTTTTGCCTTGGGTTGATAAGAAAAACTGACGTTTTGTGCCCAAATTGCACTGTCGGTGGGAGCGGTAATTACTTGTTTAACTTTTGACATACCGCACCTCCTAACGTTACAGGATTTGACTCGAAGGGGTTGACGTCCATGCCGATATTTTTTAGCATGGTCGATAGTTCGATTGTGCGTGGAGCACGTAAACCGACTTGCTTTAACAATTCCGCATTGCCAAAAATTTGGTTGGGCGTACCTTGGGCAATAAGATGCCCGTCTTTCATGACACAGACGTTGTCACAATCTAAAACTTCTTCGGCAAAATGAGTGATGAGAATAATTGTCATGCCCTGTTTGTTTAACTGCTTGGCAACTGACAAAACTTCTTTTCTGCCTTGGGGATCGAGCATGGCAGTAGACTCGTCTAAAACTAAAACTTTGGGCTGAATAGCAAGCGCACCTGCAATTGCAATACGTTGTTTTTGTCCACCGCTGAGTGCATGGGGAGAACGTTTGGCAAATTCGTGCATGCCGACTGTTTGCAAAGCATCGTTTACACGTTTTACAATTTCCTTTTGCGGAACGGCTAAATTTTCCGGTCCGAAAGCAACGTCTTCTTCCACTATGCTTGCGACCATTTGGTTGTCCGGATTTTGAAAAACCATGCCGACATTTTTGCGAATTTCAAAAATGTTTTCACGCTTGGATGTTGTTAAACCAAACACAGAAACGTCGCCACGTTGAGGCAAAATTAGTCCGTTAAAAAGTTTTGCAAGGGTAGATTTTCCGCTACCGTTGTGGCCGACAAGCGCGACAAAAGAACCTTGCTTTACTTCAAGGTTTACTCCTTCGACGCCTACAGATTGCGTGGCATTGCCTTGTTCGTCGTAAGTTTTGTAGTAGTAAGTTACGTCGGTTAACTTTAAGGCAACGTTTGTTGCAGGCTCACTATTGGTTGTTTGCGGAATGTTTTGTTGCATTTTTACGCCTTTGTTGTGTAATATTCCTTCCACTTGCTTATTCGTTCGTCAGTGATGTTGTACTCTTTTAGAAAATAGGTTTTGACGTCTCCGTACTTTTTGATGATTTGATTGTACGAACACTTTAGTAGTTGCGGAGAAACGTTGAGTGCAACGTCAAAAACGGCTTTTAATGTGTTGTAGTGTTTGAAACCTTCAAACTGCTTTGTGTACTGCTTGTTGGCTTCGACTCGGCAAATGTTGGAATAAAGATAGTCTTGCTCGATTGTTTGATAGTCTGCACCGAGTGCAAACAAAATTAGCATACAGGCAACTCCTGTACGATCCTTGCCTGCCGAGCAGTGAACAAGAAAGCTGTCGCCACTATCCATGACTTCGAACATTTTTGCATAAGCTTTGTTTTTGAAGGGGAATTTGCGATACATTCCCTTGAATTTCCACAAAAAAACTTTTATGCAAAACTTGGGACTTGCCCATTTAGGTACCATTTTGGCAACGTCCTTGGGGTTTACCACCATTCTTCCGCGACTGGTTGATGCCGGAATGTGATAGTAGTTTGTGCCTTGAGGAACATAGTCCGGAGCAAAATTTGTTTCCCTGTCGCTACGAAAATCGAAAATGTGCTTTATGCCTAACTTTTCGAGTTCGACTTTGTCTTCTGCGGAAACTTGATTTAATGCACCGCTACGAAACAGCAAATTGTCCTTAACCACTCTGCCGTCCTGACAAACGATACCGCCTAAATCTCTAAAATTTTCTATTGATACGTTGTATTTTGACATAATTTTCTCTTTCTTTTTTGAACTACCGATTTTGTGTGTAAATTATCGATTTTGTGTGTCGGTTTTGAAAAACTAATTCATTTTTGAAAAAAATTGAATTTTGAAAAAAACTAAAATGTTTTTTTATTTTAGACGGAACTGCTGGTTGTAAAGCTCGGCATAAATTCCGTTTAGTTGCATGAGCTTTTCGTGGCTACCCTGCTCTACAACACCGTCTTTTGTGACAACCAAAATGACATCGGCATTTTTGACGGTTGAAAGACGATGGGCAACAACGATTGTTGTGCGACCTTGCGACAACTCGGCAAGTGCCGACTGAATTTGCATTTCGGTTACGTTGTCAAGCGCGCTTGTTGCTTCGTCAAGAATTAGCATTGACGGATTTTTGAGAAAAGCACGAGCTATTGAGATACGTTGTTTTTGTCCGCCACTGAGTCGCACTCCGCGTTCGCCTACGTCTGTTTGATACCCCATTGGCAATTCCATGATAAAATCGTGTATGTTGGCCCTTTTTGCGGCATCGATAACTTGCTCTTCGGTGGCGTCAAAATTGCCGTAAGCAATGTTTTCGTAAATTGTTCCGCCAAACAAAAAGACGTCTTGTTGAACGATTCCGATATTTTTACGTAAGTCAAGTCGCTTCATTTTGGCAATATTTATGCCGTCAATGTCGATTTCGCCTTCGGAAACGTCGTAAAAGCGAGGAATTAAGTGGCACATGGTTGTTTTTCCGCCACCGCTGGGACCGACAAGTGCTATTGTCTGTCCGTGAGCAACCGAAAACGAAACGTCGTGCAAAACTTGTTTGTCGCTACCGTCTTCCGTCTCGTAACTGAACGTTACATGCTTAAATTGAATGTCACCTTGCAACTTGTCGACGGCAATCGCATCTTTGTCGTCTTGCTCGACAGGGGTGTCCATAACTTCGACAAACCGCTCAAAACCGGTAATGCCGTTTTGCAAGCTTTCGAGTAGTGCCGTAAGTGTGCGAATTGGGGAAATAATCATTGTGGCGTACAAAATGTAAGAGGTAAATTGTCCGCCATCGATTAGATTGTAGTAGAAAAATATTCCGCCTGCGCATAACGCTACAAGATAAAGAAGGTCGGCAAAAAATCCCATTCCGCCGTTGAAAATTCCCATCGATTTGTACGCTTGCGAACGTGCAACCATGAATTTTTGATTGGCTTTGTCGAATTTTTGCAATTCGTGTTCGGTTGCCGTATATGCTTTGGCAACTCGTATGCCGGTTACACTGCTTTCGACTTGTGCATTGACTTCGCCTGTCTCTTCGCGCATTTTGGCAAATGCCTTTTTTTGCTTGCGACGTTGCACAAACGCAAACCAACACATAAACGGAACGACACTTAAAAGAATAAGCGCTAAATAAATGTTGATTAGCGACACCATGACGATAGCTCCGACAAGCGAAATTAACGACAAAAATAAGTCTTCCGGTCCATGATGGGCAAGTTCGGAAAGTTCGAACAAGTCGTTGACTAAGCGAGACTGTATTACACCCGTTTTGTGCTGATCGAAATAGGTGAAGGGAAGCTGTTCGATGTGATGGAAAAAGTCTTTGCGCATGTCACCTTGGATGCGAACGCCCATGACGTGTCCCCAATACTGAATGACGTAGTTGAGAAACATTTTTAGCACATAAATAAACAGCAAAACTACACACCACGTGATTACTAAGTCGAGACGTTTTGCCGGGATATAGTCGCTGATAATGTTGCCGGCAATATGCGGATAAAATAGATTGCAAAAAGCAACGATTAGAGCACAAAACATGTCTAATACGAACAATTTTATATGCGGTTTGTAGTACGAAAAAAATCTTTTGAGCATAAGCCCACTTCCCTTTTGGTAGTAAAATTTGCTTTAAACTTGCTTTTTTAAAACAAATTTTGAGTGCGATGGCGGTTAGCAAGTAATATCTTAAAATAGTATTATATCAAATGGTAAAGTTTTTGACAACTTGATGATTGAGAAAAAAATAAAAAGTAAGTGTGAAAAATAAATAAAAATTACTAAAAAAATATTTGGAAATAGCTAAACCGGGAAAACAAAAATGTGGGAAGTTCCGCTTGCGTAAAGTAAAAATTTTTGTAAAAGAACATTGCCGTTAAGAATAAGCACAAAATAAATGCCGTTAGAAACAATAAGAAAAAAATGCAGTTAGGAATAATCACAAAAATAAATGCAGTTAGAAACAATAAGAAAAAAATGCAGTTAAAAACAATAAGAAAAAATCACGAAAAAGCAGTTAGGAATAATAAGAAAAAAGTTAATAAACGCAGTTAAGAATAATAGGAAAATAAATGCTAGAACGTTTTGAAAAGTTTCAACATTTTGCAAAAAAAACACTACCGACAAAAAAGTTTGTGTTTGACTTTTGATTGACAGAAAAAAGATAGTTTTGTATAATGAAAAAGTAAGAGACAGCCAGATGGTTGCGTGGGGAAACTCACGAGGAAAGTCCGAGCACCACAGAGCAAGAGTGCAGGCTAACGGCCTGTGAAGGCGACTTCAAGGAAAGTGCAACAGAAATATACCGCATAACTATTGTTGTGTAAGGGTGGAAATGCAGGGTAAGAGCCTACATACGTTTTGGTGACAACGCGTACCTGTAAACCCCATTCGGTGCAAGAAATGAGATAAAATGCCTGCTCGGCATCTCGACATACTCGCTGGAGACTGTCGGTAACGACAGCCGTAGAAAGATAACCGTCTAATACAGAACTCGGCTTACAGACTGAACTCTTACTAAATTGTGAAGTCCACAGGGTAATTACCTGCGGACTTCTTTTTTTGTGAAAAAAATGCGTAAGACATATTTATACGACTTACGCA
>CAVEYD010000031.1:0-846 GCA_963619835.1 bacterium | reverse complement strand
TTTTGGGGGTTGATTTTGGGTTTGACGAATAGTTGACTCTTGGGTGTTTTTTGAAAAACATTTTGTCTTTTGGGTTTAAGTTGTGGAGAATATTTGGAATTTAGACAAAATTTAGTTTTGCGAGACGGCGATTGAATCTAAATAACTGTCGGTAGAAACAGTGCCGACGAAGGAATTATCTTTGATGATGGAATAATCCGCCGTTAAATTGTGGTTTTTTAGAACCTGCAAGATAAGTTTGTCCGGACGGAGATTTTCGTTGCCGACTTTTAGAGTAAGCTCGACGTTGTCCGCATCTATTACATTGACCGACAAAATGCGGGACGAAACGTCCTTTTGCACTACTTTGTCACCGTCAACCGAAACAAGCATGTAGTTTGGGGCAAGAATCTCGGAAATGTAGTTGCCGATTTGCTTTGCATTGACTTTGTAGTGAGCACTATCGATTTTTGCCGCAAGATTGACACTATCGCACTGCCAAACATGAGTAAAAGACATGCCTTTGGGACAAACGGCATTTACCTTGGCTAAAATATTTTGGGAAAAATCTGCCTTGACCGAGACGTACTCGGCAACGCTTTCGACTCCAAGCGGCAACGGAGGAGAAAAACCGAGTTCGATATGCGGATTGAAACCTTGCGAATAAGCTGCGTTTACTTCTGCACGACGCAACAAGTAAGTTACCGCACGTAAAGTGTCAACATGGGCGGCAAGTGCCGACGTTTGTGTTTTTGTAAATTTGAATACTATCATTGTTTATATTGTTTTGTGCAAATTTGCTTGTTATTTTGATTTTTTTGCAAAAAGATTTTTCAACTTCTTTTTTTATTTTCTGCGTTTGTTTTT
>CAVEYD010000030.1:0-14502 GCA_963619835.1 bacterium | reverse complement strand
CTTAAAACATTGCCACCACTTTATAAAAAAATCATTCTCGGCATTAACAATTATTTAAAATATTACCAAGCACACAAAAAGTAACTTCATTATTTTGATCAAAAATAAAAAATTTTATTCATAGCCTTGACAAAAATCACAGTTTAGTATAATATATCTTTTGTTGCCGATGTGGCGAAATAGGCAGACGCAAGGGACTTAAAATCCCTCGACCTAATCAGTCGTACCGGTTCGAGTCCGGTCATCGGCACCAAAAAAACAAAACGAGCCCAAGAGATACTCTTGAGTTCGTTTTATTTTTTACACTTAAGAAAAGTGCCCTTCATACTTTCTATACTAAGTATGCAAGGCACTTTATTTTTTAAACTATTTAAACAACACGTTTGGTTTTAAAAAAAAACTTTTACTCAACTTTTGTTACTTCTTCACCTTGTAAAAAATCAGGAACGTCTTCAACCTTATCAAACATAGGCTTTTCAACAGTTTGTACAGGAGCAGTAACCGCTGCAGACAATTCTTGCAATTTACTAAACAAACTCTCATAGTCCGGCAAATCTGTAACATCGCTTATTGAAAATCTTTTCAAAAATTCGTCAGTTGTACCAAACAGCAACGGCTTACCAATTGTTTCTTTGCGTCCAACCACTTCAATAAGTCCAAGTCTCATAAGGTTTTGAACAGAATATGTGCAGTCAACACTTCTAATTTCTTCAATATCAAGACGTGTAACCGGTTGTTTGTAGGCAACAATAGCAAGAGTTTCAAGCATTGCATTTGTAAGTTCTTTTTCCTTAATCGGGTTAAGAACAGATTCCACTTCTTTAGAATAATTTGCATTTGTGCAAAATTGAAGTTTTTTGTTAAATCTAATTAAATGAATACCACAATCGCCGCTATAATGAGTCATAAGTTCACTTACAGCCTTATTCAAATCGGACCTGCTAATTTCGAGTTTTTCCAAAATAAAACTTTCTTCAACTTCTTTTCCCGAAACAAACAATATCGATTCAATCACATTACTCAATTGATTCATATTCGCCCTCCGCTACTGTAGCAGTAATTTCATCTGCACCATCTTTCTTTTCTATAATAATATCTTCAAACAATCCGTTTTGTTTAACAACGATAACTTGCAGTTTTAATAACTCAAGCATAGCAATAAATGTTGTTACCAATTCGTTTTTGGACATATTTTCATCAAAAAGTTGCATAAACTTAAAGCTTTTTTCTGTTTTCAAAACTTCCCTTATAAATGCAATTTTTTGTGGCACCGAAAAGCTTTCTTTCACAATTGCTCTCGATACATTTTCAGCTTGAGTCTTAACTTGCAACTTTGCCAAAAACTTACTAAAGGCCTCAATAAAGCCTTCAACGCTCAAATTTTCTTTAATAACAGAAACTTCTTTTCCTACATTTTTATCGGGTTCGCGATAAAAACTGTTTACATTTTCTTGTGTTTTTAATTCAGTTACAATCTCTTTGAATAGTTTATATTCTTCAAGTTGTTTAATAAGAATTTCTTCAGGGGCTTCTTCATCTGGGTTGAGTTCTTGCAATATCGGTAACAAAGCACGAGACTTTATTTCCAAAAGTGTTGCCGACATTGCCATATACTCACTTGCTTGCTCCACGTCCAAATCGGCAACTTGATCCATGTATGCCAAAAATTGCTCCGTAACCTGCGAAACAAAAATATCTTTAATTTCTATCTTGTTTTCTTTTACTAAGCTTAAAAGTAAATCTAACGGCCCGTCAAAATTAGAAAGTTTTAACTCTAAAGCATTTTTTTCGGAGTTAAATATATATTGTTGTTCAAATTGTTCTTCCATTAAAAAAACAACCCCCAAAATTTTGAAAATAAGCCGTACAAACCATTTACGACAAAATTCATATAAATATTTAGCGGACAATATGCACTAATTAAAGATATACTGTCCCAAATCACAAACACTATTATAATATAAAAACTGTATTTTCGCAAAAATTTCATAAATCCGTTGTTTTCATTTACGAAACTCGCAATCAATCTATACCCGTCAAGCGGATACAAAGGCAATATGTTAAATGCAGCAAACGAAAGATTTATCGAAACTTCATACATGCAAAGATACAACAAAAAGTAAACGATATAGTATTTTGTTGTATCAACCGTAAGTGTATACAAGCTGTTTACCGAAAGGTAAAAACCAAGCATAAACAAAAATGCTAAAACAAGATTTGTAATTACCCCCGCAAGCGAAACTGTAATTTCACCAAGTTTGCGTTTTTTGTAATTGTTAGGGTTAACCGGAACAGGATTTGCAAAGCCAAAGCCCACAAGAAACATCAAAAGCAGTCCAAACCAGTTAAAATGTCTCAAAGGATTGAGCGAAAGTCTGCCGGAAAGTTTAGCTGTGTTATCTCCGTTTGCCAAAGCAACCAATCCATGTGCAATTTCGTGCAAAACCAGAGCTGTAAGCAAAGCAAACACAAAACCTAAAAACTGTAAAAGACTTTCTTTTGTGACACCATTGCCGTTATTTGTTAATATCTCATAAACATACATGAATCTATTTTACCAAATTCACCAAAACATGTCAAACGTATACTAAAATCATAAAAAAGTAATTTAACAAAAGCAAAAAAATAAAAAAGAAAAAAAATTAACAATTGCAAAACTCAAAAAAATATGTTAACATAATAAAAAGAAAATAAAACAAAGAGGTACAAATGAATCTTCTATTAGAGCCGACAGGCATTGTATGGTCTTTTCCATTTGAGCATCCGTTTATACTTTGGTTCCAAAGTTTAGGTGGGGAAGGCTCATTTTTATACTATCTAAACAACTTTTTTTCAATTTTCGGCGAAGAGTATTTTATTGCACTTCTTCTTGGCCTAATTTATTGGGGTTTCAGCAAGAGTATAGGTGAAAAAATTACGTTTACAGTAATAGCCGGTAATGTAATAAACACACTAATTAAAAATATTTTTTGTCGCTCTCGCCCGTTTAACAGTGTTGAAGAAATACAAAACTTCCGAGACGTGGACGGCTATTCATTCCCATCCGGACACTCATCCGGTTCATCTTCTTTGTTAGGTAGTACAGCATGGAACTACCGCGAAAAAAAGTTTAAGTGGTTATGGATAATTGCAATTGCATTGCCAATTTTTGTCGCAATATCGCGAGTTTACTTAGGCGCCCACTATCCAACCGACGTTATCGGTGGCTTGCTTCTCGGTGTTTTAACAATTTTATTGTTTGAATTTTTATACAATGTCGTTCCAAACAAATATTATATTTACATAGGAATGTTGGTTGTAGGTTTTTGTGGATTCTTCTACTGTGACACATCCGACTACTACACTTCCTATGGAATGCTTTTTGGATTTGTCTTTGGCGTAATATTTGAAGAAAAAATTACTAAATTTTCTAACACAAAATCTTGGTGGAGAATTACTTTAAGAGCACTTGTGGGCGGTGCATTATTTATAGGTTTAAATTACTTGCTTAAATTGCCGTTCACATCATTACTGAACGAAGAACATTTGTGGTTTGAACGTACCTACAGAGTCCTTAGATATGCTTTAATAACATTTATTCTTTGGGGTGTTTATCCGCTTACATTCGCACAGGCAGAAAAATTATGGATAAAATTCGGTTGGATAAAGCCAAAACAATCTGATTTCGAAGGCATTGAAACAACACAAGAATAATTTTAGAAAACTTTCTTAATCAAATAAATTAAATAAAAAAATCCTTAACATCACTTGTTAAGGATTTTTTTTGTTTTTATCTCAAAGAATCAACCGCTTTTTTACGATCATTTGCATTTATAATGTAACTACCGGCAACAATAACATTAGCGCCTGCTTTTAGCACCTGAACAATGTTTTCACCATTTATTCCGCCGTCAACTTCAATGTATCCGTCAAATATTTTTTTCAACTCAGCAATTTTTTCCAACGAATTTGGCATAAATTTTTGTCCGCCAAAACCTGGCTCAACAGACATTACAAGTATAAGGTCAACTTTATTTAGGTAAGGCAAAATTTCTTGTACCGAAGTGTTAGGCTTAATTGACAATCCAACTTTAACACCACATGCTTTAATTTTGTTTATTGTTTCATCAATCTTTTTTGTCGCCTCAAAATGAAATGTAATTAAATCCGCACCGGCTTTTGCAAAGTCCTCAACATATTTTTCCGGCTCAGATATCATCAAATGAACATCAAGCGGAATATCAACAACTTTGTCAATACATTTAATAATAGGCGCGCCAAACGAAATATTCGGCACAAAATCGCCGTCCATCACGTCACAGTGAATCCAATCTGCGCCGGCACTCTGCAAAGACTTACACTCATCGCCAAGAATAGCAAAATTGCAATTTAATATTGAGGGACTAACCAAAATTTTATTCATAGCAAAACCAACTTTAAAATTTATTTTTTTCTTTTTCTACAAGTTCTTTATATTCGTACAAATACCTATCGTATCTATCTTTAAAAATTTCGCCTTTTTCAACTGCATCTTTTACCGCACAGTCAGGTTCAACTGTATGGGTACACGAATTAAACTTACAATTACAGGATATTTCAACAAAATCGTCAAAATAAAGTCTCAAATCTTCTGACTTTATAGTCAAGTCGCACAAAGAAAATCCACAAGTATCAACGAGAAGTCCGCCCAAAATAGGATGCAAACTACTATGTCTTGTCGTATGTGTTCCTCTTCCTGATTTTTCAGAGACTGCGCCGGTTTTTTGATTACTTTCAGGCAACAAAGCGTTAAGTAAACTTGTTTTACCCACTGCCGATTGTCCGGCAAAACACACTACATTATTTTTAAAATATTTATTCAATTCACCAAAGTCATTGTTTATTGCAGAAACACCAACAACATCACAAACATTTTGATAATTTTTTTGTGCCAAAACAAATGTATTATCGCTCAAATCAGTTTTATTTACAACAACGACGGGGACAATCTTTTGCTCAAAGCAATTTACAATAATCTTGTCTACAAGAATAAAATCCGGTTCGGGAATATCGGCGATTAAAACAAAGCAGATATCGACATTGGCAATTTCGGGACGAGCAAGCTTGTTCTTCCGTGGCATAACATCGCAAACAAGTCCTTTTTTGCCGCCATTAATTGTTTCAAAGGTAACCTTGTCCCCAACAACAATATCTTTGTTGGAATATCTAAATTTTTTAGGGGAAAAACAAACAACTTTTGTATTTTTTTCGGTTAAAACGTCAAAAACTCCGCCTACAGACTTACAAACGATACCTCTCTCAGACATTTTCTTCAACCTCTAAGTAACGTTTACGAAGTTGTCCGCATGCCCCTTCAATATCTTGCCCCATCGTTCTCCGTCTTGTTGCAGATATTCCAAGTTTATCTAGGTATGCTAAAAACTTTTTTAAGTTATTTTCGGAAGTACCTTTTAATCCGGTCTCCTTTACAGGGTTTAATGCAATAACGTTAACATGTACCGAAAGATTTCTAAGCAGCGAAGCTAATTTTAATGCATGTGAATATGTGTCATTTTGACCGTCAATCAAAGTATATTCTACAATAATTCTTCTACCGGTTTTTTCAAAATAATATCTACAAGCATCAACCGCTTCTTCAACCGAATACGCATTTGTTATCGGCATAATCTCTTTACGCTGATCATTGAATGCATTGTGCAAAGAAAGAGTCAAGTTTACATGAAAATTTTGGTCGGCAAGTAACTTCATTTTATCAACAAGACCGCAAGTAGAAAGCGAAATGTTTCGCATAGAAATATTTAAACCTTCCTCGCTTGAAACAAGTCTCAAAAATTTTGTAACATTATCGTAGTTGTCCAAAGGTTCACCGCTACCCATTAGTACAATGTTTGTTACAAATCTTTTGTTATCTGCCCCCAAAGCGTTTACAGAAACAACTTGTCCCAAAATTTCCCCGGCAGACAAATTTCTAACTAATCCACCAAGAGTACTTGCGCAAAATTTACAGCCCATTCGGCAACCGACTTGCGAAGAAACACAAAGTGTATTGCCATATTTATACTTCATCAAAACGCCTTCAACAACGTTTCCGTCCGAAAGCATAAACAAAAATTTTTGCGTTCCGTCAATTGATGATTCAAGTGTTTTAATGATTTTTGCCGCAACTGCAACACAGTCGTTTGAAAGCTGTACCCTAAGATTTTTTGGAATATTAGACATTCCGTCAAAGTCGACACCTTTGTTAAGCCACTCAAAAATTTGCTTGCCAACAAACGGCTTAACATTGTATGTTTCCGTTAAGAAGTTTGTAAGTTCGTTTTGAGTTAAATCTTGTAAAATGACCATAAAATTTACCTAATTTTCTTTAGCACAGCCACAAAAAAACCTTGCAAATTGTCAACAGACGGCAAAAATTGATAAAATGGTTTTCCGTCAACATTGGGCAACATTGGCAAGTTAATTTTATAAAATTCAAATTCAGGGTGATTTTTTAAAAATTTTCTAATATTTTGTCCGTTTTCGTTATCAAATACTGTACACGTTGAATAAACAAGGCGCCCACCAACATTTACATAATTACTACAAGCATCTAATATTGAGTACTGAAGTTTCATCAAATCGCTTATATCTTTGTTTTCTCTAAAAAGTTTTATGTCGGGGCGATTATTCAACACACCAAAACCGCTACACGGAACATCGCACAAAACAGTATCAAACTTATTCAAAAATTCGTTATGTAAAACGGACATATCAAGACAATGGGATTCAACTTTTACTCCCATCCTTTTTGCATACAAATCAATTAAATTTACACGATGTTCGTAAATGTCGCAAGACACTACTTTTGTTTGCGGACAAAGTTGCGCCACGTAAACAGATTTTCCACCGGGAGCCGCACAACAATCTAAAAAATTTCTGCCAATTTCATTTGCACAAATTCTTGCGACGGCCATCGAAGACAAACTTTGTGCCGTATAACAATCATTTTGTTCAATTACACCGCCGGAAACGAAAAATGCATCGTCAAAACTAGTATTTTCTACTATTTTAAAATGGTTTTCTAAATATAGCTTATCGCAATTTTTTATGCGAATTGTCGTTTTCTCGTCCAACTTATATTCAACAATTTGCTTTGCTTTATCAAAACCGTAATCTTTAACAAGTTTTCTAAAAGCCCACTCGGGGTAAGAGTATTTAGTTGAAATGTACAAAATCGGATCACTCGGGTAATCGTCAAAATCTTTTGCAACTTTTGCAATATTTTTTAGCGTAGCGTTTACAAAACCGACAATGTGTTTGTCCTCGGTAATTTTAGACAATTCTGCAATGTCGTTACAAACCATGTATTGTGGCAAAGACAAATCTGCCAAACAGTATGTTCCTATCTTCAAACACAAAAAAGCATCCTTATTTTTGGGAAGTTTTTTAACATTTTTGGAAATTATGTATGTTAGGCGAATATCATTGTCTAAAACGCCGTATACAATTTTAGTTATCAAAGACTTATCTTTGGCAACGCAATTGTTCAATACTTTGTTTAAAGCAATTGTCGAAAATGCCTTGTCGTTGTAAACAGACGACAAAACCTCAAAACTTTTCAAAAAAGCATTGTTCATTTGCCTAATTCCGTTCCCAAAGAAATTTTATTACCACACAAAAAACTTGCAATATTCATTCTATTGCCGTTTTCTTTTTGCAATTCATTTATAAACAAAGCACCGTCTAAACATTTTACGGCAATAGCTTTTTTAGAAACAAAACAAATTTGTCCGGGTAAAAATTCATCGAAATTCCCGTCACACGGGCGTAACTCGTAAATTTTCAATCTTTTTCCAAACAAAGTCGTCCAAGCAGAAGGCGAAGGACACAAAGCTCTAACCAAATTTATTAGTTCACTTTGTGATTTATTCCAATCTATATGCTCTTCTTCGGCAGAAATTTTTGAACAAAATGTCGCTTTAGATTCGTCTTGTTCAGTAAAACTAGCCGATCCGTTTTCAATTTGACCAAGCGCCTCAACAATAGCTTCGGCACCAAGTAACGACATTCTTTCAAACAAACTTCCGTTTGTCTCATAAGGTAAAATTGACAATTTTTTTTGTAAAATTATTGCACCTGCATCAACTTTTTTTACTGTTTTCAAGATAGTAATTCCGGTTTCTGTTAGTCCCTGCCACACTGCATATTGAATTGGTGCCGCCCCCCTAAGAGCTGGCAACAAAGATCCGTGAATGTTCACAATTCCATGCGGAGCAATATCAATTATTTCTTGTGACAAAATTTGTCCGTATGCCGCCGTCACCATAATGTCCGGCGCAAGATTTTTTAGCGTTTCTACTCCGTCACGAGAAATTTTTTCAAATTGAAAAACCGGTATATCATGAGCTAAAGCAAACTTTTTCACTGCACAATATTCTATTTTATTTCTTGCACCAAGCTTGTCAGGTTGGCAAACGCAAGCTAAAACATCATGATATTGTATCATTTTTTCCAATGCCGGAACTCCAAAGTTTGGTGTTCCCAAAAAAACAACTTTCATACTACCTCAGTAAATAAGTTCAAAATAATAAAAAAGGCTCGACTCTGTCTGATAAATAAAAAGCAAAAAACATATTTTAACAACAAAAATAAGATTTTTTGTACAAAAAACTATGCTATTACAAACATAGTATATTATAAATTGACAAAAATCAATTATCATCCACAATTTTCTTTATCATTTTGTCGCAAAATAAAATTCCGTCAAGGTGATCCATTTCATGCAAAAAGACTCTTGCAAAATATCCTTCCGCACTAATTGATTTTGGATTTCCGTTTCTGTCAAAGTACTCAACGGTTATTTCTTGCGGACGTTCCACAAGTCCTCTAAAACCGGGCACAGATAAACAGCCTTCGTTGTCAACACATTTTCCCTTGCATTTTTTCAGCATTGGATTAACAAGTTCAAAATATTTGTCGTCATATAACACTATGCAAACACGCTTCAAAATTCCAACTTGCGGAGCTGCAAGCCCAAGTCCTTCCGCATGAAGCAAAGTTTCTTTCATGTCGTCCAACAACTGTCCCAACTTTGCATCAAACGTATCTACAGGTTTACAAATTTTTCTTAAGAGAGGATCTCCCATTTGCACTATATTTCTTTTTGCCATTTCACACCTCATTTTCTTCTAAGACAAGTTTTGCGGATTTCTTTCGGCAAAAACTTGTACACTACTTTTATATTTTTTATCACAAATTTCAAAGATTTTTGGCAACACTTCATCAACGTAGTTTGTCGCAATTTTTATCATTACTTGAAATCTGTATTTATTTTCAGCTCGTTTAAGCGGACAACGCATTTTATCCATGTACAAAAATGCTAACGGATAATCTTTTTTTAGATTTACAAGCATAGCATATTGAGAAGTTAGTTCGTCTATGCAATCTTTTTCTTTTTCACCTTGATACAGCAACCTAATTATTTCTGCAAAAGGCGGAAAAGACGAAGCTTCTCGCAAATTTATTTCTCGTCTGTAAAACGAAACATAGTCTTGTTTTGCCGCAAGTTGCAAACAGTAATGATTTGGAGTATATGTCTGTAAAACGACTTTACCCGGTTTTTCGTTTCTACCACTACGACCTGCGACCTGAGTTATAAGCTGAAAAGTTCGTTCAGTCGCAAGATAGTCATCATGATGCAACGTTTGATCGCCATCCAAAATGCCGACGAGTGTAACGTTTGGAAAATCATGTCCTTTTGCAATCATTTGTGTGCCGACTAAAATTTGTGCCTCACCTTTACCAAAAGCTTCCAAAATCTTTCCATGACTTTCTTTTGTTCTTGTTGTATCTGCATCCATTCTCAGCACTTTAACATCCGGATACATTTTGCCAAGCAAATCGACAATTTGTTGTGTTCCTATTTTGCCGTATCTAAAACTTTCTTCGTGACAATTAGGACATTTATTCAGCATGTAATACTGTTTGCCGCAGTAATGACATTTCAACATATTGTCTTCTCTATGTACAGTTAAACTAACGTCGCAATCCTTGCATTTTGCCACGTAACCGCACTTTGTGCACATCAAAAAGGACGAATAACCGCGTCTATTTAAAAACAACATTGCTTGATTGCCTTGAGTAATTGTTTCGTCAAGCCTGTTTTTAAGTGTTTGCGAAAATATACCTTTGTTTCCTTTTCTTGTCTCCAAGGACATGTCAACTATTTCCACAGACGGCAACGGATGTTTGTTTATTCTTTCAGGCATGTTTATTAAAGTTAACCTGCCTATTTTAGCTTCGTGGTAGCTAACAAGACTTGGTGTTGCACTGCCAAGCACCAACAAACCGTTGTTTTGCTCGACTCTTTTTTTTGCAATCGCTATCGTGTCATATCTTGGATTGAAATCGGAAATATAGCTTCCGTCGTGTTCTTCATCAATAATTATAGCACCGATATTTGTTAAAGGAGCAAAAACAGCACTTCTTGCACCAATAGCTATTTTAGCTTCGCCGTTTCTTAGCCTAAGCCACTCATCATATCGCTCGCCAATCGACAAGCCACTGTGCAAAAGAGCGACTTTCTCGCCAAATCTTTGACGTAGTTGTTTTAGCATGTTTGGCGTAAGGGAAATTTCCGGCACAAGCATAATGCAATTCTTGCCGTCACTAACAAGTTTTTCAATTATTGTCAAATATACTTCCGTCTTTCCACTACCTGTTACACCATGCAACAAAAATTTTCCATCACCATTATTTAAAATGGTGTTTACTGCATTTTGTTGATAATCGGTAAGATTTCTGCCTTTAACATTAGATTCAACGATATTTTTATACGGAGTTCTGTTTATTTTTATTTCATTTACAACAATAATCCCTTTTTCAGTAAGAGACTTTACGGCAGATGGACCAAATTTTTCATTAAGTAAAGTACAAAAAGTCGCTCCGTTTTGTGAAAGATACTCAACAATTTGCTTTTGCTTTAAAGCATTTGTTTTAATTTGTCTTAACGCTTCCTCTAAATCAAATGCCAAAGTTGCTTGTTTGCGTGAAAGAGACTTTACTTTACCGCTTCGCATCTCTGCGGGAATAAAAAGGCGCAAAACATCAACCCATTTAAGATGATATTCGCGTCGCATAAATGCTCCAAGCTCAATTAGTTCGGGCAATATAACAGGATAATCGTCAACAGGAGCAATGATTTCTTTAATTTTATCAAGTGGATAGTCCGATGTTTCCTTTTCTTCAACAATATAGCCTTCCACTTTTCTTTTGCCAAAGCTAACAAAAACTCTGGTTCCAACAGAATAGCCTTCACCACGGTAATCAAAAACTCTGTCAATTTCGGTAGCCGACAAATCTACTATTACAGAATAAATCATTTAGCCACCCTGTCTAAAATTAAATTAGCTACATCATTTTTAGGCATTTCATTATATTCGGTAACAGTACCGTCTTTAGTCAAAAACGTGACCACATTAGTGTCAGAGCCAAAAACATTGTTGTGTTTTATATCGTTCAACACGCACAAATCTGCATTTTTTTTACGCATCTTTAATGTTGCATTTTCAATTCCGTTATCTGTTTCGGCAGAAAATACACACAAAAATTTATTTTCTTTTATTGTTCCCAATTTTTGAGCAATATCAGGATTTTTAACAAACTTAATTGTTAAATCTTCTGATTTAATTTTAGACTCGGAAAATTTTTCTGGTTTATAGTCACAAGGTGCACCTGCAAGAATAAATGCATCAAAGTCTTTTGAACAACCGATAACAGTATTGTACATGTCTTGCGTCGTCAAAACATCAACAATTTTCGCACGACCGTCAACTACAGACGAATGCTTGCCACAAACTGCCAAAACCTCTGCACCGCGGTTTAACGCTTGTTCAATAATTGCCGCACCCATTTTTCCGGACGAGAAATTTGTAATATATCTTGCATCGTCAATTTTTTCAATAGTTGCTCCGCAAGTCACAAGAATTTTTTTGCCTAACAAATCTTGTTTCGGAACAAGCAAGTTCACACAAAAATCGACAATTTTTTCAGGCTCGGCAAGTCTACCGTCCCCAACGTCACCACAGGCCAAAAATCCGCTTTCGGAATCAACAACAAAGCATCCTCTCTTTTTCAATGTATCAATGTTTTGCGTAAAAGAATCCGAGTGATACATGTTTTTGTTCATTGCAGGGCAAACAACCACAGGAGACTTAGTTGCCATGAGTGTTGTTGTAAGCATATCATCGGCAATCCCGTTGGCATATTTTCCGACCAAATTAGCGGTTGCAGGACACACCAAAAACAAATCAGCTTTTTTTGCAAGAGAAATATGCCCGACTTCCCACTGTTCGGGACGGGTAAACATATCGACCACAACAGGTCTGTTTGAAAGCGTTTCAAAAGTAAGTGGCGAAACAAACTCGGTTGCGTTTTTTGTCATAATAACATCAACTTCTGCACCAAGTTTTTTAAATCCACGCACGACACTGCACACTTTGTATACTGCAATGCCGCCACAAACGCCTATAACAATGTTTTTTCCTTGCAACAAGCTCATCGTGCTACCTATTTAGACTTTTCAATCTTTGTCAATCCGTCATAAAATTCGCTTGATGCGTAAGAAATTGGCTTAAAGTATTGCGGTTGATTTGGCATACTATTAAGTTCTTTCGCACGCTTAGCGATAACGCAACAAAGAGAATATTTATCTCCGGCTTTTTCTGTAAGTTCATCAATGGGAGGATATGCAATCATTTTTCTTCAGGCTCCTTTTTAAGAATACTAAT
Organism: bacterium; assembly: GCA_963619835.1. Classification (GTDB taxonomy): domain Bacteria; phylum Bacillota; class Clostridia; order Christensenellales; family CAG-314; genus Fimimonas. Next base: position 1,756 of record CAVEYD010000030.1, on the reverse strand, counting down.
TATTTCAGCTACTGCTCTATCAACGTCGTCGTTCATAATGCAATAGTCATACTTATTACGTTGAGCAAGTTCTAATTTTGTTCTTGCCATTCTAATTTGAATTTTTTCTTCTGTTTCCGAACCACGTTTAACTAAACGCTCGTACAAAGCTTCTTCGCTCGGTGCTTCAATAAAGAACAACAAACTATCAGGGTAATTTTCTTTAACTTGCAATGCACCTTTTACGTCAATTTCCAAAATTACATCTTTACCGAAATGCAACATGTCAACGACAAATTTTTTCGGCGTTCCGTAATAATGCTCAAAATGTTGATCGTACTCAAGAAGTTCGTTGTTTTTAACCATTTCCAAAAAAGTCTCGGTTGAAACAAAAAAGTAACTTCTATTTTTTCTTTCATTAGGACGCGGGGCACGAGTTGTTGCCGAACGAGATATAACTAAATCAGGCATTTGTCTCAGCAATTCAGCACAAATTGTTCCCTTGCCGGCGCCACTCGGACCGGAAATAATTATCAATCTGCCCATTTTTTGATTTTGTTCCATGAAGATAAACTCCTTTTTTCTTTTCCTTTTCTATTATAAACAGATGCTATGTCTATCATAATATTCTATATTTTTTAGTATTTTCATCACAATTTGCAAAGTTTTATGCAAAAATTGGATGAAGATTGTTTCAAAAACTAATTTTTATTAAAAAAATATTAAGGTAACTAGCTATTCAAGATTTTGCACTTGCTCTCTTATTTTTTCAATTTCGTTTTTCATTTGCAAACCAATGTTTGTCAGTTCTAAGTAACTACTTTTACTACAAATCGTGTTAGTTTCTCTATTAAACTCTTGAACAAGAAAATCTAATTTTCTTCCAACAGGTTCTTCTTTTGCCAAAATCTCTCTTGCACCTGCAATGTGGCTAGTTAGTCTTGTAATTTCTTCATCAATACACGACTTATCAGCAAAGAAGCAAACTTCGTTTGCAAGTTTTGATTGATCTATCTCGACATCTTGTAATGATTCGCTTATACGTTGACTAAGTTTTTCTTTGTAAGACGCTGCAACCATCGGAGCATACTCTTTAACTTTATCAAGCATTGATTCAAGATTATCAATTTTATTTAATAAATCCTTGCGAAGCTTGTTACCTTCAACTTCTCGCATAATATTTAAATTATCTACTGCTTTTTTTATGCAGTCTTGCAACATGCTTCGAATAACGTCTTCGTCTTCTTCCGGTTGATCAATCGTTAAAACATCCGGACTTCTAAGAAGATTACTCAACGTAAAATCATTGTGTACATCTAAAAATCTATCCGACAACTGTTTTGCGGCATTTACGTAACTTTCAGCAAGCGAAAAATCAATTTTGACAACTTTTCCTGATCCCTCGGTAAGTTTGTAGTTTAAAAACACGTCAATATGACCACGAGACACACCACTTGAAATTCCGTTTCTAATTATATCTTCATAAGCAATAAATGTCCTTGGAATTTTTGTGGAAATATCCAAAAATCTGTGATTTACACTCTTTAACTCGATGGTTAATTCACGATTTTCGCAAGTAACAACGGCTTTGCCGTAACCTGTCATGCTTTTCATAGGACGATTCTCCCAATTTTTCTATTATCAACTTGTTATTATATCACCAATTTTCAATTTAGACAAACGTTGCTGCAACAAGTTGTATATTTTTTTAGCAAAATTTATTATTTTAATACACAAACATTCTAAAATTACAAAAAATTTTTGCAGATATTACAAT
>CAVEYD010000029.1:6809-14655 GCA_963619835.1 bacterium | reverse complement strand
ATTAAGTTGCCATAAATAGACTTTAAAAAAAATTGATTAAAAATTCGCAAAAATGTAACAAAAAAAGACGGCTTAAAATTAAACCGTCTTTTTGCTTTTTTTAATGTGTTGCACTACCGCAATTTAATACAGTACTAACTTTTTTAGTTTAAGTAGTTGAAATTACTTAAGTTCGGAGAAGTACTTGATTGTGCGAACCATTTGTGAAGTGTAGCTGTTTTCGTTGTCGTACCAAGAAACAACTTGTACTTGATAGGTGTCGTCGTCAATCTTTGCAACCATTGTTTGTGTAGCATCGAACAAGCTGCCGAAACGCATTCCGATAACGTCGCTGGAAACGATCATGTCGTCGTTGTAGCCGAAGGAAGCATTTGCAACGGACTTCATGTAAGCATTGATTCCGTCAGCGGTCAAGTCCTTAGCCTTTACTACTGCAACAAGAATTGTTGTGCTGCCTGTGCAAACGGGAACACGTTGAGCGGATCCGATAAGTTTGCCGTTAAGTTCGGGAATAACAAGTCCGATAGCTTTTGCTGCGCCTGTTGTGTTGGGAACGATGTTTTGTGCTGCTGCACGTGCACGACGAAGGTCACCCTTGCGGTGAGGTCCGTCCAAAACCATTTGGTCGCCTGTGTAAGCGTGAACGGTTGTCATAATTCCGCTTTGGATAGGAGCATAGTCGTTAAGTGCTTTTGCCATAGGAGCAAGGCAGTTTGTTGTGCAGCTTGCTGCTGAAATGATTGTGTCGTCAGCAGAAAGTGTTTTTTCGTTTACACCGTAAACGATTGTGGGAAGGTCTTTTCCTGCAGGAGCGGAAATAACAACCTTGCGAGCGCCGGCATCAATGTGAGCTTGGCTCTTTTCTTTGCTGCAATAGAAACCTGTGCATTCCAAAACTACGTCTACAGCAAGTTGTTTCCAAGGAAGGTTAACTGCCTTAGGTTCTGCATAAATGGTGATTTCTTTTCCGTCAACTGTGATGGAACCGGGTGTTACAACTGTTTTTCCGTCTTCAGCCAAGATTGCATCTTTGTAGGAAACGGTGTGTCCCATTGCTACATAGTTGCCTTGTGCTGTGTCGTACTTTAATAGATGCGCAAGCATCTTGGGGCTGGTAAGGTCGTTGATGGCTACGATTTCGTATCCTTCTGCACCAAACATTTGACGAAAAGCAAGACGTCCGATACGTCCAAAGCCGTTGATGGCTACTCTTACGTTTTTCTTTGACATTGTGAGTATACCTCCAAAAATTTTTGTCTGTGTTTTTTCTCTTTGCTTTACAATAACAAAGGGCTGTGGTAAAATACCTAATGTATTATAGCATAAGGCAAAATGTTTGACAAACAAATACAATAAAAAAAATTTATAAATTCTATTTTGCCTTACATAAAATCTATTTATACACGGAGGAAGTTATTATGCCACTTGTAACAAGCAAAGAGATGTTTAAAAAAGCTTACGACGGCCACTACGCCATTGGTGCTTTTAACGTAAACAATATGGAAATGATTCAAGCAATTGTAGATGCAGCAAACGAATGCAATTCACCTGTTATTCTACAAGTTTCCGCAGGCGCTCGTAAATACGCTAATCCTATTTACCTTAAGCACCTTGTGCAGGCTGCTGTTGAAACAACAAATATTCCTATTGTTATGCACCTTGACCACGGCGCAGATTTTGATATTTGTAAAGCTTCTATCGACGGCGGATTTACGTCGGTTATGATTGATGCAAGCAGTAAACCTTGGGATGAAAACATCGCTACAACCAAGAGAGTTGTTGAGTACGCTCACGATCACGGAGTAGTTGTTGAAGCAGAACTCGGTAAGCTTGCAGGTGTAGAAGACGACGTTAAAGTTGATGCTGACGATGCCTTGTTTACAAGCCCCGACGAAGTACAAGAATTTGTTACCGCTACCGGTATTGACAGCCTTGCTATTGCAATCGGCACAAGCCACGGCGCATACAAATTTAAGCCCGGTCAAAATCCTAAACTCCGTTTGGATATTTTGGAAGAAGTTGGAAAACGTTTGCCTAACTTCCCCATCGTTTTGCACGGTGCAAGCAGTGTTCCGCAAGAAAAAGTTGCTATTGTTAATCAATTTGGCGGAAGCATGCCGGATGCTATCGGTATTCCCGAAAGCGAACTTAGAAAAGCCGCTCAAATGGCTGTTTGCAAAATCAACATTGACAGCGACCTTCGTTTGTCCTTCACTGCTGCCGTTCGCAAGCACTTTGCAGAACATCCCGATCACTTTGACCCACGTCAATACCTTGGCGACGCTCGCACAATGATGAAAGAAGAAGTTAAACGTAAGATCATTGAAGTGCTTGGTAGCGCTAATAAAGCTTAATAAAATTGTAGAAAAAAGACGCTTGTGAAAACACAGCGTCTTTTTTTGTTTTTATTTATTTTTAGTTTTTGATTGCAAAAAAATTTTAGTCGTCCTGCGGATGAAGGTGCTTGATGCAATGACGAGGACATGCATTTAAGCAAAGTTCGCAACCGGTACATTTAGCGTAATCGACGATGGGAACGTTGTTTACAAGGTGAATTGCTCCGTTTGGACAGGTGCGTTCGCACTTTCCACAAGAGATACAACCTGCTTGACATTGATTCATAACGTCCCTTCCGCGACATTCGGTGGAACAGGCAACGTAAATTTTTGCCGATTTGGGAACACGTTTGATGAGTTTTTTGGGACAAGTTTGGATGCAAAGCCCACATGAACGGCACAAGTCCGGATCGACATGCGCGTAACCGTCGTAACACTCGATGCACAAATACGGACAAGCATCCACACAACTTCCGCTACCCATACAACCTGCTTGACATGCTTTACGTCCGCCGGCAAGCATATTTTGATTGATGCAATTACCGTAACCTTGATAATCGTACTTGTCGTTGCATTTGTTTCCGCCCGAACAAGCTACTACCGCAACCGTCGGCTCAGTGTTACCGTCTACGGCTACACCTAAAATGTTGGAAATTTCTATTTTGTTTTCTGCCGTGGTTTGACCGCAAGAATCTAACTTTGCATTACCGTCCACAAGTGCTTGAGCAAAACCGCTACAACCTGCGTATCCGCAAGCTCCGCAATTGGCTCCTGCAAGATGCTCGGTTACTTCTTTTACGCGTGGATCTTCCTTTACTGTGCATACTTTGGAAATTACCATGATGAGTATGCCCAAGACAAGCGATACTCCGACCATGAGTCCTACGGCAATAGCAAGCGACGTCCAATTTATTGTAACAAAATTAAGTGTAATCATGTTTACTCTCCTAAATTAACGTGAAAACGTAAAACGCCATAGCCATGATACATGCCGTAATCATTGTGATGGGAAAACCCCTGAGTGCTTGCGGAATGTTGAGCTTGTCGACTTTTTGACGTAAACCTGAAAGCAACACTATTGACAAAGTGAAACCGAGTCCGTAGAAAAGTCCGCTGAATACCGCACCGCCAAGGCTTGTTGCCATGGCAACTGTTGTTACCGCTCCGGTTGTTGTTGCCGTATAGCCAATAACACTTTCGGCAATACCGAGTATTGCACAGTTGGTTGTTACAAGCGGTAAATAAATACCAAGTGCCGAATAAAGTCCCGGGCTAAACTTTTTGAGTGCCATCTCGAGCATTTGAACAAGCGCGGCAATTACCAAAATGAACAAAATAATTTCGAGATACTCTATTTGCAACGGAACAAGCACATAAACGTACAACGGATAAGTTACTACGCAAGTAAGCACCATTACCGCCGTTACGGCAATACCCATACCGAGAGCCGAGTCTATTTTTTTGGAAACGCCTAAAAACGGACAAATTCCTAAAAATTGTACCAAAATAAAGTTGTTGGAAAACAAAGCGGCAATTAGTATCGCAAAGAAATCGACACTGCCGGGGAATGTTACATTTACACTATTTAATAATGATAACATTACTCTGCCTCCTTTGCCGTTTCGCTAAGCTTTGCGGAAAACTTGTTTGCTTGGGCGTGCTTCATTTTGCGTTCTACTGCGTTGCTGATTGCCGTAAAGACTGCAATAAACAAACCGAACGTCAAAAAAGCACCGGCGGACGATCCGAAAAATGCAATACCGAATTTTTCGCCATAGACAACTCGTCCGGTTTCCGGATTGATAACTACATTACCAAATTCGTCAAGTAGCGGTTGAGCTTTCCAAACTTCCGTACCAAACACCGAACCATAAGCAAGTACTTCACGGAAAATACCCATGAGAGTAAGCGCACAAGTAAAGCCGAGTCCCATAAACAATCCGTCAAGAGCAGATTCGCCTACCGGGTTGTGAGAAGCAAAACTTTCGGCTCTGCCTAAAATGATACAGTTTACTACGATAAGTGGCAAGTAAACACCTAAACTGTCGTACATATCAGGCATGTACGCTTCCATAAACATACGAACGATTGTAACAAAAGTTGCAATGATTACGATAAAGCAGGGAATACGGACTTTGTCCGGAATGATGTACCTTAGTAAAGAGATAATTACGTTGCTACAAATAAGTACGAAGGTTACCGCAAGTCCCATTCCTAAACAGGATGCCGCTGCAGTTGTAAGTGCAAGAGTGGGACATGTGCCAAGTACAAGTTTGAATGTTGGGTTTTGTCTTAGTAGCCCGTCAAGAGCAATATCTTTGAATCTGTTGTTTTTCATTCTTGCTCCCTCCTTACTCACCTGTAGAAACACGTAAGTGATTGCACATGTAATCTACTGCCGTGTTGATTGCATTGTTGATTGCCGTACTTGTGTAGGTTGCTCCGACTGCCGTAGCATATTTTAAGTCGTATTCTGTTGCGCCTTCCTGAACGTCGTCGGTTGCAATGTACCAAGTTTTTTGATATTCGTCGGTGATTTTTGAAACAAACGATTGGTTTACACTTTCTTTAATTGCCCAACCTTTTATTTTGGCATCGGTTTTTAATGCGACATATAGCGTTACACTACCATTTTTGTAACCGCCATTGCCTTTAACTTCAATTACGTAACCGCCGTCGGTTGCCTTGACTATCGACAAGACAGTGCCTTTTGTTAAAGTATCGTCGGCAACCACTTCCACGTCACATTCCTTTTGGAAAGAATCTCCGTAAATCTTTTTCATGGAACGATTGAACTTTTCCTCATCGGAAACAGTGAAAATGTCCTTTGCCAAAGCAAGCAATAGTGAACAAATAAGACAAATAATTACTAAAATCAAAATCGTTTTTAGCGCTTGATTAAAAAGTTTTTTCTCAGCCATTGCGTGCCTCCTTGTTTAAGCGAGCGCCAAACGGCTTGCGCTTAACGAAAATGTCAATGAGAGGTACTACCAAGTTGCCAAGCAATATCGCAAACGAAACAGTTTCGCCCTTGGTGGCTTGTCGTAAAATTGCCGTAAGCACACCGAGGAAAATAAAATAAATATAGTTGCCGAGTTTTGTTGTGGGGGTTGTTACATAGTCGGTTGCCATGAATATTGCTCCGAGAATAAGTCCGCCACTTAAAATTGAAGGCAAGAATAAACTGAAATCGAATCCGTTAAGTGCAACTGTGGTAAGTCCGCAAACTGCAATGTAGACAAGAGGCCAACGGAAGTTTAGCACCTTTACGGCAACAAGATAAATTCCGCCGATAATAAGTGCAACTTTGCAAACCTCACCGATAGCTCCGTACATGCCGGTGCCGAGCAACATATCAACAATTGTAAGATTGTTGGTTGCATCTCCGTACAACGCTTGAAGGGGGGTTGCACCGACTTTTGCCGTATCGACTGTTGCAAAGCAACTTTGTCCGCTGATTGGTGAAACAAGTTCGTCACCGGTGATTGTTCCGCCAAAAGCAGCACCGAATGATATAAATGCAAAAATTCTGCCGACAATTGCCGGATTTGCAATATTTTTTCCTGTTCCGCCAAACAACATTTTTACAACAACTATCGCAAAAATGCTTGCAAGCATCACTGCATACCATTTTGATGTGCTGTAGGCATTCATTCCGACAAGCAAGCCTGTTACAACCGAGGTAAAATCGAACTCGGCAATTACCTGTTTGAACGGAACTTTGCTACATAGCCTGTAAACCACTTCTGCCACAACTGCCGAGGCAGTTGCTATTGCAAGAATAAGAAGGGCACTCCAACCAAAATACACGCAACCTACGATGCATGAAGGCAAAAGTGCGATGCAAACTTGCATCATGATTTTTTTGGTACTGAGACTTGTTTTTATTTGAGGAGAACCGCTATAAATATATTTCATTGCTACTTTTTCTCCTTTATTTTTTGTTTTGTAAGTCTTACGCTTTGAACAATAGGACGTCTTGCAGGACAAACATACGCACAAGATCCACATTCAAAACAATTTAGCGCACCATACTTGACTGCCGTGTCATAATCGCCTGCCTTGGTGTAAAAATCTATGTACAAGGGAGATAGGCGCATTGGGCAAACTTCTACGCAACGTCCGCAATGTATGCACGGTGAAGGCATTAGTCCGTTTGTTTCCTCGTCGGTTAGTGCCAAAAATCCGCTGTCCGTTTTGGTTGTTGCGACATCGGTATCGATGAGAGAACGTCCCATCATAGGTCCGCCGCTGACAAGCTTGATTGTGTTGTCGGTTAGTCCGTCACAAAATTCGACAATATCCGACAAGGGCGTACCTATACGAACAAGCATATTGCGAGGATTTTTGATACCTTGACCGGAAATGGTCATAACACGTTTGTAAAGAGGAAGTCCTTTTACAACTGCATCGTAAACAGCAATGCATGTTGAAACGTTGATTACCACGCAACCTACGGATGCCGGAAGCTGTCCGGTTGGAACTTTACGTTTTGTGCAAGCATAAATAAGCATTTTTTCCGCACCTTGAGGGTACTTGGGGGCAAGCAATTTTACGATTATATCGTTGTCACGTGCGGGTTGGCGCTCGGCAACCACTCCGTCAACACCCATTAGTGCCGCATAAGCTTGAGGTTTGTTTGCCTCTAAACCGATGAAAACTTTTTGCACGCCTAACGCTTGCGCTACAAGACGTACACCGAGAACAAAATCTTCGGTACGTTCGATAAGCAAACGATTGTCGCAATTTAAGTAAGGTTCGCACTCGGCTGCGTTTACAACAAGGACATCGACAATTTCCTTGGGTTGAAGCTTGACTGCCGTTGGGAAACCTGCACCGCCCATACCTACGATACCTGCATCGCCAATACGTTGCACGATATCTTTTTGAGAGGGACATTCAAGTACCGGCATTGTTTGTACTTCAACGTTTCCGCTCGGTTTAATGTGAACGTGGTCAACCAAAACTCCGAGCGAATTTTTGCGTTTTACCACTTCGACAATTTTTCCGCCTACGGGGGAATGAATGTTTGCCGATATAAGTCCGCTTGCCGAAGCAATTAGTTGACCTTCGCTGACAGTTTCGCCGATTTCCACGCACAATTGTGCCGGTTTGCCTATGTGTTGCGACAAATTGACGTAGTAGTCGGAAACAATCGGCATCTCCTCGATTGCTTTGTTTTGACAGATTTCTTTGCGGTCGGGAACATGCTTTCCGCCTCTGAAAGAATTCATACGCAAAACTCCTTTTTTGTTAATTTTGAGCTGCTCTGTAAGAAAACTTACGGCAACTTGATTGTTTGCGTAAGCAAGAATATAAAATTCACTGCTTATTAATTTAGTATTTTATCACAATGAAAAATAAATGTAAATACCGTTAGAAAAAACATTTTACGCACGTGATACAAAAATAAGTAGTTTTTTGTGCTAACATAAATATTTTTTATAATAACAAACAAAACGCCTCTTTGTTAAGAGACGTTTTGAAATTTTAACTTAATTTTTTTTAGG
>CAVEYD010000029.1:0-6799 GCA_963619835.1 bacterium | reverse complement strand
GGTTACAAACGCAATTACTTTTTCAACAACGATTCCGCCTTTGCGACTTTTGGGTGCTTTTCCTTTGTGGTTTTTGTTTTCAACCGAAACTTCGCTTGTTTCGATTACATAAGTGTTGGCACGATCGTACAATGCCACTTTGTAGTTATCTGTTACCGCATTTGCAAAAATAATTTCTCTGCCGTTTGTTCCAAATTCGATACCTTTTGCACCTTTGCAGTTGCGTGCATGCTTTGTGATTTCGTCTACTTTTAGACGTTTCATAAAGCCCTTGTCGGTTATCATGATTACTTCACCTTTAGGTGAAACTTGTCCTGCATAGACAACATATTCGCCTTCGGCAAGGTTTATACAGTGAACACCGCCTGCAACTCTGCCTTGGAGAGGAATTTCGCTGACATCGAAACGTGTGCATCCGCCACGATTGGTAACGAAGAAAATTTCCTTAGCTTGATCGACAACTTCAACTTTGAACACTTCGTCCCCATCCTTTCCCTTGTAGCCTTGGAAAGCATTTTTGAGCAGTTGATACTCACTCCAGGACGAACGTTTGATAAATCCTTGACGAGTGTAGATGAGCAGTTCACCGCTCGGTTCTTTGTCCTTAGGCAAAACAAACACTCCGATAGGAATTTCGCCCTTTTGTGCTTCTACAAAAGTTTGAGAAAGGCTTACACCGTTGTCACGATAACGTTTTTCGGCAATAACACCGACGTCGGCACGATAGCAATTACCTAAATTACTAAAGAACATTACTTTGCTGTCGGTTTGAGTTTCGATTGCGGTAGTAAGTACCTCGGATGAACTTGCACCAATTGCATCACGATTGGACATGTTGTAGTTTTTGAGCGGAATACGTTTGATTGTGTAGTCCGATGCAATACCGATAACAACTTTTTCAACCGGCTTTTCGTCCGTTTCGCTTGGAATGACAGCATCCGACTCGTCCTTGCAAAGCTCGGAACGACGGGCGATTTTGTAGTTGCGCTTAAGAGTAGTTAACTCGCTTTTGATTAAGTCCATTTGCTCTTTTTTGCTGTTGATGATTTTTTGTAAACGGTCTATGTTGCGTTCGATTTCTTCGAGTTCCGAAATAAGCTTTGAAACTTCGAGCTTGGTGATACGTGCAAGACGTAAATCCAAAATAGCTTGCGCTTGTCTATCGGACAAGTTGAAGCGAGAACGCAATTTTGTTTTGGCATCGCTTGTGGACGATGCGTTTTTGATAATTTGAATTACTTCGTCGATATTTTGTACGGCTATTACAAGTCCTTGCAAAATATGTTGACGTTCTTTTGCTTCTTCAAGCTCGAATTTGCTACGACGAAGAATAACTTCGCGTTGATAGGTTACATAGTAAGCAATGATATCGAGCAAACCCATAAGTTGCGGTTTACCGTCTGCAATTGCTACCATGTTGATACCATAAGACAATTCTAACGATGAATATTTGAACAGCAATTCGATTGTCTTTTTTACGTCGGCATCCTTGCGAAGTTTGATAACGGCACGTAGTCCGTCCTTGTCCGATTCGTCGACAATTTCCGATATACCTTGGAATTGCTCTTTCTTTTCGTCCTTTAAAGCGGCAATTTTCATAAGTAAATCTGACTTGCTGAGACCATAAGGAATTTCTGTGATGACAATGTTACGTCTGTCGCCACTTGCAACTTCAATGTGCATTTTTGCACGAATAACGATTTTGCCTTTACCTGTTTCGTACGCTTGACGCAAACCGTCTCCGTTGGCTATTACATAACCGCCTGTAGGGAAATCCGGCCCCTTGATGATTTTCATCATTTGGGAAAGTGTAATATTTTTGTTGTCGATGAAAGCAATTACACCTTCGATAACTTCGCCAAAATTGTGAGGGGGAATGTTTGTGGCAAGTCCTACGGCAATACCGGTTGCACCATTTACAAGCAAGTTGGGAAAACGTCCCGGGAGCATGTCCGGTTCCTTTGTGGTATCGTCGAAGTTGCGTGACCAACGAACAGTGTCCTTTTCGATATCACGAAGTAGTTCCAAGGCAATAGGAGAAAGTTTTGCTTCGGTATAACGCATTGCGGCAGCACTGTCACCGTCGATGTTACCAAAGTTGCCTTGTCCGATAATTAACGGAGCGCTCATTGCAAACGGTTGTGCCATACGCACCATTGCATCGTAAATACTGCTGTCGCCATGGGGGTGATATCTACCCATGCAGTCACCGACAATACGTGCAGATTTGCGCGTAGGTTTATCGGGCGTGTTGCCTTGCTCGTACATAGAATACAATATGCGACGTTGAACAGGTTTTAAACCGTCTTCTACACGTGGAAGGGCACGATCCAAAATTACATGCTCAGCATACGGCATCATGGATTCGTGCATGACTATTTCCATAGGTTTGGTAAGAAGGTTACTGCCGTCTTCCATTTTTTCTATATCGCTGTGCTCTAAATCAAAAATATCTACTTGATTACTCATTACGGTAGCACCTCCTTTTAGACAAGCTCTTCAAAGATTTCGTCTTTGTTTTTGTTAAAATCGGCATTTTCGGTTATGTAAGCCTTGCGTGCATCGATTTGATCGCCCATGAGAGTTGTTACCATACGTTCCGCTTCGGAAATATTTTCGATGGTAACTCGCATAAGCGTGCGCGTTTCGGGATTCATGGTTGTTTGCCAAAGTTGCTCGGGATTCATTTCGCCGAGTCCTTTGTAACGCTGAAGGTCGTAACCTTTACCAAAGTTTTGTGCGGCAACTTGCAATTCGTAGTCGTCGTAAGCGTACACTACTTTGTCCTTCTTGGACAACTTGTAAAGCGGGGGCATTCCTATGTAGACATGCCCTTCGGTGATAAGCTCGCGCATGTAGCGGAAGAAGAATGTAAGCAAAATTGCTCTAATATGCGCACCATCTTGGTCAGCATCCGACAAGATGATGATTTTGTCGTACTTTAAATCTTCTATATTGAAGTCTTCTTCACCTATACCTGTATCAAGTGCGGAAATGAGCGAACGAATTTCTTCATTGGCTAAAACTTGGTCGATACGTTTACGTTCGGCATTGAGCGGTTTGCCTCTTAATGGCAAAATTGCTTGGAAACGACGGTTACGCGCTTGCTTTGCACTGCCGCCTGCAGAATCGCCTTCAACGATAAATAATTCGTTTTTCTTGGCATCACGTCCTGTGCAACTTGCAAGTTTGCCAACTAACGTTGAATTGAATATACTGTTTTTTTGACGAGTAACTTCCTTTGCCTTGCGAGCTGCTTCGCGTACTTTTGCGGATGCAATAGACTTTTTGATGATTACTTCTGCCGTACCTGCATTGTTGTTGAGCAGTTCGGTAAGTCCGATTGTGGCAAGTGCTTCGCATGCGACTTTGGCTTCGACATTACCAAGTTTGGTTTTTGTTTGCCCTTCAAACTGAACGTTTGCCATTTTGACTGACATGACAAGAGTGATTCCTTCACGAAAGTCTTCGCCTAACAGATTTTCTTCTTTGGGTTTTAAAAAGCCCTTGGCACGAGCATAGTCGTTGAAAACTTTGGTCATGGCGGTTTTAAGTCCGGTTTCGTGCATACCGCCTTCACCTGTAGGAATGTTGTTTACGTAAGAAATGAAATTTTCCGTGTAGTTGCTTGTGTACTGGAAAGCAAACTCTAACTGTAAAGTTTCGTTTTGTCCTGCCCAATAAAGCGGTTTTAAGTGCAAAGGCGCTTTATTTTCGTTGAGGTACAAAACAAAATCTTTGAGTCCGCCTTCGTAGCAAAATTCTTCGTGCGTGATATTGCCGTCTTCATCGTCCGAACGTTCGTCGGTGAGCGTAAAGCGAATACCCTTGTTAAGAAAAGCAAGCTCCTTTATTCTCTTGTGGATTACGTCATAATCCATTTGAATATTTTTGAACACGCGTTTATCCGGCAAGAATGTGATTGTTGAGCCGTGATCTTTTGTTTTGCCGATTTCGTGCAAAGAATCCATGGGGATTCCGCTTTCGACCTTACCATCGGCATTTTGCGGACTGTGAAAATGTTGTTCGTAAATTTTACCATTTTTACAAACATTTACAGTAAGCCATTCGCTAAGTGCGTTTGTGACACTTGCACCTACTCCGTGCAAACCACCGCTGTATGCATAATTGTTGTTGTTGAATTTTCCGCCGGCATGTAGTTGCGTAAAAACAACTTCTACGCCCGAAATGCCCATTTGTGGGTGAATGTCGACAGGAATTCCACGCCCGTTGTCCGCTACGGTTGCGCTACCGTCCTTGTGCAATGTAATGTCCACTTGCGTGGCATAACCGTTTGTTGCTTCGTCAACGGCATTGTCGACGATTTCCCATAATAAGTGATGCAAACCTTTGGTGCCTGTTGTACCAATGTACATACCCGGACGCATACGAACAGCATCCAAACCTTCGAGCACCTGTATATCTTTTGCTTCGTAAGATTGTCCCACTTGACTTTTTCCTCCAAAGTAGTTTTATTTTTTTGACTGAATAAAAAATGAATAAATATTCCGTCTCGATACCTTTATATTATAACACATACAAGTAGATAATGCAATAGTTATTTTAATATTTATTCAATAAATTTTGAGCAGAAGGCTGATATTTTGTTTCTTGCATAATTATATGCATAAATATGCATTTTTATGTATATTTATACACAACGATTGTATATTTATGCAAAAATAAAAGACAAAGCCGAAATCTATTGGCTTTGCCTTAAAATGAGTTGTTTTGTCGTATAATTTTCAAAAAAATTTAGAACATTTTTAGTTCTTGCTTTGTTGCAATAACGTTTTTAAAACTTGTAGCCATATTTAATCGGCAACAGAATTGTCGACGCATTGCTCTACCGCTTGGATGCCGTAACGTTTTACGATTTGTTCGTAAATTTGATCGGCAATTGCTTCCGAACCGAACAAAGACCTATCTACTTTTACACTGTTAAGTTTGACGTACTCGCCTTTGTTTTGAATGGCTTGTTCGACAAAGTCCAGCGCATCTTTAAGTTTGTAGATACAAACGGCATCTTTTATTGTGTTGACGTAGTGAGCGGCAATACGTTTTTCGATGTCGTTGGCGGAATGTGTGACAACGATGGGTACACTGTAAAATGCTGCTTCGGCAAGTCCGTTTCCGCTTTTGCCCATGTAAAGATCGGATGCGGCAATGTACGGCAAAGGGTTTTCGAGATAACCAAATGTGTACAACTTTGTGTGTCCCTTACTTTGCAATTCGTTGAGACGTTCGACAAGCTTGGGGTTTTTTCCGCAAACGGCAACAATGTTGACATCATAGTCGGCTTCGATAATAGATTTGCACAAGTCTTCCATCATTCCTATGCCGTAGGCACCTTCGACAAGATAGATTGTAAACTTGTCGTCCATGCCGAGTTGTGCACGAACTTGATGTCTGTCGCCCTTAACGTCGTAAGCTTCGTTGCGGATAGCAAACGGAACAAGCTTAAAATTGTCCTTGTTGTAGCGGTGATTGTCATGCAAACCTTCTTCATAACCCGTCGGAGTGTAAATCATGGCAAAATCTACCGGCAAGCAAAACAATTCGTTTGCGTGAACATCCGGAATGTACAAAATGTTGAGAGGCTTTGATGCCATGTTGTTAGCATAATAAACACTTGCCCAATGGGTTGACACCACTACATCCGGCTGATAATTTGTAATTTTTTCCATCGCTTTTTTGTAGACAATGGGATGCGAGATCTTCATGAGAAGGTCGCCGACCATATCTCCGCCAAAAAAAGTAAGAGCACTGGTAACAGTTTCGCCCCAAAACGGATTTTTGTTGAAATCTTTTACGCTTTGGGTAAACATTTTTTCGTACTTTTCCATGGAGCGACCACTATTTTTATAAAAGTCGCTACGAATAATTTCAAATTTGTCGCCGTACTTTTTTTCAAATGAGTCGCAAATTGACTTTTCGGTCATAATGTGACCGAATCCCGCTTCGATAAACGGGAACAATACTTTTAGTTTCTTCATAATTCTTCTCCTTATATTTAACCGTCTTAAACATTGAATCAATGCAAAACGACATTGTTATAGAAAACGTTTTTGAAAAAATTTATATTTAGTTTTTGGTTGCGTTTACATGGTTTGTTGAAATATTTTTAAAAATATCACACAAAAACAGTTAAAAAACACTTCTTTTTAGTGCATCAAATTGTAGCACAACAAGAAGAATAATGCAAGCATTGTTGCCCCACAAAAATATTTGTGAAAAATATTGATTTTTAATGAAAAATATTGTAAAATGTTTGTAATTGCAAAATAAAATGCAATTTAATCGTTTGGGGGTGTTTTTAGATTCGCCCGGCGGTGAAGAAGGTTTGATAAGCGCATCGTAGACGTCCCACTACGTTAAAAGGACAAACTTAAATTAAACGCTAATAATAGCACAAGCCGTTCTTCCAGAATGGCATTTGCCGCTTAATTTAACACCGGCACGTGGATTTTTGGTTGTTTGCGTACCAAATAATCTGCGTTAGACTACGCAAATAGAATGTTGACGTTTGGCAGAGCGTTGATGTTTGAAATTTATCTGTCTTTGGCTTGGTGAAGTTGGTTTGCTTTCTTTGCCTTGCAACTACTAAAAGTAAACTGTATGCGAAGAAAGTCAAATGGTCTTACGTCGGTACACGGGTGCAAGTCCCGTCATCTCCACCAATTGGAACCGCACTCAAAAAAACGGTTCTTTTTTTTGCAGATTTTGGCGTTTTGTGTGATTTTTCTGTGCATAAAACGTTGTTGGAAGTTGCTGTTAAAATAAAGATTATAAAAAATTG
>CAVEYD010000028.1:13919-14961 GCA_963619835.1 bacterium | reverse complement strand
CAATTTAATCCATACTTCAACGAAATGTTTGATTTGACGTGTTTTTTAACGGTGTCATCAAACATTTTTTTTGTGAAAAAAATTGTCTTTTTTAATATAACTGTTTTTTTACAACCATTTTTTCAATAAAACTAATTTTTTTAATTTACGTTTTTTTTAAAGCGTGCCGAAGATTGTCAAGCATGCGCAAAAGCGGTGTAAAAGCTTTATATTTATTTTGTAAAGAATTTTTTTGTTTTAATCAAAAAGTGAAAAATTTTATATTGATATTTCAATTTTGAGTTGCTATACTGAAGAAAAAATTGGAGAGCAAAAATGCAACTTTACCAGTGGATAATTTTAGGTGTCTATGTTTTGTGTGTTTTAGGGCTTGTGGTTCTAAAGCTACTAAATTTTGATAGTCGCAAACGCGGTGCGTTAAAAATAATTACGGCGGCACTTTTTGTGACGATGGGAGTAATAGGATACATAAAAGACGGCACGACAAAAGGACTGATTTTGCTTATCGGGCTTGTTTTTGCTAGCGCCGGAGACGTCTTTCTCATATTTATGGATAAACGCAAGTGGTTTGTTTTAGGTGTGGCAAGCTTTAGCTGTGCAAGTTTGACTTTCTCGGTTTTGTCATTTATGAGTGGAAAATGGCAATGGTGGTTTTTAGTACCGATGATTTTGTTTCTAATAGCAAATTCGTTTTGTCAAATCAAAAACATCTACTCATTTGGAAGTAACCTTGTTTTATTAAACATTTACACGTGCCTTGTTGCAATGTGCGGATCGCTCGGACTTTCGCAATTGTTTACTAGCGAAACAAAGTTTGTTTTATTCGGTTTGGGTTGTTTTCTGTATTTCGTTAGCGATATTATTCTTGGGCTTTTCTTATTTAAGTTTCGCAACAAATATCTCGATTCTGCAAATTCGCTAACTTACTTTTCGGGAATGATTCTTGTTGCAATAAGTTTGCTTGTGTAGAGGTAGTTAAAAAAATAACAATATTGTGTTATTCAAAAAGAAGAATTCTGTAAAAAGATTTCTTCTTTTTTTT
>CAVEYD010000028.1:0-13909 GCA_963619835.1 bacterium | reverse complement strand
AAGAAAATTAGTTTTTTTAATTAAAGCTAACAATAAAACAAAGGTTGTAAATAATGGATAGCGGAATTCTACTCCCAATAACTTCATTACCATCAAACTGTGGTGTCGGTACTCTTGCCGAAGCTCCGAAGTTTATCAAATTTCTTAAAGCATCCAAACAAAGTTATTGGCAAATTTTACCCGTAACACCCACAGATTTTGTAAATTCACCGTATTCGTCTCCTTCTGCTTTTGCCGGCAACACTCTTTTAATCGATTTAGACAATCTTGTTTCTCGTGGTTTGTTGTCCGAAGAAACATTGTCTTGTTGTCGCACATGTAGGGGAAACGATTATGATTTTGCTAAATTGCACAACGAAATTGCCCTAAGAGAGTCTTACAAGCAATTTGTTCGCTACAACCTTCCTTCCGACTATCTAGACTTTTGCCAACAAAATGCCTTCTGGCTCAACGATTATTCCCTATTTTGCGCACTTAAAAAGCATTTTGGCGGTAAGTCGTGGCAAGAATGGGATGATGATATCAGGTTGCACGACAGTGATGCCGTTAGTCGTTACACCGCCAATCTTTCGGACGAAATCGATTTCGTAAAATTTTGTCAATACATTTTCTTTAGTCAGTGGAAATCTTTTCGTAAGTTACTAAAGCAAAACGATATCAAACTTATAGGTGATATTCCTATTTATGTTTCATACGATTCTTCCGATGTTTGGGCAAATTCTAAATTGTTTGAGTTAACGGCAGATCGTCGTCCGTCTTTTGTTGCCGGAGTTCCGCCCGATTATTTTTCTGCGGACGGTCAACTTTGGGGCAACCCTCTTTATAATTGGGACGTTATGAAAAAAAGTGGTTATGCTTGGTGGAAAGCTCGTGTAAAGAAATGTGAAGAGCTTTTTGACGTGCTTCGTATCGATCACTTTAGAGCATTTGATAGCTATTATGCTATACGTTATGGCGAAAAAACGGCAAAGCATGGCATGTGGAAACGTGGTGTCGGCTTTGATTTTATATCGCAGTTAAAGAGTGCCGTTCCAAATCTTACTATCGTTGCCGAAGATCTCGGCGACATTCCGCAAAGCGTAATAGAGTTAAGAGATAAATGCGGTCTTGCAGGAATGAAAGTAGTGCAGTTTGCTTTTGACGGCAATCCGCAAAATGCTTTTTTACCGCAAAATTTTAATGAACATTGCATCGCTTATCTCGGCACGCACGACAACGACACGACCACACATTGGTACAAGACGTTAGACGAAAAAACACAAGCGTTAGTCTTAAAAATGTTAAATTTGCCTAACGATCAAGATATTTCTCGGCAGATAATAACAAAAGTAGCTTGCAGTAAAGCCGAGCTTGTAATTTACACCATGCAAGATATTGTAGGTTCGTCCGAACGAATAAACGCACCGGGCACAACAAATTGTTGGAGATACATGGCAAAACAAGGAGATTTTTCTTCTGCAAACGCAAAATGGCTTGCGTCCGTAACAATTCAAAGCGGACGAGCTAAGGAGGACAAATGAGTCAATACGAAAAATTTTATCAAGGTGAAAGCACGGATGCTTACAAATTGTTGGGTTGTCACAAAGTGCCGAATGGTTACGAGTTTTCCGTTTGGGCACCAAATGCGGCATCTGTGTGTGTAGTTGGCGATTTCAACAACTGGCTCGTCAATCACGACAAAATGGATCGTTGTGACGGAATTTGGAAAATAACGCTCGATTCCGTTCGAGAAGGTGATTGCTACAAGTATGCAATTACAACAAATCAAGGCTCAATTTTGTACAAGGCCGATCCTTATGCTTCGTTTTCGGAAGTTCGTCCGGGAACGGCAAGTGTTGTTTGTTGCGAAAGTAATTTTGAGTGGAGCGATCAAGATTGGATTGTTGCTTCAAATAAACGCAACATTTACAAATCTCCGGTAAACATTTACGAAGTTCATGTAGGTTCTTGGCGCAGACATTACGATGGCAAGCAGTATTCTTACAGAGATTTAGCCAAGTATCTTGTTCCCTATGTCAAAAAAATGGGTTACACGCATGTCGAGTTTATGCCCCTTGCCGAACATCCGTTTGACGGTTCTTGGGGTTATCAAATTACGGGATTTTATTCTCCTACAAGTCGTTACGGCACTCCGGACGATTTAAGGTACTTAATCAACCAATTTCACAAAGCCGGCATCGGTGTAATTTTGGACTGGGTTCCCGCACATTTTTGCAAAGATGCTCATGGACTTATGGAGTTTGACGGAACATGTTGCTATGAGTCGAGTGACGAGTTTAAAAAGGAACATAAAAATTGGGGCACGCGTATTTTCGATTATTCTCGCTATGAAGTGCAAAGTTTTTTAATTTCCAATGCTATTTACTGGCTAAAAGAATTTCACTTTGACGGTCTTCGTGTCGATGCCGTTGCAAGCATGCTGTATCTCGACTACGATCGCAAACCGGGCGAATGGCATCCAAACAAATGGGGCGGAAACGAAAACATTGAGGCTATCGATTTTCTTCGCAAACTTTCTTGCAAATTGTTTGAAGCTTGTCCTTATGTTCTTTTTATTGCCGAAGAGTCAACGGCTTTCCCCAAAGTTACGCATCCAACGTATGTTGGCGGACTTGGATTCAATTTCAAATGGAACATGGGTTGGATGAATGACGTTTTGTCCTATGTGCAAACAGACACTCTTTGGAGACGTGATCATCACAATCAACTTACGTTTTCCATGTGCTATGCTTTTAGCGAAAATTACGTTTTGCCGCTTTCACATGACGAAGTCGTCCACATGAAAGGTAGCTTAATCAACAAAATGTTTGGCGACTACGACACAAAATTTGCCGAGCTTAAAGCATTGTTGGGTTTTCAATATGCACACCCCGGTAAGAAGCTTAACTTTATGGGCAACGAGCTTGCTCAATGGAACGAGTGGAGCGAAGAAAAAGAGCTTGATTGGATGTTGCTTACTTACCCCAAGCACGATTCGCATCAACGTTTTGTCAAGGAATTAAACCATATTTACAAAAAGTACAAACCACTCTACCAAGTGGACACTTCTTGGGACGGTTTCAAATGGCTTCTTGCCGACGACAAAGACAACAACGTTATTGTTTTTGAACGTATCGACAAGCGTGGCAACATTGTGCTTGTTGTAATCAATTTTAGTGCTTACGACTATTTCCGTTACGGGTTTAAGGCAGACAAGGGAACTTACGAGTTGCTTATCGACAGCAACGATGCTAAGTACGACGGCAAGGGTGTTAAGATGGAAACAACCGTTGCCACCGATGAAGAAGGTTACATTGAACTTACAATGCCGGCCTCGTCCGTACAATATTATTACAAAGCAAAAAGCACAAAGTAGTGTAGTGGAGATTTTTTTGGTATGAGCACAACTTTAACAAAAACACAAATAAAAGACCTTATCGAAAGCACCGCAACAAAAAATTACGGTGTAAACGCCAAGGAACTTACAAACAGACAAATGTACGAATGTGTTGCAACGATAGTTCGCGACAGTCTATTGCAAAAGCGTTCGGCATTCAACAAGGAACACAAAGCACGCGAAAGAAAGCGTGTGCATTACTTGTCCATGGAATTTTTGATGGGCAGAAGTCTAAAGAACAATCTTTTCAATATGGAATGTGAGCAACTTTTTGCCGACGTTCTTAAAAAATACTACAAAACGGATATCAAGAATTTGTACGAATGTGAACCCGATGCCGGTCTTGGTAACGGAGGTCTCGGACGTCTTGCCGCATGTTATCTTGATTGTCTTGCCAAAGAAAATTACCCCGTAATGGGACATTCTCTTCGCTTCGACTATGGATTTTTCCAACAAAAAATTGTTGATGGTTGGCAAACGGAATTGCCGGACAATTGGCTTCCCGGCGGAGAAGTTTGGTTAAAGGAGCGTCCCGATAAAATACAAGTCGTTCGTTTTGGCGGAGAAGTTGTCGAAAATTGGACAAGTCAAGGTCCCGTTTACACTCAAGTAAATTGCAACGAAGTGCAAGCTTTTCCTTACGACATGGTTGTTGACGGTTATCGTGCCGATGCTGTAGGAGTACTTCGTTTATGGTCGGCACGTAGCAATAAACCGTTTGACTTTCAATCTTTTGGTCAAGGCGAATACATGCGCGCCATGAACGAACAAGCCGAAGCAGAAATGATAACAAAAGTGCTTTATCCAAGCGATGCTCACGATGAAGGTAAAGCGTTGCGGTTAAAGCAAGAATATTTTCTTGTTTCCGCTGCAATGCAAAACGTTGTTTCCGATCACTTAAAACGTTACGGCAGTTTTGATTCTTTTACAAAAATGGTGGCTGTGCACATCAATGATACGCACCCTGCACTTGCAGGAGCCGAACTTATGCGCATTTTCATTGATGAGTATCATCTTGGATGGGATTATGCTTGGAGTTTGGTAAAGAGTGTTTGTGCTTACACAAATCACACTGTCATGGCAGAAGCATTGGAGTGTTGGCCTGAGTATATTTTCAAATCTCTTCTTCCGCGTATTTATCAAATTATTGTGGAAATAAACGAACGTGCGTGCAAAGATTTTTGGAACAAAACTCAAGATTGGAAAAAAGTTTCCGATCTTGCCATTGTCGCTTACGGACAGGTTCGTATGGCAAATTTGTCCGTTATTTCGTCGCACTGTGTAAACGGAGTTTCTGCATTACACAGCGACATTCTTAAAAAGGAACTTTTCCACGATTTTTACGCCATCGAACCGAACAAGTTTACAAACGTAACCAACGGAATAGCTCATCGCAGATGGCTTTGTCAAGCAAACCCACTTTTAAGCGGACTTATTACCGAACTTATAGGCGACGAATTTGTTACCGATGCAAGCCAACTTACAAAGTTAAACGCATTTTTGGACGACAAAACCGTCCACGATCGTATGGCAGAAATCAAACTGCAAAACAAACAAAGCTTTGCCGATATTACCTACAAAAAGCTTGGAGTAAAAATCGATCCGCAAACACGTTTTGACGTACAGGTAAAGCGTTTGCACGAGTACAAACGGCAGTTGCTAAACGTACTTAAAATCATTTCTTTGTATCACGATTTGAAAGAAAATCCCAATCTGGACGTAACACCGCAAACGTTTATTTTCGGAGCTAAAGCAGCACCCAGTTACTATACGGCAAAAGAAGTAATAAAACTTATTTGCTACTTACAAAAAGATTTGGAACAAAATCCTAAAATTCGCGAAAAGTTAAATGTTGTTTTCATGGAAAATTACTGTGTTACCATGGCGGAAAGTTTAATTCCGTCGGCAGAAGTTTCCGAACAAATTTCTCTTGCCGGCAAGGAAGCAAGCGGAACAAGCAACATGAAGTTTATGATAAACGGTGCACTTACTTTAGGTACGCTTGACGGTGCCAACGTGGAAATGCACGATGCCGTCGGTGACGAAAACATCTTTATTTTCGGTATGAATGCCAAGGAAGTTGCACAAGTTTGGTCCAAGGGGTACAATTCCACAGACTACTACTTTAAACAACCCAAGCTTCGCACGATAGTGGACGAACTCAACAACGGATTTGCAGGTGAATCGTTCCAAAACATATCAAACTATTTGCTTCGTTCAAACCAAGTTGCCGATCCGTACATGTGTTTTGCAGATTTTGCCGACTACTTAAATGCCTACGACAAACTTGACAAAGCTTATCGTGACAAAGACTTGTGGAACAAAATGTCCCTTAAAAATATTGCCGAAAGCGGACGTTTTTCTGCCGATCGTGCCGTTCGCGAATATGCAAAGAATATTTGGAAAATGAACTAAATTTTTCCTATTTGAGCATGTGACAGTAATAAGTAATTTGTAATCTATATTTAAATTTAACAAAAGCCGTTATCTCGAAAAAGAACGATTTAACGGCTTTTTTGTTATATTCATGTTATTAAAAATTTATTTTATTGCAAAGGATAAAAAAATAATTGCTTTTTTAACTTAAAAAGAGGTGCAAACCGCAAAAAAACATTGACTTTTTGTTGCGATTTGGTATACTATTTTGTTAGGTGTATTATGGATTTTTCTGCAGTGAAATCTTTCTTTGAGAAAGAGCTTTACAACTCAAAATCGTACTTTTTGGGCAAAAAACTTAAGCAAAGCGCAAAGTTTATTGTCGCTATTTTGTTGTACGTTTTTCTCAACGTTGTATTTGCATTGTTGTCCGATGGTTTAGTGTGTTGTCCTGCCGTCATTTTTCAACTCATTGCACAAAGTTTACGTACATTTTTGTATCAATTTTTTACTATTATTTTCACTCTTATTTCAAACAGCGGAATTTGTGCGATTGTTACACTTGCTTATTTTGTCGGTTTTGGATTTGTCGTGCTTTACAAATCAACCCACAAAGAATCTCACACTGCCAAAGTTGCAAGTTATGAGCACGATTTAAGTGCCGAAATTGCTGCAAATTCTCATGTTTTCGACTACAAACTTCACGTTCAATTTTTATCCTGATTTTTTCTTATTTCTTTTCGTGTTCAAAATAGTGTAATGTTGCCAAAAGAGGACTTTTTGTCGACACCTTTTTTCAACCATTTTTTTATTTGACACAAAATCAATATAGGAAGGACTTTATGTTATATCTCTATTACGGAGTGTTGCTTGCATCAGCCGTTCTTTGTGTAGTCATTGGACTAATCGTTCGCAAGTATGCTTCAAACAAATTAAATATATTTTTGAAAGCGGTTGCATTAACAATTGCAACGGCACTGTTTTTCCGCTACATGTCAGGTCGGGACAACATTGAAAACATTTCCAACTTAAAAGTAGATTTTGGTTACACTTCCAAAGCATCTATTGCTTTTTCTCTTATTCAGTTGTGGCTTGCCTATGCCGTAGAAATGCTTGTTGTGTTGGCTCCGTTTTTCAAAGCAAAAACGCTTCCCGCTCTTTCAACATTTTTTGGCGGAACGGTATTTTTGCTCAATGCCATTTTCTTAAAAAATCACATACTGGCAATTTGCGGAGCGGATTTTTCGGTATTCAACTATCGTGCCTTGCTTTTAGCTGTCGAAACCGGACTCGGCATTGCATTTTGTGTAATTTACTTTATTCAAAATTGCAAACAAGTTATTTTGCATGGTAAGGAATGGTTGTGGTTTGCTTTGGCAATTTTCGGCATGATATTGTCTTGCATGCCTAACTTTGCTTTGGATGTTTTATTCGACAGTGCAAAAGTTACGTTTAGTCCGTTAGACTTAAACGTTTACCACCGCATGTTCTTGTACCCAATAGCAATCATTCCAATTGTTCTGTATTTGTTGCTAAAGGATTTGCCTCTCGAAACGCGTCGCCTTGTAATGATGTATTATGCGTGGTCGGGCGTGCTGATTTTCTCGGTTTATGTTCGCTTTACCGACTTGTTTGGTCCAAACTGGGTAACTGCATGGCCACTTCACTTGTGCAACACTGCAATGTACGTAACGCCTGTTTGTTTGACGTTTAAGTGGAAAAAGCTTTTCTACTTTACTTACTTCATCAATGTTCTTGGAGCGTTTTTGGCACTTATGATGCCAAACTATGCCGAAAGTGCAGGGCTGTTCCATCCGGAAGTGTGGCGTTTCTTTTTCAATCACTACCAAGCATTCTTTATGCCGTTGCTTATTGTCGGGCTTGGAATTTTCCGCCGTCCGCGTTGGAAAGAGTTTAAGTACAGCATGATATCTTTTGCAATCTACTTTGCCGGTGTGCTTATCATCAACGCATGGTTTACCAACTACGATCCGGACGTTGACTACTTCTTTATCAACAGCGACTTTATTGCCGACAAGCTTGGCAACTGGGCAGTAAATCTCCGCAATGTCATTTGGGAATTTGATATGTTTGGTTTACACTTCAAATTTTATCCGGTATACCAAATTTTATATTGCTTTGTTTATTTTGCGTTGGCATTTGGAATGTGGTTTTTGTACGAACTTGCCTACAATTCAATCAGCGGTTGGCAAGACATTGCCGCTCGCAACAAAAAAATCAAAGTCGACAATCTCGCTCTGGAAGTTAAACTTAACGGAAGAAGCATAGAGGAACCAATGAATATGGAAAACACAAACAAATTATTACTTAAAGATTTTACAAAACGCTACGGCAATTCGGATGTTTATGCTGTGCGTAAAGCAAATTTAGAGGTTGACGGCGGACAAATTTTCGGTTTCTTAGGTCCAAACGGTGCAGGAAAGTCAACAATAATAAAAAGTATTGTAGGCATACAAACCATCACCGAAGGCGCAATCGAAGTTTGTGGTTACGACGTTGCAACGCAAAGCGTCCAAGCTAAACGTCAAATAGGTTTCGTGCCGGATCATTACGCACTTTACGAACGTTTGACGGCAAGAGAGTATATCAACTACATTGCCGACTTGTACGAAGTTCCGCAAGACGTTCGCAACGAAAGACTCAACAATTTTATCCAACGTTTTGAGTTTCAGGCAGCAATCGACACTCCGATAAAAACTTATTCGCACGGAATGAAGCAAAAAGTAACAATTATGGCAGCTCTCATACACGATCCCAAAGTGTGGATTTTGGACGAACCGCTTACCGGACTCGATCCAAACAGCATTTACCAAGTAAAAGAGTGCATGAAAGAGCATGCTCAAAAAGGCAACATTGTATTTTTCAGCAGTCATATTATCGATGTTGTCGAACGTATTTGTGACAAAATTGCAATTATCCGTAAGGGACAAATTCAATGTGTTCGTGACGTTCACGAAATGGAGCAAAACGGTGAAAGTCTGGAAGAATTCTACATGTCGGTAATCAACGGACACGACGTTCAACCTATTGCCGTCGAGCCCGCTAAGGAGTCCAAATGAAAACAGACTTACTAAACCTCAAAACGTTGTTTGTAATGCAGTTAAAAGACAAACTCGATATGTCTTTTGCAAAATCTGCAAGGGCAACGCTGTTTAAGGTAGCCGGCAAAATAGGACAGTTTTTGTTATCGGGCGTAGCATTTTTCCTGATATTCTACGTCGCATCGCTGCTCAAACTGTTTTCTTTTACCGGAGTTGTCCCCGCATCCGTAATGACCGCTTTGCTAACGTTTATTTTTGCATTGTCGCTTATTAGTTGCACAGCGGGGTTAACCGATGCACTGTATCAATCTGCCGATAACCGCATTTTACTTACGTTGCCTGTAAAACCAAACACGGTATTTTTGTCCAAACTTGCGTTGTACTTCTATTTCGAACTTCGCAAAAACTTGCTACTTTTGTTGCCTATGTACACAGCTTATGGTATAGTAATGAGTGCTGCTTGGTACTTTTATCCGTGGCTTGTTGTGTGCTTTGTAATGGTTTCACTGTTGCCTGTAGCAATAGCAGCAGTGCTAAGCATACCAACACTTTTTGTAGTCAACTTTATCAAAAAATACAAGTGGTTACAACTTATTCTTATGGTTGCCGTAACTGCGCTTGTCGGATGGGGACTGATTGCCTTAATCGGCATCATGCCGGAAAATATCAACATTGCAGGGCAGTGGAGTACAATAGCCAACAACGTACAAAAAGTTTTGGCAGAATTTGCCGGCTACGTTATGCCCCTTGACAAAATCAATCTCATGATAATTGGCGGAGCAACCGAAATTCGTTCCAAGTTGTTCACCGAAAACACCTTGTGGGGATTGCTTTTCACAGTTGGTACAACAATCGTTTGCATAGGGCTTGCATACTTGCTCGCTCGTCCGTTGTTTTTCAAAATGGCGTCTCAGCAATTCGAATTTGAAAAGGATGCTCACTCGCAAGGCAAAAACAAAATCCATTCTCGCTACACAACGTCTTTTTTGTACGAAACAATTCGTGCGTTTCGCAGTAGCCGTTTTGTAATAAATCAAATGTGCGGTCTGCTTGTTTTGCCCATAGCCGTTTACCTTCTCAACAAAACGTATTCGGCAATGAACACTCGTTTATCGGGACAGTATATGACGGTAGGCTTCACATTGCTTGTCGCACTTCTCATTGTCACTAGCGAAAACGTTTCCTATGCATCTGTTTTAAGTGCCGATGGTAACGCACGTCCAATTGCCAAAACGCAACCCATTATTCCGCAAATATCAATCACTGCGCGTCTTATCGTAAGGCTAATCGTAATGATTGTTTCCACAACAACGGCAATGTCATTGTGGCAAAAGGTAACTCATCTTGGCACAGCAAACGTAGTGCTTGCAGGCTTAGCGATAGTGTTTGCCGGCACAGCGCATTTATTTTGGTCGGTCGAAATGGACGTAATGAATCCGCAACACGACCAATTTGCAACCGTAGGCACCGCCTACAACAACCCCAACGAACGCAACAGCACAATTTACGGTTTCGTTATGTCGTTTTTGCTTGCGTTTTTCGCATATTTTATCATGGGCGAAGGTCAAACCAAAGCTTTTGTAAAAATTATGCTTATTGCATTGGCATTCATGCTGTTTCGTGCATACCTGTACTTTGCACGAATCCGCTTGTATTATGCCGAAAAGTAACGGAGGCAACAAATGAGAAAAGCAACAATCATTGTAATAGCGCTTATTTATGTAGCCTCAATAGTCATTGTCGGAATTTTTGGTTTAAATGCACTTGTATTTACCGAAAAAATCTATGTCGAAGAAATCAGCTTTTGCGACAATGACGGCACTCCCTTTACGTTTTGCGGTGTACCTATCGAAAAAACGTCCAACGGCAGCGGTTATCAAGTCACTGTTGTTTACGATCCAATCTCGGGCGCTTCAGATTTTGTCAATTACGAAATGAAGCCCGATGATGCCACAAAGCGCAGAGCAGAAGTAAAAATCATTTATTCTACAGGAAAACCGGATCCCGAAACAGGCGAGGTTGATCCGTGTGCAACACTCACGGAAGGACTAACCGGTGCAATACAAGTCACTTTTAAACGCAAAGGAGCCGTTACGTTGCAATTTATGGCAGTAGACGGTAGCAAGGTGTCAACTACACTAACAATAACTGCGCTTGGATAAAAAGTGGTAAACTAATTTTTTCTTTCACGGCATTAGCCGCAAACATTTATTAAAAAACAAAATTCTCAAAAGGAGTAAAAAACAACAATGAACAAAAAGATTTTAGCTGTTATCTTAGCTGCATTACTTATTGTCTCATGCGTAGCACTTGTTGCATGCGAAAAGAAAGTTGCTTCCGTAACCATTAAGGAAGGCACACTAAGCGATTCAGCAGTTTACAAACATGCTTACGACTATTCCAATCTTGTTTTGGTAGTAACCTACGACGACAACTCAACGGAAGAAATCTCGGTTGTAGTTGACGGCAAACTTTTTGACGGTGTAGAAGTCAAAAACATTTCAACTACAAAAACCGGCACTCAAATTTTCCGTGCAACCTACAAGGGCATCACGGTAGAAAAAACAGTCAATGTCGAAATCGCAGATAACATCGAAGACTACGACATATCAACATTTAGAAATACCGATGCTTACTATACTTATCAAACAAACAAAGGCGAACAATCTCTCAAGGAGTCTCAGTTTGTCAGTGGTGACGCTCCCTATATGGTAGGTGCAAACAACGGATATCACTGTGTTCCCGTTGCAACTGTCACAAACGGTGATGAAACCATCACAAACGAAAACATCAAAACTACTTACAAACTTTACGTTAAGGGACAATCAGTCGCTCTCGAAGGTGAAGCTCTCACCAAGGTTTTGTCTAAAGTAGAAAACAACATTTACTACTTTACAAACGATGCTATCGGCAATGAATACAAACTCGAAATCTACCCTGACGATTCTTACTACACAGTAGACGAAATCGCACCCGTAGTGCAAGAGTTCAAAGTTATTGATGCTTACAACGTTCACGACGTTCTCGACTTGTCAGTACTTGACAACTACAACAACAAAGGTTGGGCAAGCATCAAAGAAACCGTTCGTCCTTGGAACAACGGTAAAAAGTTGTCCGAGTTCACCGACATCAACAATGTAGTTTTGCATTCAAATATCAATGTAACCAAAAACGATCTTCCCTCAAGTTATTTTTGGAATGAAAATGACGAAGGAATAGGCTCCGAAGGAATTAGCTACGCCGCTGCTCTTGATCGTACTCCGGCAATTTACAAAAACATACTCAAAGGTTCACTAAAGGAAACTTGCACCGGTGAAGATTGGGAACGAGGCGGTCACATGCACCAAAGAGGTTTGTATGTTTCCAACGGTATCGGTATTCAAGGCAACTACCTAAAAGTTTCTTACACGCCCGGCTTTGCTAAAAACGAAGATGGTTCTGTCACAGCCGACAATGGTGGTATCTATGTTGTTTCGGACTTCAACATGTCAAGCGGTACAACATCCATCTATCCGGAATGTCACTGGTCATTCGTTTCTTATCAAGATTCCGGCGATACATCAATGACTATCAAAAATCCTACCGTCCAAAACGTTTACTTTGTCGGCCAAAACCAAAAGAGTGACAACACAGGTATCCCTGCCGGACTTATGACTTTTGCAAGCCAACTCAAACACACTCTCACAGTTGACAACGTAATTGCAAACCAATGGTACAACAATTTCGTTATCGAAACTAACGTGATTTGTAATTTGCAAAACAGCAAGTTCTACGACAGTTTCAGTCAAATGGTTTACGGCTACTTTGCAACAGAACTCAACATTACCAATTGCGAACTTAAGCGCGCCGGTGGTCCTATTCTTATCATGCAATCTAAAACTGCCGATGATGATTGGGCAAAAGATCGTCCCGCAACAAATATTAACGTAGATTCTCTCTCCAACATTGAAAGTTGGGTAACAGGTTCGGAAATTTGGTTTACCGTAAACAATTTGCCTTCCGGAACAATGTCACAATTGTTTAGTTTGACGGGTGTTCTCAACGGACTTGGCAAAAATTACATAAAGCAAGACGGAAACTACATCAAATACAACCTTGTTGCAGTAATTATTCCTGCCCCAAGCGAAGTATTTACCAACCAAAAGACGCTTTACGGCAACCTCAACGTAGGCACCGGGGAAAACGTTTCCAAGCAAGGTATGGACGAAGACGTATTCAACGCACTTATCTCCTTGTCTGAAACTTGCACAACAGGCGCAACACTTTGCTCCGGTCTCAAAGCTGCATTAGGCGAAAATGCTCCGGCATCCCTTGACCAGCTTATCGCCGGCTTTACACAACTTGCAAGCGGTACAGCTTCATTAAAGATTGCCCCCGTATTCAAGAGTGGTTCCGATTATGCAATTTACACCGGCGAACCCACTCCGCTCAATCCGTTTGGTTCGTCTATTGGCACCAACGTAAAGGCATTGTATGATGGTTTAACTCAAGTTGTTGCGTTGTTAACCTCTCAAGGACAAGATACAACCCAATTTGTTGCAGTACAAGCAAAACTTGCACCTCTTGCAAAAGAAGTTTCCGATACAGATTGGTTTGCAAACTGGCAAAACAACACACAAGGTTATGCTTCATTGTACATCAATGCCGGCGGACTTGATTCTGGAAATCCCGATATGAACAAAAAGCACTTCGTTGTAGTATTCGGTGAAGATTTTTCCGCAAAAACAACCGACTAATTTTGCTAAAATAAAGTAGATACTTAGAAAAACTTTTCAAGCTAACTAAAAAAGTGCAAAACTTTCAAACAGTCTATTGTTCAAAAAGACTTGTAAATTGAAACACCGCTCAAAAAATTATCTAAGTAAAACAATTCTCAACAAATAGCAAACAAGCATAATTGCTTACAAACAAAAAAACGAACAGAAATTTTTCTGTTCGTTTTTTTTGTCTACAGCATTTATTGTCTACAGCATTTATTGTCTACAGCATTTATTGTCTACAGCATTTATTGTCTACAGCATTTATTGTCTACAGCATTTATTGTCTACAGCATTTATTGTCTACAGCATTTATTGTCTACAGCATTTATTGTCTA
>CAVEYD010000027.1:0-15726 GCA_963619835.1 bacterium | reverse complement strand
GATAAAAAATAAAGTGCTTTCATATTTTTGAAAGCACTTTTGCTTTTTGGAATATAATGCATTTGCAAGACTTGATAATAAGTTTTAGAGTGGAGATAGATGATGCATTCTTTGGTCTTGAAGGTGGGGCTGCGGCGTAGTTGATTTGATTTTGCCATGCGTTGTCTGTAAATCAGCATTATTTTCTGCTAATTATTTGTAGCTTTGATAAAGGTGTTTTCCCGCCTAGCGATACAAACAGACGGTCTCCTCTTGCGGTAATTTCATCAAAGTGATTTTCTTGTTTTGGAATTAGTTGTAAGCTATTTTGTTCTACAGCCAGTGTTTTTAAAAATGGTATGCCTAACTTTGCTTCTTCTATATCAGTAGTTTTAACGTTTAAAACTGCATTGAGAAGAATTCTTTGTATTTTTGCTCTTGTATATCTTTTGGTTTTTATCGAGTTTAGCATTAGTTCATAGCTTGATGTGTCTGAATTGACAATTCTGTTTTCTATTCCCTCGGTTACTCCGTATATTTGTTTTAGATATTCAATGTTTAATGTAGATATGTAAGACGGTAAAAATTCTTTGTATTTAAGTTCAATTTCGTCGTTTATGTCTTGATAAACAAAGTCGTAAGTGTACTTATCCCTAAGAGATTTATCACTTCTTAATGCAGAAGAACTTGCGTATTGATTTGCTATGCTGTTGTTGTAATTATCTTCTCTAGTTATAGTAAGCGGTGTGATGCTGTATCCTTTTTTTAAGATAGCTTTAATATATTCAATTGCCAAAGTATTGTTGGGTTTGTCAACGATATCTCCAAGCAAAATGGACATTGCTTTGGGATAACTAACGCCTTCTTGCATAAGTTGTTTTATTTTAGTGTTTGTTTCTTTTGTAAGTAATTTTTCCGCTGTTTGCGATAAAGTTGATATATTTCCGCATTCGCTACCGAAAATTAAATAGTCTGCTTTTATTTGATGTGCCACTTCAATTGCTCCGAAAGCAAAATCTTCGGCAGAACCTGTTGCAAAAGTAATCGGTAATTCTATCACCAAGTCGGCTCCGGCTAAAATTGCATGTTTTGCTCTGTCGAATTTGCTTGCACAGGCCGGGAGCCCTCGTTGTGTGTAATTTCCGCTCATTATACAAACTACTTTGTCTGTAATAGATTTCGCAAAATTTATTAATTTTGCATGTCCAGTATGTAATGGGTTAAATTCGCAAATAATTGCAGATATTTTCATTGTTTGCTCGCTTTATCTTGTTTACTTTTTTTACGTTTAGTGATATTATAAAAAGTGTTGTGTATCGCGTGAAGCTTATTTTGAAAAGGGCATCGTGATATGATGTTTGTTAGAAATGCGATATGTTTTTGTGAAAACTTTCGTAATCGAATTTATTTTAATTATACATTATTTTATTTGATAAATAAAGTTTTTAAAGGAGAAAATATAATGGATATTTTGCAAAGTATTAAGCAAAAAGCTGCATCCCTTAACAAAACAATAGTTTTGTGCGAGGGAGAAGATAGTCGTGTGGTCAAGGCGGCTTCAGATGCTACAAAACAGGGAATTGCTAAAATTGTTCTGCTTGGTAATGAAGATAAAATTAAGATCGATAATCCTGATATCGATTTGACAGGGGTAGAAATAGTTGATCCTGCTACGTCTGATAAACTTCCTGCGTATAATGCTAAGTTATGCGAACTTCGTGCATCTAAAGGAATGACGCCCGAACAAGCATCCCAATTGCTGAAGGACGGAACATATTTTGGTGCAATGATGCTTAAAATGGGCGATGTTGACGGACTTGTTTCCGGTGCATGCCATTCGACGGCTAACACTTTGCGTCCCGGACTGCAAATTATTAAAACCGCACCCGGAGTTAGTGCTGTATCAAGCTTTAATTTGATGATTTGCCCTCCGCAAGGTAATCAGTACTGCCCGGATGGTTTGGTTGTATTTGCCGACTGTGGTTTGAACCCCACGTATACTTCAGAGGGTTTAGCTGACTGCGCAATAGCTACGGCAAAATCTGCAAAGGCAATTGCAGGCATTGAACCCAAAGTTGCTTTGCTTTCATTCTCGTCCAAAGGTAGTGCAAAGCATGATAATGTTACGATGGTTGCAGAAGCTGTACGTATTGCAAAAGAAAAAGCGCCGGATTTGATGCTGGATGGAGAGCTTCAATTTGATGCCGCTATAGTTCCCTCTGTCGGAGCTATGAAAGCGCCTGGCAGTCAAGTTGCAGGTCATGCTAATGTGTTTATCTTCCCCGATTTACAAGCAGGTAATATTGGCTACAAGATCGCTGAACGTCTTGGCGGTTTTATGGCTGTTGGTCCAATTTGTCAAGGATTTGCTAAGCCTCTTAATGATCTTTCACGTGGATGCAAATCTGACGACATTGTTGCTGCAGTGGCTATTACTGTTTTACAAACACAGTTTTAAGGTGATATAAAATGAAAATTCTTGTTATAAATTCCGGAAGTTCGTCTTTAAAATACCAATTGATTGATATGGAAACAGAAAACGTTCTTGCAAAGGGAAATTGTGAACGTATTGGTATTGCAAATCCTATTTTCAGTTACAAAACATCCGAAAATAAAATTGAAAAAGTTGTAGATATGCCAAATCACCAAGTTGCAGTAAAGCTTGTGTTGGACACATTGTCCGATCCAAAAGTTGGTGTGATAAAATCTATGTCGGAAATTGACGGAGTTGGCCACAGAGTTGTTGCCAGCGGTGAAGCTTTTAAACAACCCACACTTGTTACGCCTGAAGCGATGGTGCTTATGGAAGAAATAAAGGATCTTGCGCCTCTTCATAACCCTGCGGCAATAATCGGTGTAAATGCATGTCTTGCCGAAATGCCCAACACACCAATGGTTCTTGTGTTTGATACAGGTTTTCATTTTACTATGCCAGACTATGCTTATATGTATGCAGTTAAATATGAGCACTACGAAAAGTATAAAATTCGTCGTTACGGAGCACACGGAACAAGCCACAAATTTGTTTCACAACAATGCGCCGACTACTTGGGAAAGGATATAAAAGATCTTAAAATTATTACATGTCACCTTGGAAACGGTTCGTCTATTTCGGCTGTTAAGGGCGGAAAATGTATTGATACATCGATGGGCTTTACACCCCTTGCCGGTGTTCCTATGGGAACAAGAAGCGGAGATATAGATTTTGCTGCTGCCGAATATATTGCAAAAAAGGAAGGCATGGACGTAAGTCAAACTCTAAATTACTTAAATAAAGAGTGCGGAATGAAGGGAATTTCAGGCGGTTATTCGGACTTCAGAGATTTAACGGCCGGAGCTGAAAAAGGTGATTACCGTTGCGAGCTTGCATTAAAAATGTTTAGTTACGCAACAAAGAAGTACATTGGCGCTTATGCTGCCGCTATGAATGGTGTTGATGCCATCGTGTTTACTGCCGGTGTTGGTGAACATGTTTACTGTGTTAGAGATATGGCGCTTTCTGACATGGAATATTTAGGCGTTAAGCTTGACAAACAAAAGAACGAAAATTGCCCCAATGGTGTTATTGCCGAGATACAATCGGAAGATAGTAAGGTTAAAGTTTTGGTAATTCCTACCAATGAAGAACTTGTTATTGCTCGTGAGACGATGGTTGTTGCAAATTTAGCATAAAAACTGTTGACAAATACCAACTAATTTTGTACAATAGATATCGTGTCTACTAATGTGATAATTGATTTAACACAAAATTTGTCAAATGAGGGAAAAAGTTTTGAGTTTGAAGGGAATTTTTTACCAGATGATTCATTGCTTCCTTATCCGCAATCAAAGTTTATTTCTGCAAAATATTCACTCTGTGTTATGTTTACCAATCCAAGCATATCTGTGCATGGAAAAATAAATTTGGAAATAAGCGGAATTTGTGACAGGTGTGTAAAGCCGATAGTGAATAAGTTTGATTTTCCGATAGAGCTGACTTTTTGTAGAGATTATGCCGAAAATCCGGATGATTTTGTCTACACAGGAAGTAAGTTGGATATCACTGAGGCATTATATCAGGAAATTGTGTTAAATTTACCCACATCTTTCTTGTGTAAAGAAGATTGTAAGGGATTGTGTCCAAAGTGTGGCGCAGATAGAAATGTTTGTGATTGCGATTGCGACACAACAAGGGAAAATGCTTTTTCCTTTCTTAAAAATTTAAAATTCTAACGGAGGTGCATCACAATGGCAGTACCCAAGAGAAAAACATCTAAACAAAGAAAGCATACAAGAGCCGCTAACTGGACGGCTTCGGCTCCTACTTTGGTAGAATGTCCTCAATGTCACGAACTTAAGGTTGCTCATAAAGTTTGCGACGCTTGTGGATACTATGACGGTAGTCAAGTAGTAGAAGTTTCCGCTGATAAGAAATAAGTTTAGAATAATTAGAAACATTTAACCACCGATTTTTGTCGGTGGTTTTTTGCGTTGTGAAACAATATGTAGTTTTGTGAAACAATGAGTTTTTTTGCCTTTTTTCATTGCTAATTGTATTATTTTATAGTATAATTTAAAAAAACTTTCGAATAGAGATTTTTGATGATTGATTTAATTGAAAAAAGAATAGGTTATCATTTTAAAAATGAGCAATTCCTTCGTCAAGCATTTGTACATTCGTCGTATGCAAAACAGCATAATGTGTTGGATAACGAAAGAATGGAGTTTTTGGGAGATGCTATTTTAGAGTACATTGTTTCTGAATATATATATGAAAAGTATTCTCGATTCGATGATGGGCAACTTTCAAAGGTTAGGGCTCAGCTTGTTTCGGCTGATGGCTTGAGACCTGTTGTTGAAAGGATGGATATTTTGAGATACCTGCTTATAGCGGATAATTCTTATTCCATCTTGACGCAATCCAAGAAAATAAATGCAAATTTATACGAAGCTATTTTATGTGCTATTTATTTGGACGGAGGTATGGCATGTGCAAAAGAATTTGTACTTCGTACATTATCTAATGAACTTTCGTCAATCAAAGCAATTGCAAAAAAAGATTGCAAAAGTTTGTTGCAAGAGTATTGCCAAAGTAAAAAAATGTCTATTGAATACGCTTTGATAGGTAAAACCGGGCCTGATAACAAACCTTCATATGAAGTGGCTCTACTGATAAACAAAAATCGGGAATGTACAGGCGTAGGTGGAAGCATAAAAGTTGCCGAACAAAATGCGGCGAAAAAAATTTTGTCTAAATGGAGAATTGATTAGTGTTGTACTTGAAAAAAGTTGAGATGTACGGTTTTAAAAGTTTCGCGGATAAAGTTGAACTTAAATTCGACCAGCCCGTAACCGGAATTGTAGGACCGAACGGTTGTGGAAAAAGTAATATTTCTGATGCAATAAGATGGGTCTTAGGTGAGCAAAGTACTAAAAATCTTCGTGGTAAGTTGATGCAAGATTTGATTTTCAACGGAACTGATAGCAGAAAATCAATGAGCTATTGTGAAGTTTCTTTGTTTATGGACAACACAACTCGCATTTTTCCCATCGACATGGATGAGATAATTATTAGTCGTAAACTATATCGCAATAACGAAAGCGAGTACCTTCTTAACAGAAACGTTGTTAGATTGAAGGATATTCTCGCTCTTTTGCGCGGTGTTGGACTTGGTAAAGAAGGATATTCAATCGTCGGACAGGGACGTATGGATGCAATACTCAATGCACGTCCTGAAGATCGTCGTGCGATTTTTGAGGAAGCGCTTGGAATTTCTTCTTTTAGATTAAAGAAAGAAGAAACCGAACGTAAACTTGAAAAAACTCGTGGCAATATTGAAAGTACAATGATTATTGTCGAAGAACTAAAGCATAGGTTGCCGGAACTTCGTCGACAATCGACTATCGCGAAAAAATATCTAGATTTATACAACGAGTTACGCTTGTTTGAAATTAACGCATATATTTATGGTTATGATAATGCAAGTTTGGACAAGGAAAATGGTAAAAAGAAAATTCAAGGTCTTAAAGAAGAATTTTCGTTGAAGGAATCTAAACTTGCGGATGCAAATGAAAAATATGATGAATTGTTCCACAAACGTAATAGTTTAAATGAAGAAATAGCTAAATTGCATGATAAAAAAGTTGAGTTGGCTGTTGAACTTCAAAAAAATGCCGGTGAGAAAAATTTGGTTTTGGAGCGTGTAAAAAGCTTACAAAAAGAAATTGAGCTGACTAACGAACAAATATCAAGAAACGAAAGTGAAATTTCATCTTTAGATAATGCTGTTAAAGAGTTGAAATTGGGGATAGATAAATACAATTCAGAAAAAACTTTGCTGTTTAGTGAGAAGGATCTTGATGGAAAAAAATTTGCGCAAATTAATGCTCGTGTTGATAGCATCAAACAAGATACAGACGACTGCCGTAAAAAAATTGATGATATTGTAGCTAACATTTCTTTACTAAATTCAAAGATAGCATCTTTAGAAGCTGAAAAATCAACTTTGGAAGCACGTTTAATTGAAATAAAAAATAAAGAGATTGAACTTTCCGACAAATTAAAAGAATCCGCCGGTGAAGAAGGCGATTTAATTGGTAAGCACGAATCTTTACTTAAGCGTCGTGCAGAAGAAGATAAAAAAGCTGCAGAACTTCGTCAAATTGTAAAAAATTTGGAATATCAATGTTTTGAACAAGACAAAGAAGTTCGTCGTGTACAGCAAATTGTGTCTAGTGAAAAAGGTGGCATTGACATGCTTCGCGATTTCGCTGAAAATTACAAAGGGTATACATACAGCGTACAATCGCTTATGCAAGATGCACAAAAAAATAGTGAGCTTTCTGCTCATATTTGTGGGGTGGTTGGCAACCTTATTAAAGTTGAACCACGCTTGCAAAATGCAATTGAGGTTGCACTTGGCGGAAGACTGCAGAGTGTCGTCGCAGAAAATGAAGATGACGTTAAGTATTTGATCAATTATCTTAAATCTCACGATTATGGCAGGGCAACATTTTTGCCAGTTAGCTCCATGAAACCGCATGGAATCGATCGTGCTGAGGTTTTAAAAGAAAGTGGTGTTCTTGGGATTGCAAGTGAGCTTGTAAGTTTTGATAGACATTACTTAAATGTATTTGACTCGTTGCTTGGCGGGATAATAATTGTCGATACATATGATAATGCTGTTAAGATAAGTAAAAAGTATCATTATGTCCATCGTATAGTCACTCTTACTGGAGAAAGAATAAATAATGACGGATCTTTGGAGGGAGGAAGCATTAAGAAACAAAATAACGGAGGTTTGCTTTCTTATGACTCTCAAATATCTGAACGTGAAGAACGGTTAAAAACAGCTAAAGCTGAACTTGTTGAGGTTGAAGGCAGAAAAATTAAACTAGAAAATTCTTTGAAAGAAGCTAGAAATTCTTTGCAAACGCTCCTTGATGGTATAAATGCGCTCAATGTTGAAATCGTTACTGCAAAGGAAAAGATTGAAACCTCCAATACGTTGTCTAACTCAGATAAAAATAATATTCTGAGTCTTTCCGGCGAAAAAGAAAAAATAGATTTGCGTTTAAAGGAAATTGATGAACTGCTTCTTAAAACTCAAAATCGTATTGATGAGCTTTCGACAGTTGACAAGAAAACTCGTGAAAAGTTGGAACATTTGAAGAGTAACTTGGATGCGGAAAATACTGCTAAAGAAAATATGTACTCGGTGCTTAGCGGTAAAGGCACTCGTATTGAAGTTTTGGCAAACAATATTGCTTTAGCAGAAAAGGAAATTAAATCAAATTCTGACAAGATATTTTTATTGAAGGACGATATTGAACAACGAAATAAATATATTTTGCAGATAAACAATTCAATTGATATTTTGTACAAGTCACTTGATGAAACAGCGATAAATTCTGCTTTACAGAATGAATTGAATAAAGTTATTGCAGAGATTGAATCATCGGATAATCTTAGTGAACAAATTAACAAAGATTTTCAGTTTTATTCTGATGAAAGAATGCGCTTGTCTAATGAGCTTGAAGGTGTGAAGGCTTCAATTGAACATGAAGAGTATGTAATTAGCAAAATTGACGATGACTTGATTGAGTTACAGGAGCGAGTGCAAGACGAATATGGAATAACATATTCCGCTGCAATGCAATACAAAGACGAAAATTACGACAAGGAAGCTGGAAAAGCGCGCATTTCCGAACTTAAAGGTTCCTTGCAAAGGCTTGGCTCTGTTAACGTACATGCTATCGATGAGCTTGCGGAAACAGAAGAACGTTACAATAACTACATTGCACAAATTGATGACCTAAATAAAGCAGAAGATGACTTAAAGTCTGTTCTTAAAGGCTTGGAAAGTGATATTGAAGTTCGTTTCCGTGAGGGAATGGACAAGATAAACGAAAACTTTAAGGTTATATTTAGAGAGTTGTTTAATGGTGGTAATGCAAGATTGTACGTGGAAAATGATCCGACAAAAGAGAAGTTGAATCAAGGTATTGAAATAGAAGCACAACCTCCCGGAAAGAAGTTGCAGAATATTTCGTTGCTTTCCGGCGGTGAACGTACTATGACCGCATGTTCGATTTTGTTTGCTATCTTAAAATATAATCCGATGCCGTTTTGTGTTTTGGACGAAATTGAAGCAGCATTGGATGACGCAAACTGTGAACGTATTGCTAAGTATTTGCGTAAATTTTCTTCTTCTACTCAGTTTGTTGTTATTACGCACAAAAAGCCGACTATGGAAAATGCCGATGTGCTTTATGGCGTAACAATGGAAGAAAAAGGTGTGTCTAAAATAGTTTCGGTCAAGTTAACCGAGGCAGTAAAACAAGCTATGTAGGTGTTTTATGGGGTTCTTTCAAAAAATTATTGATGGCTTAAAGAAGACAAAGCAAGCAATTGGCTTTAAATTAAACGAGCTGTTTAAACGTGGAATATTTGATGACGATTTTTACGACGAATTAGAGTTTATTCTTTTACAAAGTGACATCGGTGAGGATACGACAATTTGTATTATCGATGAACTTAGAGAGCGTATGCGCAAAGATAATGTATCTGATGCCAAAAAAGCAAATGAGTATTTGCGCGAAGTTTTGGTCGATATGCTGGGCTACGACAAGTTTGAACTTAAAACGCCTATGGTTATCTTAGTTGCGGGCGTAAATGGCGTCGGAAAAACTACTACGATTGGGAAACTGGCAAATATCTTTGTTAAACAAGGAAAATCGGTTGTTATAGCTGCTGCAGATACATTTAGAGCGGCTGCAAGTGAACAGCTTGAGGTGTGGGCTGATCGAGCTAAGGTTAGAATTATCAAACACGAGGAAGGTAGTGATCCCGCCGCAGTAGTTTTTGATGCGGTCTCGTCTGCTAAGAGCAGGGGGACGGATGTTGTTCTTGTCGATACGGCAGGAAGACTTCATAATAAAAAGAACCTTATGGAAGAGTTGAAGAAAATTAGCCGAGTTGTAGATAGAGAGTTTCCTGAAGCTAATAGACAAAATTTGATTGTTTTAGATGCAACAACAGGCCAAAATGCTCTTTCGCAAGTAGAAATATTTAATGAAGCTATAGATATTGACGGAATAGTGCTTACTAAACTTGACGGAACGGCAAAAGGTGGTGTGGTGCTTGCCATCAAACATGACATGGATATCCCTGTTTATTTTGTCGGAGTCGGAGAAGGAATTGATGATTTGATTACCTTTGACGCTCAAAGCTATGTTCAAGGTATAATTTGATTTTTTTTTGAATATTTAAAGTCATCTGACGTTAGAAGTTGCTACCGGTAGATTTTAGAATGTGGTCTTTAAAAAAGATTGTCAATTTTGCTTGACTTTGTTTTTAAAACGTTTTATTATAGATGTAAAGCAAAAAAGCTTTACACGTATGGAGTTAAATATGGCTGTAGATAAAATTTATTTAGCGCGGCTTGTTGATGTTTACTCACCTTTTCTAACAAAAAAGCAGTTTGATATATTAAACATGTACTGTGACTGTGATTGCTCTTTGTCTGAAATATCTGACGAAATAGGTATCTCGAGGCAGGGGGTAAGGGATGCTATCGTTAGCGCGGAAAAAAATTTGTTAATGTGGGAATCGACCATACATTATTTGGAAGTTTTTGATAAATTGCAAAAAGCGCTGGATGAAAACGATATAGAAAAAGCAAAAAGTATTGTGAAAAGCGTATTGCTAAAGGAGTAAGATTTTGGGAGCTTTTTCTTCGCTTACAGATAGAATAAATCACGTTTTTGGTAAACTTCGTAATCGTGGTGCGCTTACTGAGTTAGAAATTAAGCAAGCTATGCGTGAAGTTCGTGTTGCTTTGCTTGAAGCTGATGTAAATTACACAGTTGCAAAGGACTTTATCAATAAGGTTACCGAGCGTGCGATTGGTGAAGAAATTTTAAAAAGTTTGACACCTGGACAACAAGTTATCAAGATAGTAAACGATGAGTTGATCCAATTATTGGGTTCGACACAAAGCAAACTTGGTGTTTCTCCTAAACTTCCGACTGTAATTATGATGTGTGGTTTGCAAGGTGCAGGCAAGACTACGATGTGTGGTAAACTTGCATTGTATTTGCAAAAACAAGGAAAACGTGTTTTGCTTGTCGCTGATGATATTTATCGTCCTGCAGCTATCAAACAACTCGAAATTGTTGCGGGAAAAGTTAAAGCTGGCTTTTTTGAGATGGGGCAAAGTAATCCTACACTGATTGCTCAAAAGGGTGTTAATTTTGCAGAAAAAAATGGCTTTGATACAGTTATTATCGATACGGCAGGACGTTTACACATAAATACTGAGTTGATGGACGAACTTAAATCCATAAAAAAGGCTGTAAACGTTTACGAAACACTTTTAGTTGTAGACTCCATGACCGGACAAGATGCTGTTACTGTGGCGAAATCATTTGATGAGGCTCTTGATATTACCGGCGTTATCATGACAAAGCTTGATGGCGATACTCGTGGCGGTGCGACACTTTCTATTAAGGCTGTAACCGGTAAGCCAATTAAGTTCGCAGGAATTGGAGAAAAACCTGAAGACTTGGAGCCATTTTATCCAGACAGAATGGCAAGCCGTATTTTGGGAATGGGCGACGTTTTAACGCTTATTGAAAAAGCACAACTTGCCATCGATGAGGAGCAAGCAACTGCAATGGCAAAAAAACTCCGTGAGTCGTCGTTTGATTTGAATGACTATTTGTCGCAGTTTGAACAAATTGGCAAAATGGGAGATTTGAATGACCTTGTCGGAATGATACCGGGCGCAAGCAAGCTTAAACTTGACGGAAAAAAAGTTGACGAAAAGCAACTATCTAAACAGAAAGCGATTATTCAATCGATGACAAAAGAAGAACGTGTAAATCCGAAATTGCTTAATTACTCTCGTCGTAAAAGGATTGCCTTGGGATCGGGGACGGAAGTTCAAGATGTCAACAGATTGATAAAACAATTTGAGCAAACACGTGATATGATGAAACGTGTTATGAAAAACAAAAAACTTCCTTTTTAAAAGGTTGTAAATTTAGGCGAAAACTGAACAATCAGATTTCTATATAAAAAATATTTGGAGGAATATAAAAATGGCAGTAAAAATGAGATTAACAAGATTGGGAGACAAGAAAAGTCCTTTTTATCGTGTTGTGGTAATTGATTCACACAAAGCACGTGACGGACAATATGTGGACCTTGTCGGAACATACAATCCCGTTAGCGAGGAACTTAAACTTGATGTTGAAAAAGCTAAAAAGTGGATTGCAAACGGTGTACAACCTACTGAAACCGTTAAAACTTTGTTAGTTCGTGAAAACGTTATCGAAGCAAAAAAAGTCAATAAGGACTAACAGAGGCACTATATGTTGGAACTTGTAAAGTATATTGTTGAACAACTTGTTGACGACAAAGAATCTGTGAATATTACACAAACAAGCGAAGACGGTGTTGAAAAAATATCTATACGTGTTGCTGAAGGTGATATGGGAAAGGTTATTGGCAAGCAAGGAAAAATTGCTATGTCTATTAGAACCATAGCTAAAGCCGTTGGTATTAAAGAAGGCGTAAGATATAATATCGAAATTGAAGATTAGTTTGCGTTTATTGACAATGTTTTATGCCACAAGTTTTCTTGTGGCATATTTGTTATAATAAAATTTGGGTGTGATATGCTGATTAAAATAGGTAAAGTTCTTAAGTCACAAGGAATTAAAGGAGAAGTTAAGGTTAGTTGTCTTTTGGATAACTTTGACATGCTTAAAAAGACAAAAGAATTATACATATCGAATAAACCGTATTCTATCGAAAGAATGAGAAGCGACGGAACATTCCTTTTTATTAAGTTTGCACAAATTGTTGATCGAAATTCGGCAGATAATCTTAAAAACTTTGATGTTTATGCCGAAAAGACAGACATAGTTTTGCCTAGTAGTAGGTATTTTATTGATGACTTAGTTGGATGTAGGGTTG
The DNA here is from genome assembly GCA_963619835.1 of bacterium. Taxonomy (GTDB): domain Bacteria; phylum Bacillota; class Clostridia; order Christensenellales; family CAG-314; genus Fimimonas. Next base: position 3,284 of record CAVEYD010000027.1, on the reverse strand, counting down.
TGTCACAAACTAAAACATACGGCGAGATAAAGGAAATTTTGCAATATGGTGCTGCAGATGTTATTGTTTGCACAGACGGAGAAAAAGAATTTTCTTTTCCATTTTTGAAAGATTTAATTGTGAGTGTAAACATTGATTGCAAAAAAATTACAATAGATGACAAAAGATTTTCGGAGGTTTGTGTTTATGAAGATTGATGTACTAACACTTTTCCCTGAAATGTTTTGTGCATTGGATGCATCTTTAATTGGAAAAGCCAAAGAAAAGGGAATTTTCAGTCTAAATATACATAATATAAGAGATTACTCTAAAGATAAACATAAAAAAACCGACGATACGCCTTTTGGCGGTGGGGCAGGAATGGTGATGACGCCTCAACCTATTCATGATTGCATCGTTTCTGTCGATCCAAATAGACAAGCTAAGCGCATTTATCTCTCTCCGCGAGGGGTAAGGTTAAACCAAAAAATGGTTGAGGATCTTTCTAAATGCGAAAATTTGCTTTTGCTGTGCGGACACTATGAGGGTGTTGATCAACGCGTGCTCGATTTAGACATCGATCTTGAAATTTCTATCGGAGATTATGTTTTGAGTGGTGGTGAAATTCCTGCTATGGCATTGATTGATTGCATCTTGAGATATGTTCCGGATGTGCTTGGAAACAGTCAATCAACTGTTGAAGAATCGTTTTCGAACGGTCTATTGGAATATCCGCAATATACACGTCCGCAAGAATATTTGGGAATGAATGTTCCGGATGTACTTATTAGCGGAAATCATGCAAACATTGATAAATGGCGTTACGAGAAATCGTTAGAAATTACAAAAAAAAATAGGCCCGATTTATTGGAGGAAAAATGAATATTCAGTGGTTTCCCGGTCATATGACAAAAGCCTTGCGTATGATGGATGAAAATGTTAAAATAATTGATGCCATTGGATATGTGTTAGATGCAAGGGCTCCATTATCTTGTTTTAATCCGAGTTTTGATAAAATAATCGGAGATAAGCCTTGCGTGTTTATTTTGAACAAATGCGATTTGGCTGATAGCGAAAAAGTAAAACTTTGGTGTGATTGGTTTTCGAAGAACGACATGGCTTACGTCAAAGTAACTGCAACGGCATCAGCTGAAGCCGGAAAAATTGTTTCTGCTTTTTATTTGGCAACTGAACAGTTGCGTCAAAAAATTCAGAAAAAAGGCGTTTTTAGACCTGTTAGATTTTTGATAATAGGCGTTCCGAATTGTGGTAAGTCTACATTAATAAACTGTCTTTCGGGTCGCAAAGCTGTGGTAACGGGCGATAAACCCGGTGTGACAAAAGGAAAACAGTGGGTAAGGCTTCAAAATGGAATAGAACTGCTGGACACTCCGGGTACTCTTTGGCCAAAGTTTGATAACGATATTGTCGCAAGAAGACTATGTTTTATCGGTAGCATTAAAGATGATATTGTTGATTTGCATGAAGTTGCTCTTGCTTTAATTGATGAGCTCTCAGAACAATATCCACAGCTTTTAAAAGATAGATATAGCATTACCGACCTTTCTGACAATCAAAAAGTTTTTGAAAATATTGGAAAAAAACGTGGATTGTTGATTCGTGGCGGAGAAATAGATGAAGAAAGATGTTCTAAGGCAATCTTGGATGATTTTAGAAAAGGCAAAATCGGTAGAATTACTTTGGATGTTCCACAAAAATAAATTTGTGCATTGATTATTTTTAATAAAGGTGTTTTTATGTTTGATTATGAAAATCAGCTTTTAGCACAAGGATTGACTAATATCGCAGGAATCGATGAGGCCGGACGCGGACCTCTTGCCGGTCCAGTTGTTGTGGCCGGAGTTATTATGCCATTGGATAGTGAAGATATTATCGATGGTATAAATGATAGCAAAAAACTTTCTGCTAAGAAAAGAGATTTGCTTTTTGATAAAATAATGGAAAATGCCAAAAGTGTACAGATATCGATTATAGATAATTTGTGCATTGATAAAGAAAATATTTTAAATGCTACAAAGAAAGGAATGATTGATTGCATAAATGGCTTTAAAGAAGTAGATTGTGTACTTATTGATGCGGTAAAGCTAAACATTCCGGTTAGAACGCTATCAATTATTCACGGTGATGCGCTTTCTTACAGCATAGCTGCCGCAAGTATCGTTGCTAAGGTTACAAGAGACAGATTGATGGTGGAGTATGACAAAATTTATCCACAGTATAATTTTGCAAAACATAAGGGGTACGGAACTGCGGAACACATAGCACTTCTTAAGGAATTTGGTCCTTGTCCAATACATAGAAAAAGCTTTATAGGACATTTTGTTGAAGTATGAACACTCATTTACTTGGCGTGAAGGGAGAGCAAAAGGCCACCGAATATTTAAAAAAACAAAAATATAAAATTTTACAAAGGAACTTTTTTTGTAATTATGGCGAAATAGACATTATTGCTAAAGACGGGGATTTTATTGTTTTTGTCGAAGTGAAAAGTAGACAATCGGATTGCTTTGGCGAACCTAGAGAAGCGGTAACTTCAACAAAACAAAAAACCATTATTAGGTGCGCAGAACATTGGCTTGTTAAAAACAAGTTGGTTGGTTCAAATTAGGTTCGATGTGGTTGAAGTGTATCCGGAACAGATAAATCTGCTAAAAGATGCCTTTAGAGGTTAATTTTCTCAATTGTAATTATCAAAATTTATACTTCATAATTTACTATTACTGTCATAGTGTATTGAAATTGGATTTTGTTGTCTAATTTTAGATAAAAAATTTTGAAAATCGTGTTAAAATTGTTGCATGTTGTAACGAGATGTGGTAGTATATATAAGTGACTTCGGGCGGTCCTCTGGCGCAGACGTTTATGAACGCTTAGTTAACAAAAAAAATATTTTGGAGGAAAAGTCAGATGGATATCATTAAGCAAATTGAAACAGAGTCTTTAAGAGACGTAGCTAACTTTAGTGTAGGAGATACAGTTAGAGTAAACTTTAAGGTTATTGAAGGTAACAAGGAAAGAATCCAGGCTTACGAAGGTATTGTTATTGCTCGTAAACATGGTGGTTTGCGTGAAACCTTTACCGTTAGACGCCTTTCGTCCGGCGTTGGTGTTGAAAGAACATTTCCTATTCACAGTCCTAAAATCGATAGCATTATTGTTGTTAGAAAAGGTAATGTTAAACGTGCTAAGCTTTATTATCTTCGCGAAAGAACCGGTAAGGCCGCAAAAGTTAAAGGAAACAACTAATTTCAAAAATAAACAATCCTTAAATTTGGATTGTTTTT
>CAVEYD010000026.1:0-15728 GCA_963619835.1 bacterium | reverse complement strand
GTCTATATCTAAATCATTTAATTAAACAGTAAATATAAAATTCTATGAAAAAATTTTTTAAAAAATTTATAGGCGACAAAGCCTTCTACAAAATGGTTTTTGCCGTTGCCATACCCATCATGATACAAAACGGCATATCCAACTTTGTTTCTCTTCTGGACAACGTCATGGTCGGGCAGATCGGACAAGACGAAATGTGCGGTGTATCAAACGTAAATCAACTCATTTACATTTTCAACCTTGCCATTTTCGGAGCGGTTTCCGGTTGCGGAATTTTCACTGCGCAGTACCATGGTAAAAAAGATAACGAAGGTGTTGTACAAACTTTTCGTTTCAAACTTATTGTCGTAACAATTATCACTGCAGTTGCGGTTGCAATTTTTGCTTTTTTCAACAAACCGTTAATCAATTTGTTTATTTCCACAAGTTCGTCCGAAGGCGATCCCGTTCGCACCTTGCAATTCGGTGTCGATTACATTTGGATAATGCTCATCGGTTTGTTGCCATTTGCGTTTTCACAAGCCTACAGTAGCACCTTGCGCGAAACCGAACACACAGTATTGCCCATGATTGCAGGTTTTGCCGCCGTCGGAGTCAACTGCATCGGCAACTATTTGTTAATTTTCGGCAAACTCGGTTGTCCCGTTATGGGAGTTAAAGGTGCGGCAATCGCAAGTGTTATATCTCGTTTTGTCGAACTCGGCATCTTGCTTGTTGCCACTCACACAAACAAAAAATTGTATTATTCAACCCAACTTTACAAACGCTTTTTTGTTATCGACAAAACACTCATTGTCAACATTATCAAAAAAGGCTCGCCTTTATTTTTCAACGAACTTCTTTGGTCAACCGGAATGAGCGGTGTAGCGTATGCTTACAGTCTACGTGGTTTGTCGGCAAATGCCGCCTATTCAATCTCATCAACGGTTGTCAATTGCTTTACCATTGCTTATATGGCACTCGGCAACAGTGTCGGAATTATCGTCGGCAAGTATCTTGGCGCAGGCGAAATCGAACAGGCACAAGATATCGACCGCAAACTCATTGCTTTTGCAGTCTTTGCCGGTACCGTTATGGGAATTATTCTTGCCGCAACGTCGCATTTGTTTCCGCTTGCCTACAATGTTTCGGACGAAGCCAAGCAAATTGCCGGCAACTTTTTGTTGATAACCGGTTGTATCATGCCAATGCATGGATTTTTACATTCCTGCTACTTCACGTTACGTTCAGGCGGCAAAACGCTAATCACATTTTTGTACGACAGTGTTTTCGTGTGTTGTGTAAACTTTCCGCTTGCGTTAGCGCTTGCCAATTTTACAAATTTTTCTGTCGAACTTATCTATTTATGTGCCAACGGAATCGAAATTTTCAAGTGTATTCTCGGTTACGTCATGCTCAAAAAGAAAATTTGGATAAATCAAATAGTGTAGCCATGTCAAACATCAATTTTCAGCGAATTTTACCAACCGAAACGGACAGCCAAGCTTTTGCATGGGCAATGGATCTTCTTACTCAAAGTTTTCCCTTGTCCGAGCGTCGCACCGAACAATCGCAAAAAGCCGTTTTAACTCATCCGGACTATCGACTTTGCATCGCAACCGACGGAGACGTCCGTTTGGGAGTGGTAGGGTATTTTCAAACGCCAAATTTTATATATTTTGAAAATTTTTGCACTTCGCCAAGTGTTCGCAACAAAGGTTACGGCGGAAAAATTTTGCATGCACTTGTAAACTTAAATCTAACCCTTCCGCTAATTTTAGAGGCGGAATTGCCCACAGACGAATTGACCGCACGAAGAATAAATTTTTACAAGCGCAACGGAATGGTGCAAAACAATTTTAATCACATTCAACCGCATTATCACCTTGGCGACGACGATTTGCCCCTTGTAATTTTAACTTACGGCAAGCCCATCTCAAACAGTCTTTATCAAGACTTTGCCATCTATCTAAAAAACAATGTCGATATCAACGGCAAGTACGCAAAATACTAAAAATTCAAATTGATGCATCGCAATTTAACAATTCGAAGCATCAATTTTTTTTGTTTTTCTCTTTTGCGTTTTCACATAAAATTTTCCCTAAAACGCAAATTTTTTCACTCATAGTTTCATCTATCGTTTTATTATTCAAAAATGAAAAAATATTTTTATATTTATTTTTTGAAATTTTATACGTAATACATTTTGACTATTGCTATCGTTAGTGCTATTATATATGCGTAGATTTTTGCCTTATAGGGGTATTTTGCGCTTTTTTTAGCCTAAAAACATCAATTTTTTGTTGTTTTTTGCTGTAAAAACTGCATTTTTGCAGTGCAAATCAGCAAAAGTCAATCAAAATAAAAAATATTTTTTAGTTAAAAAATCGTTGCTTTTATAGGCATAAAGTCGTGGATTTTTCACAATTTTCCACGACAATCTTTTGCAACTGTTTTAACAAACATTAAAAGAATTATTTTTTTGAGGAGTTGTGTAAATGGCACAAGAAATCAAAACCCGCAAATACGGGAATCATGAAAGAAAAAACTTTTCGCAATGCAAAGAAGTTTTGCCTTTGCCCGATCTAATCGAGGTACAAAAGGCAAGCTATCAGGCTTTTCTCGATCAAGGCATCAAAGAAGTATTTGAGGACTTCTCGCCCATCGAAGATTTTGCCGGACATTTCCGTTTGGACTTTTTGGAGCATCGTATCGAAGATACGCCCAAGTATTCCGAAGAAGAATGTCGTCTCCGCGATGCAACTTATGCCGCACCTTTACGTCTAAAGGTTCGTCTTACCAACAAAGGCACAGGCGAAATTTCCGAACAAGACGTTTTCATGGGCGATTTCCCTCTCATGACAGAAAACGGCAGTTTCATTATCAACGGTGCCGAGCGTGTAATCGTATCGCAACTTGTACGTTCTCCGGGTGTTTATTGTGACATTATTCCGGACAAAAACGGCAAGCCGGCTTACAACACAACGGCAATGCCCACAAGAGGTGCATGGCTCGAAATCGAACACGACACCAACAACAGCGTATTGTACGTTCATGTCGACCGTAACAGAAAGTTACCTATTACGGTGCTTTTGCGCGGAATTTTGCATGACGGCATGGTTAAGGAGAACAGAAGTGGCAACTACATTGCCAAAATGTTCGAGTACGATCCCGTTTTGTCGCTAACTTTCAACAAGGACGACACTGCAACCGACCAAGAATCTCTTGTAGAAATCTACAAACGTTTGCGTCCCGGTGAAATTCCTACAGACGAGTCTGTTCAAAAGACATTAAACGACTTGTTGTTTGATGCTAAGCGTTACGACCTTGCAAAAGTCGGACGTTACAAGTTCAACAAAAAGTTGTCTTTGGCAACCCGCATTGTAGGTCTAACTTTGGGCGACGATGTCGAAGTTTCCTTGTTCACACTTCCTCAATACACATGCTTAACAAGCGAACAAGCAAAGCTTATCGCTCAAAGCGGTGTAGTTAGTCAAGTAAAAATTCTAAACGATCACGGCACAACCGTAACCGTAGACGTTGCCGACAGTGACGAATTTTATTCTCAAGTTGTCGGACAATATCTTGATAGCAAAGTCACTATTCCTCAAAAGCGCACAATTGCAAAAGGCACTGTTTTGACCGAATCCGATGCTTTCGATATTCAACACAGTGGCATCAACTCAATTCACACAACAACCGAAACTTACACCAAGATTTTTGACGCAACCGAAGCACAAAATGTTCACGATTACGAAAAAATTCTTGCCGAAAATCTCGATTGCATCATCATGTCTCAAATCGGCACGCTCAACGTTTACGGCGAAGCAATCGACGTAAGCGGTCGTGAACTTGTCGATATTCCCAAGGCTTCTTACGACGAACAAAAATCTTGTGTTCTTGTAACCGAAGCTGCAAAAATCGCTTACGACAACGGCTACAATCTTTACAAGTCAAATACCGCAGGCGTTATTGCCATGGACACCGAAACTCCTCGCGTAAAGGTAATCGGCAACCGCACAGTTGATCCCAAGTTGTTTGCTATGGCTTACGACAAGCGCTTTACGGCAATCGATTTTGCCGCATGCGGTCTTTACGATGCTGTCGACAGTGTAGTTTTCCAAGAAATTTTGTCCAACGAATTGTCTCTTGAAGATACAGCCACACTTTTGTACGAAAAACGTGACGAACTTATCTCCAAGCACATTACCCGTCAAGACATTATTGCAACAGTCAACTACAACCTTGTAATGAAATACGGCATCGGCACAGCCGACGATATCGACCACTTGGCAAATCGTCGTGTACGTTCCGTAGGCGAACTACTTCAAAACCAATTCCGTATCGGTATTTCTCGTTTGGAAAGAGTCATTCGCGAACGTATGCAAATTCAAGAACCCGGAAAAGCTACCGCACAAACGCTTATCAACGTTCGTCCCGTAGCATCCGCAATCAAAGAATTTTTCGGATCCAGCCAACTTTCACAATTCATGGATCAAACCAACCCGATTGCCGAACTTACCCACAAACGTAAGTTGTCAGCATTAGGCCCGGGCGGATTAAACAGAGAACGTGCAACATTCGAAGTACGTGACGTTCACTACACTCACTACGGCAGAATGTGCCCCATCGAAACCCCGGAAGGTCAAAACATCGGTCTTATCACATCGCTTGCAGGCTATGCTCGCATCAACGAGTACGGCTTTATCGAAGCGCCTTACCGTCGTGTAGACAAAATTCACCAAACCGTAACGGACAACGTAGAATATTTAACTGCCGACGAAGAAGACAAGTACATTATCGGACAAGCAAACGAACAACTTGACGAAAACGGATATTTTGTAAACGAACGTTTGTCTTGCCGTCGTGCCGAAGAAATTTTGGAATTGCCTCGTGAAAGAGTAGACTACATCGACGTATCTCCTCGCCAACTTATTTCAGTTGCAACAAGCCTTATTCCGTTCCTCGAAACAGACGATACCCACCGTGCACTAATGGGATCCAACATGCAACGTCAAGCTGTTCCCATCATCAGTCCGGAAGCACCCATTGTTGCAACCGGTATCGAAGCACGTATTGCTTACGACAGCGGTGTAATGATCATCGCAAAAGAGTCCGGAGTTGTTCTCCGTGCAGCCGACGACAAGATTATTGTCCAAGCCGACAACGGAACGCTTCAAGAGTACAACCTCAAAAAGTTTGTTCGTAGCAACCAAGGTACTTGCATCAACCAAAAAATCATTGTCAACGTTGGCGATCGTGTCAACAAAGGCGATATTCTTGCCGACGGTCCCAGCACCGAAGGTGGCGAACTTGCACTCGGTAGAAACATGCTCATAGGCTTTATGACATGGGAAGGCTACAACTACGAAGACGCAGTACTTATTTCCGAAGAACTTGTCAAAAACGACCTTTACACTTCAATCCACATTGAAGAGCATCAAATCGAGTGTCGTGAAACCAAACTCGGACCGGAAGAATTTACTCGTGAAATTCCCAACACAGGCGATGACGCACTTAAAGACCTTGACGAAAACGGTATTGTTCGTATAGGTGCCGAAGTACGTCCCGGTGATATTCTTGTCGGTAAAGTTACTCCCAAGGGAGAAACCGATCTTACTCCGGAAGAACGTTTGCTTCGTGCAATCTTTGCCGAAAAAGCTCGTGAAGTACGTGACACATCACTCCGCGTTCCCAACGGTGAAGGCGGTATCGTAGTAGACGTAAAAGTGTTCACTCGCGAAAACAAAGACGAACTCGATCCGGGCGTAAGCAAGCTTGTTCGTGTTTACATTGCACAAAAACGTAAAATCTCTGTCGGCGACAAAATGGCAGGCCGTCACGGTAACAAGGGTGTAGTATCCCGCATTTTACCGGAAGCCGACATGCCGTTTATGGAAGACGGAACACCTTTACAAATCGTACTTAACCCGCTTGGCGTACCTTCTCGTATGAACCTCGGTCAGGTTTTGGAAGTACACCTCGGATTAGTAGCAAAAATGCTCGGTTGGAAGATTGCAACACCGGTATTCGATGGTGCAACCGAAGCACAAATCAGTCAATTATTCCAAGAAAACGGACTTGTCAACCCCGAAACAAAAAAAGTTGACGGCAAAGTCCAACTTTACGACGGACGTACAGGCGAGCCGTTTGAAAACAGAGTAACCGTCGGTTACATGTATTACCTCAAACTTATTCACCTTGTCGACGACAAGATTCACGCAAGAAGCACAGGTCCTTACAGCCTTGTTACGCAACAACCTCTCGGAGGAAAAGCGCAAATGGGCGGACAACGTTTCGGTGAAATGGAAGTTTGGGCACTCGAAGCTTACGGCGCAGCAAACGTTTTGCAAGAAATTCTTACAGTCAAGTCGGACGACGTTGTCGGACGTACAAAGACTTACGAAGCAATTGTTAAGGGCGAAAATATTCCCGATCCCGGCATTCCGGAATCATTCAAAGTACTTATTAAAGAGTTGCAATCTCTTGCTTTGGATGTCAAAGTATTGTCTGCCGATAAGGAAGAAATTATCGTTCGCGATTCTACCGACGACGAAGCCGATTACAACGAAATCTTGCTTGCCGAAAAGGAAAATCGCAGAAACGAAGTTATCAACGCAACCGAAGAAGAAGATATCTTTGCCGGCAAGGAACAACCTGCATTTGCTGACGAAGACGACGACTTCACTCTTGACGATTTGTTTGACAGCAACGATTCTGTTGAAGACAATTCAAATGACGACTTTATTCCGGAAGACGAAGAAAATCTTTCTGACGAAGGTTTAGACAACTTGCTTGACGCAATCGGCTCAGCCGAAGACAAAGACGACGACATCGACTTGTTTGACGACGACGATGCCGAAGACGATGAAGAATAAACGGGAGGAAACGTAATATGAGTAATGAAATAAACAACAATGTTATTACAGGACAAGAACTCTCAACGTTGCGTTCCAACACGTTGGCTCGTACGGGAATTATGAACGATTTCGATTCTATTCAAATCGGAATCGCTTCTCCCGAAAAAATTCGTGAATGGAGTTTCGGCGAAGTTAAAAAGTCCGAAACAATCAACTACCGCACACAAAAACCGGAAAAGGACGGACTATTCTGCGAAAGAATATTCGGGCCTGTAAAAGACTGGGAATGTCATTGCGGTAAGTACAAACGCATCCGTTACAAAGGTATCGTTTGCGAAAAATGCGGAGTAAAAGTAACCAAGTCCAAAGTACGTAGAGAGCGTATGGGACACATCGAACTTGCCGCTCCCGTTTCTCACATTTGGTACTTTAGAGGAACACCTTCCAGAATGGGGCTCATTTTGGATATGTCCCCCAAATATTTGGAACAACTAATCAATTTCCAAAGCTACGTTGTAATCGATCCCATGGACAGTGACTTGCAGTACAAGCAAATTCTCACCATGAACGAGTATCGTGAAGCTCAAGAACGCATCAAGGAAAATCCTTTACAAAACTTCCGTGCCGGAACAGGTGCCGAAGCCGTTCGCGAACTTTTGCAAAACATCGATTTGGAAAAGGAATCTAAGGAACTTAAAGAAATCCTTGCAAAAACAACTCAAGGTGCCAAGAAAGTCCGCGCAATCAAACGTTTAGACATTGTCGAAGCATTCCGCAAGAGCGGTAACCGCCCTGAATGGATGATTCTTACCGTTTTGCCGGTACTTCCTCCGGAACTCAGAGCAATGGTGCCCCTTGACGGCGGAAGATATGCAACCAGCGACTTAAACGATTTGTATCGCAGAGTTATCAACCGCAACAATCGTCTAAAGAAGATGATTGAAATCAACGCTCCGGAAATTCTTATCAACAACGAAAAACGTATGTTGCAAGATGCTGTCGATTCACTTTTGGACAACAGCCGTAGCAAACGTCCTCAAACAGGCGCAGGCAACAGAGAGTTAAAGTCTTTGTCCGGTTTGCTTCGTGGTAAGCAAGGACGTTTCCGTCAAAACTTGCTCGGTAAACGTGTCGACTATTCAGGTCGTTCGGTTATCGTTGTAGGACCGGAACTCAAGCTTCATCAATGCGGTATTCCCAAGGAAATGGCTTTGGAATTGTTCAAGCCGTTTGTTATGAGAAAGTTGGTTGAAACAAACCAATGCCACAACGTAAAATCAGCTAAAAAACGTGTAGAAAGAGCCGATGCAAAAGTATGGGATATTTTGGAAGGTATCATCAAGGATCACCCCGTAATGCTCAACCGTGCTCCTACACTTCACAGATTGTCAATTCAAGCTTTCGAGCCGGTACTTGTCGAAGGTAGAGCAATCAAGCTTCACCCGCTTGCATGTACCGCATTCAACGCCGACTTCGACGGAGACCAAATGGCAGTGCACGTACCTCTTTCAATCGAGGCACAAGCCGAAGCAAGATATCTTATGCTTGCCGCAAACAACATTCTTAAGCTTGCAGACGGCAAACCTGTAATTTGTCCCACACAGGACATGGTTTTAGGTTGCTACTACTTAACAAGTGTACGTCCCGTCGACACAACTGAAATTGTCAAAATCATGCAATTGTACGACAAAGCTCGTGCAAACCAAGTTTTAACCGAAGACGAAATTGCACTTTTGCGTAAAGGCAAATTCTATGCAGGTTTTGACGAAGCTTACCAAGCTTATGTCGCAAAAGACATCACTTTGCAAACGATTATCAACGTTCGTTTGGAAGACGGTTCAAAAATTTGGACAACCGTAGGCCGTATGATTTTCTGTCAAGCAATCTACTACGACTACAAAGATTCTTCTGCCGAATCTGACGATCCGTACATCACCGATCCGGAAATTCTTGCAAAGCGCGAATACGAACGTAAGACTTTGGGCATCCCCATGGGACTTACAGTCGAAATGATCAACAACCCCAAGAGTTATCTTGTCAGCAAAGGCACACTTTCAACCATTGTTGAAAAGTGCTTCAAGCTTCGTGGAACAACCCCCACAGCAGTCATGCTAGACAACGTAAAAGCTTTAGGTTACAAGTATTCAACAATCAGCGGACTTACCACAAGCGTATTCGACATGAACATTCCTGCCGAAAAGAAGGAAGTTTTGCACGATTCCGAACAAGAAGTAATTGCCATCGAAGAAAACTTCAACGAAGGTTTCATTACCGAAAACGAACGTTATCAAGCAGTTATCAAAGTTTGGAAAGACGCAGCAGAAAAAATCGAAACGTTGGTTAAAAACAACATGGAAGCCGACAACCCAATTTGGATGATGTCCGACTCCAAAGCACGTGGTAGCATGGACCAGATTCGTCAATGTTGCGGAATGCGTGGCTTGATGGCAGATCCTTCCGGACGTACCATCGAGTTGCCCGTTAAATCTTGTTTCCGTGAAGGTTTGTCAGTGCTCGAGTACTTTATTTCCTCACACGGTGGACGTAAAGGTTTGGCAGACACAGCTCTTAAAACAGCCGACTCAGGTTACCTTACTCGTCGTCTTGTCGACGTTGCACAAAACGTTATTATTCGTGAAGAAGATTGTTCTGTAGGCAGTCATGCGCCCGGTATGTGGGTAGAAGCCTTCCGCGGAACAGGTAAAAACGAAATTGTCGAAAAATTTGAAGATCGTATTATCGGCAGATATGTTGTCGACGATGTTATCAATCCCACAACAGGCGAAGTAATTTGTCCGGGCGACACAATGATCACCGACGATCTCGCAGCCGAAATCGTAAAAGCCGGCATCAACAGACTTTACATTCGTACAGCACTTACTTGCCGTTCGGAGCATGGAGTATGTTGCAAGTGCTATGGTGCAAACATGGCAACAGGTAAACCTGTAAATCTCGGTGAAGCAGTCGGTGTTATTGCCGCTCAATCAATCGGTGAACCCGGTACACAGCTTACCATGCGTACATTCCACACCGGTGGTGTTGCAACATCCGACGATATTACACAAGGTTTGCCTCGTGTAGAAGAATTGTTCGAAGCACGTAAACCTAAGGGATGCGCAATCATTTGCGAAGTCAACGGTGTTGTAACAATTCCTCAAAACACCGAAAGAAAGCTTGTTCAAATCACCGAAAGCAACGGCAAAGTTAAGGAGTACAACATTCCTTACACTTCACGTATCATCGTTCACAACGGTGAAACAGTCGAAAGCGGACAACCTCTTACCGACGGTTCAATCTTCCCGCAAGACTTGCTCACAACCAAGGGACTCAAAGCAGTCGAAGAGTACATTCTTAAAGAAGTACAACAAACTTACCGTACAAACGGTGTAGAAATCAACGACAAGCACATCGAAGTTATTGTTCGTCAAATGCTTCGTAAAGTTCGTATCGAAGATTCCGGCACAACCGATTTGCTTCCCGGCGAAGTTATCGACATCTTCAAGTTTGAAGAAGCTAACAGCAAGGCTTTGGAAGAAGACGGAGTACCCGCAACCGCAAAACGTGTTTTGCTCGGTATCACCAAGGCAAGTTTGGCAACAGACAGCTTCTTGTCGGCAGCATCCTTCCAAGAAACATCACGTGTTCTTACCGAAGCTGCAATCAAAAACAAGTCCGACCCGTTGTACGGCTTGAAAGAAAACGTAATCATCGGCAAGATGATCTCTGCCGGTACAGGTTTGCAACAGTATCGTGATTTAGAGCTTACTCCCGTTCACGAAGAAGAGGAAGAAGCTCCCGTTGAGGAAGAAATTGCCGAATAGTTTTTAAGCAAGTAGCAAGTTGTTAAAGGTTGCTACCTAAAAACAATGTAAAATTAAATAAAGACGTCAAGTGTTTCAAAAAAATGCTTGACGTCTTTGTCATATTTTGTTAAAATGTACGTTGGTGATTTATGAACAACAATGTAAACGTGGTTATCGGCAAAAAACAAATTTTGCGAGAGTTAAAAGCAAACAACATTGCTCAAATTCAAATTGCAACTGATGCCGACACCGAGTATGTAAATTCCATCATTGCCGAAGCGCAAAAGTACAAAGTAAAGTATTTTTCGCATTCCACAATGAATCAAATTGCCCAAGAGTACTCAATAGACGTTCCTTGCGGAGCTGTCGGAGTGTTAAAGTAGTTTTTGCAAAACGGCAATTATTAAAAAGTTTGTATCATGCTTTGGCATGTACAATATATCCGGAATTCCTTTTGGATAATCCGACCAATCACTATTGAAAGGAGGTAAAAAAATGGCAACAATCAACCAGTTGATTAAGCAAGGCAGAAGACGTGATGCCGAAAAGAGCAAATCTCCGCTTTTGGACAGCTGTCCTCAAAAACGTGGCGTATGCTTAAACGTAACCACAACTTCACCCAAAAAGCCTAACTCTGCTCTTCGTAAGATTGCACGTGTTCGCCGTACAAACGGACTTGAAGGAACATGCTACATCCCGGGAGAAGGTCACAACCTTCAAGAGCACAGCGTTGTATTGATTCGTGGCGGAAGAGTTCGTGACTTGCCCGGTATTCGTTATCACATTATTCGTGGTACATTGGATGCTTCAGGCGTTGCAAACCGCAGACAATCTCGTAGTAAGTACGGCGCAAAACGTCCTAAAAACTAATATTTAGTCAGGACAAACATTACAGTTCAATTGGTGAATAGTCGGATTATTTAATTTTGACTGTTTTCCGATAAGCAGTATGCCTGTGGCTTGTTCACTGCAAGGCAGAAGTTTCTCCGCATTGATGGAACTATGCGTTGAGTTGGCTGTATTGGTAAAAGAACAAAATTAAATCAAAAAAATCTAACAAGGAGGAAAACACACATGCCAAGAAGAAGTGGAGTCCCCAAGAGGGACGTTCTACCCGATCCCGTATATGGTTCAAAAGTTGTAACAAAAGTTATCAACCAAGTTATGCAGGACGGCAAAAAGGGTACGGCTCAAGAAATTGTCTATGGTGCATTTGACGAAATCAAAGCAAAGACAGGCCAAGACCCGATGGAAGTGTTCAACAAAGCAATCAACAATCTTATGCCCATGCTCGAATGTAAAGCAAGACGTGTCGGCGGCGCTAACTATCAAGTACCTATGGAGGTTAGACCTGAAAGACGTCAAACTTTGGCAATTCGTTGGCTTGTATTATTTGCTCGTAAACGTAGCGAAAGATACATGCATTTGCGTTTGGCAGGAGAACTTATTGACGCTTCTAACGAACAAGGTAACGCATTCAAGAGAAAAGAAGAAATGCACAGATCTGCCGAAGCAAACAAGGCTTTTGCGCATTTCAGATGGTAATTTTTATAGGAGTTTGACAGGTAATGGCAAGACAATATCCGCTGCAAAATGTGCGTAACATCGGTATTATGGCGCACATCGACGCAGGAAAAACAACCACCAGCGAAAGAATTTTGTTCTTTTCCGGTAAAACCCGCAAAATCGGTGAGGTTCACGAAGGTACTGCAGTAATGGACAGTATGGCACAAGAGCAAGAACGTGGTATCACAATTGCAAGTGCCGCAACAACCGTTCACTGGATCAACAAGTACAACAACGTAGACTATCGTATCAACCTTATCGACACCCCGGGACACGTTGACTTCACAGTAGAAGTAGAGCGTTCCTTGCGTGTTTTGGACGGAGCAGTAGCAGTCTTTTGCGCAAAAGGCGGTGTAGAACCGCAAAGTGAAACGGTATGGCACCAAGCATCCAAGTACAACGTTCCTCGTATTGCATTTGTCAACAAGATGGACATCAACGGTGCAAACTTCCACAACGTTGTAAAAATGATGCGCGAACGCTTAAAGGCAAACGCAATGCCAATTCAACTTCCCATCGGTAAGGAAGAAACCTTCCGCGGAATAGTTGACGTTATCACAAAGAAAGCATTCTACTACAACGATCCCAAAGGACTTATCATTGACGAAGGCGAAATTCCTGCCGACATGATCGACGAAGTAAATCAAGCACATGACGAACTTGTCGAATTTGTTGCCGGAACAGACGACGCATTGATGGAAAAATTCTTTGAGGAAGGCGATTTGTCGGTAGACGAAATCAAAACTGCTCTTCGTAAAGCAGTTCTCGAACTCAAAGTCAATCCCGTTTTGTGCGGAACAGCTTACAAAAACAAAGGTATTCAAAAACTTCTTGATGCCGTATGCGACTATCTTCCCAGCCCCGTAGACGTAGACCACGTTGTCGGTTTCGACGTTCACGACGAAGAAAAGAAGATTGTTCGTAAAACGGACGATGACGAACCGTTCTGCGGTTTGGCATTCAAGATTGTTGCCGATCCGTTTGTCGGAAAACTTGCTTACTGCCGTGTTTACAGCGGTAAATTGCAAGCAGGTAGCTATGTTTACAATGCTACAAAAGGTAAGCGCGAACGTATCACAAAGGTATTGCAAATGCACGCAGCGCAACGTGAAGAAATTCCCGAAACGTATGCAGGCGAAATCGTTGCTTTGGTTGGCTTAAAAGACACAACCACAGGCGACACACTGTGCGATGAAAAAGCTCCGATCGTTTTGGACAGCATGGTATTCCCCGAGCCGGTTATCAAGGTTGCAATCGAACCTAAAACCAAGGCAGGACAAGAAAAAATGACTCTTGCTTTGTTAAAGCTTGCCGAGGAAGATCCCACGTTCAAAACCTACACCGACCAAGAAACAGGACAAACAATCATTGCCGGCATGGGCGAGTTGCACCTCGAAATCATTGTCGACAGATTGCTTCGTGAATTTAAGGTTGAAGCAAATGTAGGTAGACCGCAAGTTTCTTATCGTGAAACAATCCGTAAATCTGTCGAAGCAGAAGGCAAGTATGTACGTCAATCCGGCGGTAAAGGACAATACGGACATTGTAAAATCCGTCTCGAACCTCAAGAACCCGGAAAAGGTTACGAATTTGTCGATGCAACAGTCGGTGGAAGTATTCCCAAGGAATACATTCAACCCATCAACAACGGTATTCAAGAAGCTTCAAAAACAGGACCTCTTGCAGGTTACGAAGTGGTTGACTTCAAAGTTACCGTTTACGACGGAAGTTTCCACCCGGTCGACAGCTCGGAAATGGCATTCAAAATTGCCGGATCTTTGGCTTTCAAAAACGCAGCAACCATTGCCGAACCCGTTTTGCTTGAGCCCACAATGAAAGTAGAAATCACTTTGCCGGAAGAATATCTCGGCGACGTTATGGGCAACGTAACCAGCAGACGCGGAACCGTCAACGGAATTGAAATGCGCAACGGAGTCCAAGTCATCAACGCATTTATCCCTCTTGCCGAAATGTTCGGATATGCAACCGATTTGCGTAGCCGTACCCAAGGTAGAGGAAACTACTCTATGCAATTTGATCATTTTGCCGAAGTACCCAAATCGATACGCGACAAAATTACAAAGGAACATGCAGAAAAATAGTGTTGTTTTTTGTAAAAATATTTTGCAAAAAGTGTAGACCAAAACAAAAAAATAGGTTATAATGGAAGCAAGGTTTTGCTTACACAGTGGTTTTGTACCGAAGTTACTGCAAACCGCAACCGTTTTAGCCCACGCAAGTTGTAAGGCTTGCAAAAAAACTAAAAAAATTAAAAAATGATTTACTTAAAAATCAGGAGGAAAATTTACAATGGCAAAAGCGAAATTTGACAGAACTAAACCGCACGTAAACATTGGTACTATCGGACACGTAGACCACGGTAAGACCACATTGACCGCTGCTATCACCATGGTTATGGCTATGAAAAACGGCGCTCACGTAATGAAGTACGACGAAATCGACAAGGCTCCGGAAGAAAGAGCTCGTGGTATCACAATCAACACCGCACACGTAGAATACGAAACAGATGCACGTCACTACGCACACGTAGACTGCCCGGGACACGCTGACTATGTTAAAAACATGATCACTGGTGCCGCTCAAATGGACGGTGCAATCTTGGTTGTATCCTCTGCAGACGGCCCGATGCCTCAAACACGTGAACACATCCTTCTTGCTCGTCAGGTAGGCGTTCCTTACATCGTAGTATTCATGAACAAGACCGACCTTGTAGACGATCCCGAACTTCTTGAACTTGTAGAAATGGAAATTCGTGAATTGTTGTCCAAGTACGACTTCCCCGGCGACGACCTTCCTATCATCAAAGGTTCCGCAAAAGTTGCTATGGATGCTTACCAAAGTGGTAACACCAACATCAACGATCCCGTTTACAAACCCATCCTTGACCTTATGGATGCTGTAGACGCTTACATCCCCACACCTGCTCGTGACACCGACAAACCCTTCCTTATGCCCGTTGAAGACGTATTCACAATCACCGGACGTGGAACAGTTGCTACTGGTAGAGTAGAACGTGGTTCCGTTAAACCCAGTGACCCCGTAGAAATCGTTGGTTTGAAAGACGAAATCAAAACATCTGTTGTTACAGGCGTTGAAATGTTCCGTAAACTTCTTGACGAAGCATTTGCAGGCGACAACGTAGGTTTGTTGCTTCGTGGTATCGACCGTAAAGAAATCGAAAGAGGACAAGTTGTTGCTAAACCCAAGAGCGTTACTCCTCACAAAGAATTCGAAGGTCAAGTATACGTACTTACAAAGGAAGAAGGTGGACGTCACAGCCCGTTCTTCAAGGGATATCGTCCTCAATTCTATTTCCGTACCACAGACGTTACAGGTTCAATCGAACTTGACGCTGGTGTAGAAATGGTTATGCCCGGTGACCACACCCATATCAAAGTTGCTCTTATCAGCCCTGTTGCTATGGAAGAAGGACTTCGCTTCGCTATTCGTGAAGGCGGACACACTGTAGGTTCCGGCGTTGTTTCCAAGATCATTAAGT
>CAVEYD010000025.1:0-16991 GCA_963619835.1 bacterium | reverse complement strand
GTGCTAAAAGCTGCGAATAAATTTTAATAAAATTGCAAATTTGTTTTATATTGTTTTTTTGTTTGTTTTAGATGAAAGTTGATTTTTATATTTTTGATTCTATGCGAAAAAAATTGCTTTTTATTTATATTTTGTATTGAATATATTTCTAACTTTTGGAATTGACAAACATGGCGAATTTTACTTGTACTTTTCTTCGGCAGATAGCAAGTTATTTTTAATTTTTTCTCGTAAATCTGATGGGGAAATAACTTCCACGTTGTTTAGATACTGCATTGCCCAATATTCCATTGCTTTGGGGCTTACCGATGCCACTACTTCGCACTTTCCGTTGCCAAGGTCTCTTATTCGGATGTCCTTTCCGAGCCAATCTACGACATGGTCGATGATTTTCTCTTCGCAAACAAAAGTGATCACTTTGATTTCATCGGTAAACATATACGGAAGGGACGAGGCATACTTTTTGTAGTCTAATCCGTTTTCAAAGCCTTTTAAACTTCTTAACGGTGTAATTGTTTCGTCGGTTAGTTGCAAATCGGTTATTTTGTCCAATCTGTAATGGCCGATGTTTTTCCATTTTTCGTTTAAGGCAACCAAGTAGTAATGTTGATTGTGCAAAATTAGTTGATAGGGGCTTGATTTTTGTGTGGAAGTTTTGTGCAACTTTTTGTCGACACCAAACTTGTTGTAAGAAAATTTTATCTGCTTTCCGCTTTCGATTGCTTCATCAATCAATTCAATGTTGTAAAACACCGCTTTATTTTCAGTCTTGTCCCAATCCTTAACCGAATAAACGTGCTTTATGTTTGACTTAAAGTACTTGTTTGAAAGTACTGACAATTTTTCTATCAAATCTTTAGAATATTTTTCCGAGATATGCTTGCTTGCTAAAACACCATCGATTAAAAGACGAAGTTCGGAATCTTCAAAAAGTCTTTCACTGATATACGTGCCTTTTCGCTTGTCGGATTCGATTGCAACGGCGGTTGCGGAATTCTGTGCCGATTCACGTTCAAGCAGGTCTTGCAACAAAGCAATATTACGTCCGATAGCCTTACGCTCGGCCTCTATACCGTAATTTGAATATAACTTCTGTATAATTTCTTCCTAAGTAAGCGGATGATTTTTGTCACTGTAATATTCCAAAATTTGCAAAATCCGTACAATCAACAATTTTTTAGCTTCAAAACTTCCTGCCATGTTAACCTCGCAAATGCAGTAAATGTATTTTAATTATAAAGTCTTTCTTTTGTGCATGTCAATAGCTAATTTGAGGAACAAGTGCGCCTTCCAATTTTAGTAATTGTACTTTTTTGTCTATTCCGCCGGCATAGCCCGTTAGACTTCCGCCAGAGCCGACAACACGATGACAAGGAATGATTAAAGAAATAGGGTTGTGCCCTACTGCCCCGCCGACGGCCTGTGCTGAAACGGTCTTGTTAGACTGAGTTTGAAGCTGCTTTGCAATTTTGCCGTAGGAAGTAGTTTGTCCGTAAGGAATTGTTAGTAAAATTTGAAAAACTTTTTTGCGAAAACTTGATGTGCTATCTATGTTTATCGGTGGAATAAAGTTGGGATTTTTCCCGCTAAAATAGATATCTAACCATTTTTTTGTTTGCTCAAAAATCGGCAGTTGTTTTTCAATGGCTTCGTTAAGCAAATTACACGCAAGATATTTTTGTCCTTCAAACCAAAGTCCGGTAAGCTCTTTTCCGTTGCTTGCAAGAATAATCTTTCCAAGCGGTGAATTATATTTGCTTGTGTAAAACATTTTTATAATTTCTTTTATTTTAATTTTGAGTGCTTTTTTTAATTTTTGGAGGTTTTGTGTCGTAATAACATAAATTGTAGCAAAATTGTTGTACCTTTTGTGCACCATAAAGCTAAAAATTATTTCTTTTGTTTTGGAGAACAATGATCTTTTAGTTCCGGTATGGCTCCGCCTGCAACTGCCCACAGGTACAAACTTGCAACACTACAGTAAGGAGAAAATTTGCGACGATATTTTTCAAACAGTTTTTTGTCAATTTTTCTGTGGTGGTAAACCATGCGCAAACCGCGTAAAATTGCCAGGTCGTCAAAGCTAAAAACATTAGGACGTTCAAGACAGAACAACAAAATCATTTCTGCCGTCCAAACACCTATACCCTTTACAGAAACAAGTGCTTTTATTACCTGTTCGTCCGACATATCTTTGATATCGGTTAGGCTGATTTTACCATCGGCAACTTGCGATGCAAAATCTTTTATATATTCCGCCTTTCTAAAAGAAATTCCGCAGGACTGCAACTGCTGTAAATTTGCCTTGTTAACATTTTCGGCATTGATGATTCCCAGATTTGTTTGCATGCGTTGCCAAATTGTAGTAAGCGCTTTGGAAGATATTTGTTGACCGACAATTTGATGCACCACGGCAGAAAACAAGTCTTCGTCTACTTCGCGCTGTATAATGCCAATTTTGTCAATACACTCGGCAAGCTTTTTGTCTCGAGATTTTAGATAGTCTATTTCCTTTTTGCCATAGCTAAAATATTTTGCCACTTTGCCCGCTCCTTTAAAATAAAATGTTGTTTTGTGGGTTTTACAATACGATTAACATTGCTCGGCATCACCATCATTGCTACGGAAAAGACGCACGACAGAATTAACAATGTCAAAATCGTACCCGCGAGACACTAAATAGCGTTGCAATTTTTGTAAGGTTTTTAGGTCGGCTTGTTTATTTTTCATGTATTTTTGTGCCAACTTTAATGCATTTTCGCGTGCTTCGTCATCGTCTTGCAAGGAGTATTTTTCGGCTTGAGTTAAAGAAATGCCTTTTTGAATCAATTCCTGCTTGATTCTTTTGGAGCCTTTGCTTGAAAAATTTTGTTTGGCATAGTCGCTTGCATACGAAACATCGTCGACATAGCCATAGTACTTTAGTTTTTCAATAACGTAGTTTGTGATTTCCAAATCGTACCCTTTGCCACTAATATAATCGCGAACTTGCTTTGTGGTTTTGCGGCCACGTGCAATGTAGTTCATTCCCTTTTCCAAAGCTACTGCTTTTTCACTGTCAAGAACGGCTTCCTTAAGATCTTGCTCTGACACTTCTTGCCCGATTTTTAGTCCAAGCTTTAGTACGGTAAGCATTTCTAAGCCGAATGCAAACTCGCCGTCAAGATACACATTGACACGATTTTTATTTTTCTTTTGATTTTCTATGTCGGTTATTTTTGGCATGTTGTTATCCTTATAAAAAAATAACTGCTTACCAAGCTTGATAAGCAGTTGTTTTGTTGATAATAGACTGTACGATTACATCTTGCTACGTTTGCGAGCAGCTTCAGCCTTTTTCTTGCGTCTTACGCTTGGTTTTTCGTACTGTTCCTTTTTACGAAGGTCGCCGATGATACCGTCACGGGCGCAACGTCTCTTGAAACGACGCAATGCGCTGTCCAACGATTCGTTTTCTCCAACTTTAATTGTTGCCATTTCTTTTCGCCCCCTTTCCTATCATCAGGCCGATATTTTTACTTGACAATTATCTCATAATCAAAAGTAAAAGTCAATAAAATTTAACAATATTTTTTTGTCGTAAAACTTCTGCCAAATTTTGCTTTTGTTTCAATTTGATTTTTAAGCATCTTGTTTTATTAAATACAACAGTGCCATAGCTACCGAAACATAGCAGTTGTCTCGCAAATTGACAATGTTGTTTTCGTATTCTTGCTGCAACGTACCGTTTACAACGCTTTTACTTCCGAGCAAGGGTGCGTTTACGCAGGCTTTTTCCATCAACTCGAGCGGAATTCCGCTTTTGTTGCCGTAGTACATTTCACTTTCGGAATAAGGCGCCAAGCCTAAATCGATAACGGCATCGACACCGCCAAATGCCACGTCGATTTTGTCAAAAACTATTCCGCGTCTACGAGCCACGGCATCGTCTTGCGGAAGATACCAAACAACCGAGGAATTAAACAAACGTAAAACGTGAATAAGTTCGTCAACTTTGTTTGTATCTCGATTGCCGACTAACAAAACGGTTAAGTTTTGTAAACTTTCGAGTTTTGTGTAAAGCGCAAAAAGATCGGCAAGAACACCGACAGGATCACCTTTGTTTGAACCGCCGTTTATTAAAGCACAATGTAATTTTGCAGAAAGCAACGTCAAGAGATTGTCGTTGTCGCAAGAAACCACGACTGCATTTGCGCCCATGTTGTCCATGAGTGTACATTGTTCAAACGGGTTTTCGTTGCCAAAACATGGCACTACGCTTCCGCAAAGGTAATTTGTTGCAAAGCCGAACGCAGTACTTGACACACACGGCTTATTCCAAACTCCGCCTACTACCCAACCGGAAAGTTGGGGATTTTTTTTGTAGGCAGACTGACTGATATGTCGCATTTGTGTAGCAACTTCGAATATGCGATTTACGTCCTGTTTGTTAAATTGAGTAAGAGACAGAATATTTTTCATAAAATTCCTCAGTTAAACTCTACTAATAAGCTATCGGTTTTCCTTGTCGAGAATATCTAAAACATGTTGAAAGTAATTTGGCAAAGGTGCGGAAAAAGTCATTTCCTCACCTGTTTTGGGGTGAGTAAATATAAGTGTTTGTGCATGTAAAAGCTGTCCGTCCAAAGTAAACCTACAGTTTTTGTAGCCGTAAGTTTTGTCTCCTACAACCGGATGTCCTAAGAATTTGGCGTGAACCCTAATTTGATGAGTGCGCCCGGTTTTTAGCTCAAACCTACACAAAGTGTAATTTTTGTATCGCTTTAGCACAGTGTACAAAGTGAGTGCGTTTCTGCCGTCCGGTACGATATCCATTTTTTTGCGATCGGTTTTGCTACGGCCGATTGGCTTATCAACTACTCCGCTGTCGGTTTTGAGAACACCTTCTAAAAGCGCAATATAAATGCGACGAGCTTTTTTTGTTTGTATTTGCTTTTGCAATGCAACGTGCGAAACGTCGTTTTTGGCAACGACTAAAAGTCCGCTGGTGTCTTTGTCGAGACGATGAACTATACCGGGGCGAAGCACTCCGTTTATGCCGGAAAGATCCTTTACGTTGTACAAAAGTGCATTGACTAACGTCCCGGAATAGACATTGTTTGCCGGATGAACGGTCATGCCTTGCGGTTTGTTGATTACAGCTAAATCTTCGTCTTGATAGACAATGTCTAAAGGTATATTTTCGGCTTTTACGTCCAAAGGAATATCGTCAGGAACGTTTACTTCGACAATGCTGTTTTGTTTTACTGCCTGCGATGGTTTTGTAACAACTTTTCCGTCAACCACAACGGCACTTTCGTCAATTAGCTTTTGCGCATGCGAACGTGTTATGTCGCAATTTTCGGAAACAAACGTGTCCAAACGTCGAGTATTTTCCAAACAAGTTAAACTAATTTTCTTCATTCTTTTCGTCAATATGGCCGTTTTCTTGAAAACTTTCGCTTTTTTCGGCCGAATTTACAATTTTTTGATTGTTGTCAACAGCATCTTGAACACTTTGTTGAGCATCGTTTTTGGACTGCTCACTTGAAATTGCCGATTGTTCGCTATTGGCTGTTTTTGCTGCATTGCCTTGCTTGGCTGCTTTTTCTTCTTTCATTTGTGCTACAAGTGAATCCGGATCGAGCCAAACAATAGCTAAAACTGCAAAAACGACACCTATTGTTAAAAAACTATCGGCAACGTTAAACACCGGCGGGAAAAACGAAAAAGAAATAAAATCTCTTACAACTCCGTCAAAGAAACCGCTTGCGTCGACAAATGCACGATCGATTGCATTGCCCCACGCTCCGCCTACAATAAAAGCAAAACCGATTTGTCCCCAAACACTACGCGTGCGAGAACGAATTAAAAAATAAACGTACAGCGGGGAAGCGACAATGGTTATTACAAAAAATACGATGTCCGAACCCGCTCCGTCAAACAAGCCAAAAATAGCTCCGTCGTTGAAAACAGATTTGAAACTGAAAAAGTTTGGAATAAGTTCAACTACGTTGCCTTCTTCACCGGACAACAGACCGTCAAAAATCAAAACTTTTGTGAGCTGGTCAAGTGCAACGCAAACAATTATTAAAACTATGTACACCGTTAAAAAAACAGGTAAAGATAAAACTTTTCTTTTCATAGAACCCTACTTTGCAAACATTTTTGTTTGCACGATTGTCTTTTTTATCAAACGATTTTTAATACTTAAAAATGTCGTCGGAGTCGTCTTTTTTGTCGGAACCGTTTGAGTCGCCGTATGTAAATATGTCGTCGGCATCGGGCTGGGAAAACACCCTTTGTGTTTTGGCAGTTGCAGTGCCCATAATTCCGCGTTTTTGCAACTTTTTGTAATGAAAACATCCTAAAACGAACACAACGATTGCTAATCCGAGCACAACAAGTTTAGGATACAACATGTTGTAAACAACGTCTAAATTGATAAGTTGATTACGTGCATTTTGTGAAGTTGTCAAAAAAGAATCTTTGTCCAAAAGCGTGCTAACGGTTGTGTCGGTTACTTCACGAATATTTTCGACAAACTTGCCGTCAGTGTTAGATACAAGATTTTGAAATGTATCGGCAGAAGTGTTGATTACACATTTTGAGCTGTCGGCACTTTGACTGTAACCCCAACCTTTACTAAACGTTCCGCTAAAGAAAAATGCTGTCGGTATGCCTTGCAATCTAAACGGCGTGTGGTCGCTACCTTGAATTTTTTCGTAGTAGCCGTAACCGAAACTGTCCATTCCTACAAACACTCCTTTTCCGTAAGGCTTTTCGATTATGGAATTACTATGCGACAAAAACAAATCGGCAATGTCGGTATGCTTGTTTTCACAATGCAAATACAAATTGTCGCCACCGCAAATCGTGTCAAAGTTTATCATGAGTAAAACATTGTTTTTGCGAGCTTGACTCATGGAATTGGCAAAAGAGTAGGAACCTAAAAGACCTTGCTCTTCGCCACCGAATGCCACAAATGTAATGTCAAACGGAATAACGGATGAAGTTTCGCAAAGACGTTTGTAAGTGAAGTAAAGTGCGGCAATTCCGCCTGCGTTGTCCGATGCGCCTTGACTTCCGTCGTCCGCATCGTAATGTGCCCCAATAATTACTCTTAACTCAGTTGAAGGATTGTCAAGCGTGGTAATAACGTTTGCGGTTGTGTAGTTTTCGGTTTTTACGCTTACGACAGCCGCTTGAGACTTGCCGATTACGGCATCAAACTTATCTTTAAGCCATTCCGCTACGGCAATTTCGTTGGATGTTCCGCTACGACTTGAAAAGTTTTGGCAAAATTCTTGCACAAAAGCATATTCTTCCGTCGTTGTGTAATCTGTAGTTTCTTCCGCAAAAACTTGATTTGACCTCGTAAAAGAAGGAACAACAAGCGTAAGGCCTATTACCGCGATAAAAATAAAAGCAAAAATCTTTTTCACAGCAATACCCCCAAAACAACGGTCAAAACAAGGAAAGAAATCCCGAACACTTTGAAATAGTAAGGGGTGGTAACGTCGTTAAAATATAACTTTTGAGTAATTTTGTAAAACAAAAAACCGCAAGCAAGCGAGATAATAAATCTAATTATTATGTCTCCCCAAACGGAAAGAATAGGGGTAAATATGTTTACGATTCGAAACAAGCCGACAACAAAAAAGAACAGCGAAAAGCAAATGTGTGCAAGCAAAGTGTATTCTGCAAGCGGAACTGTGCGTATTTTGGCAATGTTCAAAAATACGTTACACAAAACGGGCACAAGAAATTGCAATATTACTCCAAGTAACAACGAAGTCAACACCGAAAGGAGTATAGTGTGATCTTGCGACATGTCAAATTGTTCGAGAACAATAGAACTTGCAGAAATTGCATTTTGCCACATGAAAAATGCATACGTGGCAACAAACAACAATCTTGCAATCACGTTTGACAATTGATAATTTTGTCTTAATTTTTTAATCACTGCTTCTCCGTTTATCAAAAATATTTGAGTTTTTTGTATTTATTAAATGTTGGTAAGTTTGAATATGAGGGTTGTCATAACCTCGTTTTCATCTTCAAAAGCTTTTAATCGTTTGTCCGCATCGCAAAACAAATCTAAGGCGCGTTTTAACTGCAACGGTTTATACTTAACGGCAATTTCGTTTGCAAAACGTATTGCACTGCTTTTAACTCCGAGATAACTTGCAACTTGCTCGGCGGAAAAGTCGTTAGAAACTTTTACATAATAAACTCTGCGATAAAAATTGTACATAAAGCCGAACAATGCACGACTGTCTTCGCCTTGCGCCAAAAGTCCCTTGTACATATCTACTGCCTTTTGCGTGTTTTTTGACGAAATGACTTTTGTTAAATCGTAAATAACATATTCGGCATCTTTGTAAACAAGTGAATCTATCGACTGAGCATCGAATTTGCCATAGTCTATTAGCTTTTGCGTTTCGCGAGAAATTCGTGACATGTCGCACAAACAGTAATCGGCAAGCTTTTCTGCCGACAACATATCAACCGCCACATTTTGACGTCGACAATATGCGACAATCCATTTTGCGATTGTTACTCTGTCCAACTTGTTGCAATCGACAAGCTCCATGTTTTCAAAGTCTTCGAACTGTTTGCTTGTTTCGGCATCGAATACAATGCAAAAAGAACCATCCCAATTTTTTAAAAGATGAGTCAATCTGTCTTTTACATCTTGTTGCTGTTTCCCCTGAGGAAAAACGAAACTACTTACGACAACAACTTTAGACGAGCCAAGCATTGACGGAGTAAGCGCCGAATTAACAATATCCTTAATTGTAGGAGATTCAAGACGATCTACACTAAATCCGTCATCAACGATGCCAAAAACATCAAAAATAGTTGAAAGCGCTCTGTTTTTTACCCATGCATCGTTTCCGAACAAACAAATTGCAGGTACAACACTATTAAGTTTTTGTTTAAGTGATAAAAATTTTATCATGGTTACCTTATCTAAAACTTAAAATTATTTTACCATCTTTTTCTTTTAATGTAAAGTTTCCATACTTATTTGCGCCAAAGTTACCGTCAATTTGTTGCTGATACAACGTGAAAGTTGTCTTTTTTCTATCAACAATCGTTTGCGGAACGGTTTCCATTACATAAGCATCAATGTCACTTCGCATGTCGACAAAGTTTCTAATTGAGTTTTCGTCTCCGTAAACGGTAGCAACAGAAAGATCTCCGACAGACAAAACAACCGATCGCAATTCGCCGTCAAACACCGATTGAAAAGAAATTATGTTTTGAACAACTCTGTTTTTGGTTGCGTTTGACACGCTTATGCTTTTCTGCTCAAAATAAGCGTCAGCACCGGAATTGCTACTTGTGTTAAGTTTGTAAACTTTTGAGATTGTTAAATTGTTGCAAAAAGACGAAAGCAATTCGACTTGGCAATTTGAGTAATGTGGAATAAGCAGTACTATTTTGGAATATCTTAGTTTGGAAACATATTGATTTACATAGTTTGTTTGGTACTCGTCGCAAAAATCACACACGACATAAACCTCGTTGTCGGATGCGGTGGCAACGATACAGTTGTCATCGTAACCATTGAAAACTTTTATTTGATTTTTACAATTTTGCGGAATTGTCGCAAAAATTGTTGTGCAACAAAGTACCGCCGCGCACACTACTATCGCAATCCGTTTGGCAATTTTTTCTAAATTTATATAGCCACCTAATAACAACAAAAACAACACCGTTAATAGCACCGATACGGCAAAAGCATCCGCAGAAACTACAAGTTGCAATCCGGTTGCCCACTCGACGACAACTTTTACCAAAGCTACGATTTTGTCCGCAATAAAAAGTATGTAGTGAAAAACCCAAGGCAACATACCGACTAAACTTACCACAAGTACAATCGACATAAGCGGTACGGCAAATAAATTTGTGAATAAGCCAAGCAAAGATACTTTTCCGAAATAATGCCACATGCAAAACAACGTCGCAAAAATGCAACTGAAAGAAACACACAGAGAATTGCAAAAATATCGCAAAAAACGAGGTGCTTTTGCAAATTTGTTGCTTAACGGTTTGTAGACGGTTGTTATTCCAAGAACGGACAATGCCGAAAGTTGAAATCCAACGTCATACAGTGTAAGCGGGGACACTGTTAGAATAATAAGGCATGCCCAACACAAAGAAGTTAGCAAATCGTACTTGCCAAACAGTGCTTTTGAAACATACAGGCAACATAACATCAAAACGGCACGGACTACCGACGGAGAAAATCCACACAAGTACGCGTAAAAAGAAAGCGGCAATATTAAAATAGCTAATTCTACAAACGGATTTAACTTGAAAAACTTTAACAGAAAAGCAAAAACCGCAACTATAACTCCAACATGTAAACCGCTTACGGCAAGCAAGTGAATAATACCGGCACTGTTAAACACGTCTGTTGTTTCATCGCTTATTGCATTGCGGTCGCCTGTTAACAATGCATACACGATTCCTGAGTTTTCTCCCGCATAATCGGTGCTTGTTTGATAAATATATTTGCGGACTTTTTCGGCAAATGTTAAACTGCCTTCTTCGGACGAAATGCTTGCTACCGAAAAACGATAGTAAACTCTGTTTCTAATGCCGCTTACGTTTACTTTGTTTTTAAAAACATAGGTCGAGCGTAAAATTCCGCTTGCGGTTACAATATCACCGGCAGAAAACGAACTGCCATCATACACCGGCATGGAAACTCGGCCCGACAGCTTTGTGCCGTCATCTTGACAAACACAATTTTCTAAATACAAAACATTGTTTTGCTTTCCGTTGCGCCCGATATCTGTTACTCTGCCGACAATGGTTGTTTGTTTTTCGACAATTTCGTTTTTTGTCGATACATATTGATAAATCGTTACGTAAAACAAACCGAACAGAAACGCAACAAACATGATTGAGGCAATTATCCACAATTTGTTTTTCAAAACGGCAAAAACAACAATGCTTGCACAAAATAACACGGCACAAACAATGCTTAAAACAATTTGTCCGTAAATAAATTCTACGGCGGAAATTACCCCTAAAATGATTGAAATTACACAAAATAGTGACGGACGAACGTTAATCAATCTCTTCATAATCGTCCTCCGTTATAAAAAACTTGTAAAAGTTGTTTTGATAGTAGTCTCCAAGAATTTCCTTTAACTGTTTTTTGTTTGTGATTTTGCCGACATTTTGTGTGTAGTCGTTAATTTTTTTCAAAACTTCCAACGGAAACACGTCCGACTGTTGCAACAAAATGTAGGGATTGTTGACGTTTACACAACTTTGACGTTGTGTTTGATAGAAATCTACCGCAATTACTTTTGTTTTTTCCGTTACGAAAGACAGTCCGTCCGAAGGCAAATAACTTTGCTCCACTAGCCCTGCTTGTTCTATGGCAGTAAAAATGTCCGTTCCTTCGGCAATTTTGTAGTAACCTTCGTTGGCAACAGCACCGCAAATGTAAACGTCGAAAAATTTTACGGAATTGTTTGGCAATGTCTTTTGAGATAGGGGCATAAAAATACCGCATCCCGACAATGTGCTTAGGACAATTAAGCAAACAAATACGAGTGCGGTTTTTTTCATAACTTTTTTTGGGCAATGCCCACTCCTTAAAAATGTGTAAAAATAAAAAAATCCCACCATAGCCGGGTTTTGCAATGTTCAACCTGTCAAACAGGTGGGTGATCTGTTTGGCGTTTTCAGTCTTTTGCCGAGGATGTACCTACTGACTCCACACGGAAGCCCTTCGCAACCTGACATCTCCGCCAAAACTCCAATCCCCTTTTTACGAACTGTGGTTGACGCAATGTGCAAAACTTATCGAGCAAGGCAGGATCGAGTTTGTGTTTTCTGTAGATATGGTAGCATAAATAGAAGTAATTTTCAATAGTTTTTAAGATGTTTTTGAAAATTGTTTAATTGCCTTTTTTGACAATTGAAATTCAACAAAAAATTCTTTTTAAAACTATAAGTAAAAAGAACTGTCTTTTACAATAGAAAAAAAGAAGTTCTATAATGAAAATAGAACTCCTTTGTGTGTTTTTTATGTTGCACTCTTATTTTAAAGAGACAAAAATCATTTTTAAACCGATTGCTATTTGTACAATTTTTCCACTTCTTCTAAATAAGCTTTTTGCTGAGCATAATTTTTGAGGGAAGTTTCTTTTTCAAAATCGTCTAACGCTTTACGCTGTGATCTACTGATGGATTTTGGAACTTCCACTTGTACTTTTACATATAAGTCGCCCGTTCCACGTTGTGATTTTACACCTTTACCACGGAACCGAATAGTGCTTCCGTTTGACGTGCCTTCTGCAAGATTGTGAATAAATATTCCGTCGGGTGACGGCACTTGTATATCTCCACCACAAACAGCCGTCTTAAACGAAACAGGAACGTCCACATAAAGATCAAGACCGTCTCTCTTAAACACTTTGTTTGGTTTTACGGAAATAACCAAAAGCAAATTACCGTTTCGACTTCCGCCTTTAACGGCATTGCCTTCGCCGGAAAGCTGAAGGACTGTTCCGTTTTCGACACCGGCAGGAATGCTTACGTCAATCGTTCTGTTTACTGTTGTTACACCTTTACCACTGCACGCTTTACATGTGTCTGTAACAATTTTACCTGTACCACCACATTTATCGCAAGGACCAATTGTAACTTGTTGACCAAAAATTGTGTTTTGACTACGTCTTACTTGACCGCTACCGCCACACTTGTCGCATGTTTTTACACAACTGTCGTCTTTTGCTCCTGTACCATTGCAAGTTTTGCATTTTTCAACACGTGTAAAACGAATTGTCTTTTTGCATCCGCGAATAGACTCCATAAAAGACAACTCAACGTTTTGCGTCAAATCAGATCCGACTGTTGAAGCACTACGTCTACGAGTTGATGAACCGCCACCAAAACCGAAAGCACCGGTAAACATATCAAAAATATCGTCAAATCCACTTGCCGTAAATCCACCTGAACCACCAAACGGGTTGTACCCGGCAGAACCGTCCATATCCATTTCGCCACGGTCGTATTTGCCACGTTTTTCGGCATCACCCACAACAGAATACGCCTCATTGATTTCTTTAAATTTTTCGGCTGCATCCTTATCATCAGGGTGAAGGTCCGGGTGATATTGTTTGGCAAGCTTTCTATATGCCGATTTTATTTCATCTGCAGATGCGGTTTTTTCCACACCAAGTATTTTGTAATAATCTTTTGCTGGCATTTTTAATCCTTTTGAAGCAATTTGCCGCTTCAATGTTTAATGCTTTATCAATAAATTTTGTCACTTTAATAAGACACAAAGTCTTGCCTTTTTGACAAGACTTTGTGCTTACAATTTAGCTACAAATTATTTGTTGTCGTCGTGAACGTCGTAATGAACTTCGGTTCCGTCAGCTTGTTCAGATGTGTTTCCTTGAGTGTTAGCTTGTTGGTTTGCAGCAGCTTGTTGATAGAACTTTTGGAAAATTGAAGCTGAACTTTGTGCAATACGATCGGTTTCGGCTTTAAGCTCTTCGGTTGTTACGTCCTTCTTTTCGAGAACTTCCTTACCCTTTTTGACTTCTTCTTCAAGATGTTCTTTGTCGGCAGCTTCAAGTTTGTCTCCGCTTTCACGAACAAATTGTTCGATGGACAGAATCATTTGGTCAAGTCCGTTGTGAGCTTCAACAGCTTCACGACGTTTTTTGTCTTCTTCGGCATATTTTTCAGCATCTTTTACAGCCTTGTCGATATCGGCTTCGGAAAGGTTTGTGCTGGATGTGATTGTAACCGATTGTTCCTTTTGAGTGCCAAGATCCTTAGCCGTTACGTGAACGATACCATTGGCATCAATGTCGAATTTAACTTCAATTTGAGGAATTCCTCTCGGAGCAGGTGCAATACCGGTAAGTTGGAAGCGACCTAATGTCTTATTGTCGGCAGCCATTTCACGTTCACCTTGCAACACGTGAATATCTACGCTTGTTTGGTTGTCTGCTGCTGTCGAGAATATTTGCGACTTGCTTGCAGGTATAGTCGTGTTACGCTCAATAAGTTTTGCCATAACACCGCCTAAAACTTCAATACCGAGTGACAACGGAGTAACGTCCAAAAGCAAAACGTCTTTAACTTCTCCGCCAAGTACACCACCTTGAATTGCGGCACCGATTGCAACACACTCATCAGGGTTAATTCCTTTGTACGGCTCTTTGCCACAGAAGTTTTTAACGGCTTCGACAACGGCAGGAATACGAGTTGAACCACCAACCAAAATTACACGGTTGAGATCGTTGGCAGTAACGCCGGCATCTGCCATAGCCTTTTTCATAGGTTCAATTGTCTTTTTGATGATACCATCAATCATGCTTTCAAATTTAGCACGACTGATTTCAACTTCAAGGTGTTTAGGACCGGTTGCATCTGCTGTGATGAACGGTAATGAAACAGTGGTCTTAAGCGTGCTTGAAAGTTCAATTTTAGCTTTTTCGGCAGCTTCCTTTAAACGTTGCAAAGCTTGTTTGTCTTGTGACAAATCAATGCCGTTAGACTTCTTGAATTCGTCAACCAAGTAGTTGATGATAATTTGGTCGATATCGTCACCGCCCAAACGGTTGTTGCCGTTGGTAGCAAGTACTTCGAATACACCATCTCCGATTTCCAAAATAGAAACGTCGAATGTACCACCACCAAGGTCGTAAATAAGAATCTTTTGATTTTTATTTTCACCCTTATCCAAACCATAAGCAAGAGCAGCTGCCGTAGGTTCGTTGATTATACGCAAAACTTCAAGACCGGCAATTTTTCCGGCATCCTTTGTTGCTTGACGTTGTGCATCCGAAAAGTATGCAGGAACAGTGATTACCGCTTGAGTAACTTTTTCTCCAAGATAAGCTTCGGCATCAGCCTTAAGCTTTGACAAAGTAATTGCAGAGATTTCTTGCGGTGAGTATTTTTTGCCATCAATGTCTACAGTGTAATTTGTGCCCATTTCACGTTTAATGGACAAAACTGTTCTATCTGCGTTTACAACTGCTTGACGTTTTGCAACTTGTCCGACAAGTCTTTCACCGTCTTTCGTAAAAGCGACTACAGACGGGGTTGTTCTGTTGCCCTCTGCATTGGTGATTACAACAGGTTCACCACCTTCCAAAACTGCTACACAACTGTTTGTTGTACCAAGGTCAATACCAATAATTTTTCCCATAATATATATTCTCCTTTTGTAGATGATTTTTTGTTTATACTACACGTTTTTCAACGTTGTAATCCATTTTAATTACGCGCCGACAATAACTTCGGCATAACGCAAGACTTTGTCTCCGAATTTGTAGCCCTTTTTGAAAACTTCAACAACTTTGTCTTTTTTTTCTTCACCTCTATCGATTTTGGACAACGCGCTCATCGTCATACAATCAAACGGCTTTCCCAAAACATCCAACTCTTCAACACCAAACTCGGTTAAAACTTCTAAAAACTGTTTGTGTACCATTTCGAATGCTTTTGCGTTTTCTTCTGTTAAGTGTTGTTTTGCACGTTCAAAGTTGTCGCACACAGCAATAAGCCTTGTGACTACAGCAGAAATACCTTCTTGCTTTGATGTTTCTGCGCTAAACTTCATTCTGCGTTTGTAACTTTCAAAGTCGTTTTTCATTGCTACCAATTGATTTAGGTAGGTGTCGGATTTATCCGCCGAGTTTTGAAGTCTTTGACAAGTTTTGTTTAATTTTTCGTTTTCCGCAGTAAGTCTTTCAACTTCCGCAATAAGTTTTTCATTTTCGGATGTTAACGCTTCTTCCAAAGTGGGTTCTTTAGTTGTCCCTTCCGTTTGGACTTGTTCGTCAACACTCGGTTGTTCGTGTTTTTTGCTCATAGCAACTCCTTTACTACTTTTTGTTACCTATCAAATCTACAATCGCCATACTTATCCGCTCCAAAACGCCAAGTACTTTTTTGTAATCCATACGTACCGGACCTATTACTCCGATACTGCCACTAACGTTTTCGCCAAGATTGACTCTTGTTGTAACAACCGAACATCCGTCAATGGCATTGTCGTCGTGCCCGATTTTTACCGTTACACTACCATCTTCGCCTCCGTCGTTTGTAAACAACTCTGCAATTTTGCTTTTGTTTTCCATCTCAGCCAAAAATCTTTGTGCGTTTTGACTATCTGAATACTCGGCATGGCTAAGCATGTTGCTTTCACCGTACATGGTAACGTCCATACCATTTTCGAGCGACACTTTTTTAAGCACATCGATAATCTTTTTGAACAAAGAATTGAACTGCGAAAACTCGTCGTTGACAAGCGCAAACGGATAATCAAAGTTTATAAACTCCGAAACATGCTTACCGACAAAAATTTTGTTGAGCCAAC
Organism: bacterium; assembly: GCA_963619835.1. Classification (GTDB taxonomy): domain Bacteria; phylum Bacillota; class Clostridia; order Christensenellales; family CAG-314; genus Fimimonas. Next base: position 634 of record CAVEYD010000025.1, on the reverse strand, counting down.
GCTCCGCCTGAACAACCATGCTTTCGGTAAAATCATCCGGCAAATCAACCATACCGTCTTTTAACACACGCGAATCTGTTACGATTACCACAAGTAATTTGCCGTTGTACAGATCTAACAAACGAATTGCAGTAATTGTGTCCGACATGTCTTCCTTGACGACAACGGATGTGTAGTTGGTTACTTCGGCAATAATTTTTGTAACGGCGGTAAGTACTTCTTCAATGGAAGCATTGCGCTTTTCAAAAACCTTTTCGATAAGATCGACATCGCTTGGCGCAAGTTGTGCTTCGGTCATAAGCATGTTTACATAAAATCTAAATGCTTTTTCCGAAGGAATACGTCCTGCCGATACGTGCGGTTGTGTTAGGTAACCCATGCTTTCAAGTGCCGACAACTCGTTTCTTATTGTGGCAGAGGAACAATCCGGCAAATATTTTTGTTGAATTTCCTTACTGGAAACGGGTGTTGCACTGTCAATGTAGCCATCAACTACCGCACATAAAATTTTCTTTTTTCTGTCGGATAACACCTTTTTTCACTCCTTTCTGTCAACATTTTTAATTGAGTGTTAGCACTCTTTGCTTTCGACTGCTAAATTCTGATATAAATATACCACCGACCTTTTTGTTTG
>CAVEYD010000024.1:13681-17606 GCA_963619835.1 bacterium | reverse complement strand
GTCAATAAGTTACTAATTTTTATTTTTTTCATTTTTATTTTTTATATTGTCTGCATGCCTTTTGTTGCTCAATCTTTTTTTTCCTCAATTTTCATTAGATTTTTTTATATTATTATATTATATTATTTTATTGCAAACAACTTGTACTTGTGCTACAATTAACGTAATTGTAGTTTTTTCAAACAGGGCAAGTTTACAAATTTTTGCAAAGTTGTACGCACTTTTCAATTGTTTTTTACAAATAGCAAAAAAGCGGTCAAGTTTACTCTTGCCTTGTACCAATTAAATTAACAAAAAGTTTTAGCAAAAGACTATTTTTCAAGGCGCAAAATGGAAAGCAAAAAAGATATTTACATTTTAGGAATAGAAAGTTCTTGCGACGAAACGGCAGCATCCGTTGTAAAAAACGGACGTGAAATTTTGTCCAACGTTGTACTTTCTCAAATAGACATACACAAGCTTTACGGCGGAGTCGTTCCGGAAATTGCCAGTCGCAACCACGTTCAAGTTGTAGACAAGGTTGTCAAGCAAGCGCTAAAGGATGCCGACATTGATCTGTCAAATATCGATGCCGTTGCCGTCACTTACGGAGCGGGACTTGTCGGCGCATTGCTTGTCGGAGTTTCCTATGCCAAAGGTCTGTGTCAGGCAAGCCAAAAACCGCTTATTGCCGTAAACCACATCGAAGGGCACATTTGTGCAAACTACCTAACGCACAAAGATTTAGTTCCGCCTTACTTATGCTTGCTCACAAGCGGAGGGCACACCGCAATTGTCAGGGTAACCGATTACGACAAGTACGAAGTGCTTTGTTCCACCGTCGACGATGCCGTAGGCGAAGCGTTCGACAAAGTTGCTCGTGTTTTAGGTTTACCTTATCCGGGCGGACCGCAAATCGACAAACTCGCAAAGCTTGGAAACCCCACTTACACGTTCCACTCGGTAGTAATTTCCAACGGCAATTTTAGTTACAGCGGACTAAAAACCGCAGTAATCAACACCGTCCACAATGCCGAGCAAAAAGGCGAAGCAATTTGCAAACAAGATATTGCTTGCAGTTTTACTCACTATGCCGTCGACGGACTTATCGACCGTTTAGCGTACTTCAAAAAGCAAACAGGCGACAACGTTGTAGCCGTTGCAGGCGGAGTCGGAGCTAACAGTTATTTACGTTCTCGCATGCAAGAGTTTGCTAATCTTGGTGTAACGGTATGTATGCCGGCATTAAACCTATGTGGCGACAATGCCGCAATGATTGCTTCTCGCGGTTACTTTATGTACCTAAACAACGAATTTGCCGATCTGTCGCTCAATGCTTGTCCCACGTTAAAACTTCGTGGCGAAAAGCCTGCCCACAAACAGTAATTTTTGTTTATTAAAAACCAGCACGATAGTGTACGGAGAAAAAGATGGATTCACAAACAGCCAACAGCGAAAAAGTTTCTTTAAGCGGACTTTCTGCCGAAGAAGTTTCTTTGCGAATCAAAAACAAACAAACCAATCGCATAAAAAAAGTTGTAGGTAAAAGTTACTTGCAAATTTTTATGGGAAACATTTTCACGTTTTTCAATTTGCTCGGTTTCATCATTTTTGTTTTAATGGCATTTTTCGGCAATCCGTCCGAGATGCTTTTCATTGTTGTAATTTTGTCCAATACGGTAATAGGCATTTTCCAAGAAATTCGTAGCAAACTTGCTGTCGAAAAGTTGTCGCTTGTTTCCGAGCCTACTGTCGAAGTAATTCGAGACGGCAACAAAACGACAATTTCCACAAACGACGTTGTTTTAGACGACATTGTTTGTTTTTCCGCAGGCAATCAAGTTTGTGCCGATTGTAAAATCGTTTACGGCATTGTCGAAGTAAACGAATCAATGCTTACAGGCGAAAGTGTAGCCGTCAAAAAAACTTGCGGAGACACACTTTATCGCGGTAGTTTTATTATTTCCGGTAGTGCAACGGCACAAGCCAAAATGGTCGGCAAAGACACCTACATTGAAAAACTTTCCACAAAAGTAAAAAAAGCCAAGATGCCAAACAGCCAATTGATAAAAGGCATCATGACGATAATAAAGTTTATCGCAATCATCATTTTCCCGCTCGGAATTGCAACATTTTGTTTAAGCAACCAAATTGCCGACTTAATGAAAAACTACTCACTCAACATTTGGCAAATTTGGTACTACTATTTTAACCCGTCTTTATCATCCGTCGACGTTGTCGGCAGTGTTCGCAGTGCCGTTCAGCAAGCATGCGGAAGTATGTTAGGCATGGTTCCAAGCGGAATGGTACTACTTACAAGTATTGCCTTAGCCGTAGGTGCGCTTAAGCTTGCTCGCAAAAAAGTTTTGGTAAGAGAGTTGCCCTGCATCGAAATGCTTGCAAGAGTCGACACCTTGTGTTTGGACAAAACCGGCACAATAACCGATGGTAGCATGACTGTCGAACAACTTATTCCGTTTGCCAATTACACCAAAGAGCAACTAAAAAGTTTTATCGCAAGTGTACTAAACGCAACTGCGGACAAAAACATGACGGCAGAAGCTTTGTCAAAGTTTACAAGTGGCGCAAAAATTTTACCGACAACAAACAGTTTGGCATTTTCCTCTGCTCGCAAGTATTCTGCCGCAACCGTTAGCGGAGTCGGCACGATTGTTTTCGGAGCAGCCGAGTTCATGTTCCAAAACGTCGACGAGAGTTTTTCCAAAACTTGCAACGACTTGCTCGGTCAAGGTTTAAGAGTACTTGCCGTAGGCATTTCCTCAAACGAAATAGTCGGCGAAAAAGTAGAAAATTTACAACCCATAGCGGTAATTGCCTTGCAAGACACTATTCGTAGCGATGCAACTCAAATCATCGATTGGTTTATGCAAAACCAAGTTGCCGTAAAGGTAATCAGTGGCGACAATCCGTTGTCGGTATCGGTAATTGCGCAAAAAGTCGGTATTAAAAATGCGCAAAAATACATCTCTCTCGAAGGTTTAACCGATGAGCAAGTCGAGGCGGTTGCCAACGAGTACACTGTTTTCGGACGTGTAACGCCGGATCAAAAAGCCGTACTTATTCGTTCAATGAAAAACCAAGGTCACACCGTAGCCATGACAGGAGACGGAGTAAACGACATTTTGGCAATGAAGGAAAGCGATTGTGCAATTTCCGTAGGATGCGGAAGCGATGCCGCCAAAACCGTTGCCAACTTAGTACTTACGGACAACAAGTTCAGTTCCATGCCCAACGTCGTTGCCGAAGGCAGACAGGTTGTAAACAACGTTCAAAACAGCACATCCCTGTTTTTGATGAAAACGGCAATGGTTGTGTTTATCACAATTTTAACTTTAATTATGTCGGTTGTAAGTTTAACCAAAGGCGGAAGCGGAGTTTCGTTCCCGTTTAGCCCCAACAAACTTTCTGCCGTCAACTTGTTTGTAATAGGTGTTCCCTCTTTCTTGCTTGCCCTAAAGCCAAACAAAAACTTAATAAAAGGTTCTTTCCTTAAAAACACCGTAAAGGGAATGTTGCCAAGCGGACTTGGAATGTTTTTGTCGGTTGCGGCAGTGTACTTATTCCAAAACGTTTTATCGCTAACCACTGACGAGCAAATCACCACAACGGCAATGTTCGCAATGAGTTTTACAGGCGTTGCGGCATTGTGGATTTTATGTTTTCCGTTCGACTTGTACAACATAGCCGTTGCATCTTTAGGCACTATCGGTGTTGCACTCGAGCTTGCGTTTTTCGAGCCGTTGTACAACTGGGCAATAGTTTTACTCACCAACGACGAAACCAAAAAGATAGTTTACATTGTCGACATCCCGTCAAAAGCGGTGTGGTTTATCGTTTTAGATATCCTTGCCATGACTGCGATAATTATCGGCGCAAAACTACTTATCAAATTTTTGGAAAAACGTTCCGCAAGCAAAGTAAAAGC
>CAVEYD010000024.1:0-13671 GCA_963619835.1 bacterium | reverse complement strand
GCAAAAGCCAAAATTTTAACTAAAAATCATTTATCAAAAATAAATTTTAATTAAAAGCCAAAACTTTAATTAAAACCCAAACAACCACTTATTAAAACAAAGCAAGCTTTTACTAAAAATAAAACCATTTATCAACACAAAACAGGTATTTATTGAAAAGCAAAAAATTTTAATTGAAATCAAAAATTCCAATTAAAACCAAAACAATCATTTATCAAAATATAAAAACAGCATTTACTCATTTGGAGAAAATTATGGAAGCACTACAAATTTACTTAAATCATCGCAAAAAAATGGTAGCACAAGCCTATGTAGATTTTGTCATAAGTTGGGACATGCAAACCGAAGCCGCCGAAAACAGCATAATTGCCGATTCCGAGCAAACCGAAGTACTTTCTGCATATTCGTATGCTCTAAGCACCGATCCGGAATTTGAAAAGGCAGTAGAAACGCTTTACCAAAATCGTGGCGACTTGGACGAAGTTTTGTCGCACGAAATAGAAGTTGTGTACAAGTCCATTGCCGACACTAAAAAAATTCCGCAGGAAGAGTTTTCTGCTTTTAACAAACTTACGGCAGAAGCTTATCCCATGTACGTAAAAGCAAAGCGCAACAACGATTTTTCACTGTTTTTGCCCTATTTGGAAAAAATTGTCACCTTCCGCCAAAAGCAAGCAAAGTGGCTCGAAACGGACGACAAAAAAGGTTACGACGTTTTGCTCGACATGTTCGAAAAGGACTACACCAAGCAAAAGTACGACGAGTTTTTCAATGCTTTACGCACAAGACTTGTTCCGTTTGTAAAGCAAGTCACCAAGGACGTTGAGCCGTTGCCAAAATGGGCAACGCAAAATTTTCCTGCCGAAAAACAACGTGAGTTTTGCGAATACTTGCGAGACGTAATGTGTTTTGACAAATCACGCGGAATAATGAAAGAGTCCGAGCATCCCTTCACATCCGGTTTCGGGACTGACGACGTCCGCATCACAAATCACTACTACGAAGACAAGTTTGATTCCTCAATCTTTTCCGCCATACACGAAACGGGACATGCCTTGTACGAACAGCAATGCAATCCCGCACTCAACGGAACACTCAGCGGTGGCGGAGCAAGTATGGGTTTGCACGAAAGTCAATCACGTTTTTACGAAAACGTAATAGGTCGCAGTTATGCTTTTTGGCAAAAACATTATCCCAAGTTGCAACAAACTTTCCCCAAACAGTTAAAGGGTGTTTCGCTTGACGAATTTATGAAAGTTGTCAATCGTGCCGAAAGATCGTTTGTCCGCACCGAAGCCGACGAACTTACTTACCCCTTGCACATAATGTTAAGGTACGAAATCGAACAAAAACTCATGGACGGTTCGCTTGCCGTTGCAAATTTACCGGCGTATTGGAACGAAAAATTTACCGAGTATTTTGGAATCACTCCGCCAAACGACACTCTCGGAGTGTTGCAAGACGTCCATTGGGCTTACGGCGAATTCGGTTATTTTCCCACTTATGCGTTAGGTTCGGCAATATCTTCCCAACTGTTTTTCTACATGAACAAAGATTTTGACGTTTACGGCAGTCTTGCCGACGGAACGACAAAAAAAATCAACGAGTGGCTTAAACAGCACGTCCACAAGTACGGTTCAAGCAAGTACTCAAAAGATATTCTTTATTTAGCAACAGGCGAAGACTTCAACCCCAACTACTACATCGACTACCTAATCACAAAGTATTCCAAATAGTTGTGTCGCACACCCAAACAAAACACGCCTAAAAAAGACCAAACAACAAGCAAAACGAATAAAGCTAAAAACATTAAAAAAACAACCTAAAAATTGCAAGGTAAACAACACAAAGCAAGCCTAAAAGCATGTAAAAAAACTAAAACTTGCAAGCCGAAAAGCATGTAAAAAACTAAAACTTGCAAGCCGAAAAGCAAGTAAAGAAACTAAAACTTGCAAGTATAAAAAGATAACCCCCCCAAAAACTACAAAGTAAAGAAAAAAATCAAAAAAATGAAACTACTTATCCCTTGCGCCAGCGGAATAGAAGCCGTAGTGGAGCGACAACTTTATATGCTCGGTTACAAAGACGCAAAAGCAACGTTCGGACGTATAGCCGTCGAAAATTGCACTTGGTTAGACGTTGCTCGCCTAAACATGTTTTTACGCAGTGGCGAACGTGTTTTAATATGTCTTGCCACGTTTGAAGCCACAACTTTCGACCAACTTTACGAAGGCATTTGTTCGGTACAATGGCAAAATTTTCTAACAAAGTCGTCCAAAGTTACGGTAATCACCAAAAGCATCGACAGTGTTTTGTTTGCCCACAATGCAATACAAAAAATAGGCAAAAAGGCAGTAGTGGACGTTGCAACCAAGTTTTTCGGATCTTTAGACGAAGACGGTGAAGAATTTGTTGTCGAACTTGCCTTGCGCAACAACATTGTTTCCGTAAACATCGACACAAGCGGTTTAGGTTTGCACAAACGTGGCTATCGTCCGCAAAACTATGTTGCTCCGCTCAAGGAAACAACAGCCGCCGCCCTCATCGACTTGTCTGTGTGGAATCCGGACAAAATGTTTACCGACTTGTTTTGCGGTAGTGGAACGTTGCCCATCGAAGCGGCACTAAAAGCACTAAAAATTGCCCCCGGTTTACACCGAAATTTTGCTTACACGTCATGGAAGTGTGTAGACGAAAACGCCTACAACCTTGCCGAACAAGAAGCGCTCGACATTATGGTCGATAGAGAATTAAACATTGTCGGCGGAGACTTAAACCCCAAGGCAATTCAACTTGCCACCGAATGTGCAAAGCGAGCGGGAGTTGGCAAATTCGTAAAATTCAATTTACGTCCCGCGCAGGAATTTGTAACAAAGCAGTCTTTCGGAGTAAACATAAGCAATCCCCCTTATGGCGAACGTATCGGCAACATGCAAGAAGTTGTTCAAATCACAAAAGATATGGGCAAGCTTTATCGTTCGTTAGATAAATGGAATTTCTACTTTTTGTCCCCATACGAAAATTTTGAAAAAGATTTTGGACGTCGTGCCGACAAAAAACGTTACATTTTCAATGCAGGCATCAAGTGCAGTTACTATTCGTTTAACGGCCCCAAACCTACAAAAAGCAAATAAATTTATTTTGTAGTTGCAAGGGAAAAAACCGTCAAACAACCCAATGCCAATTGAAAACCAATCAAAAGTCAACAACTAATTAAAGGTTAATAAGTAAGCAACAAAGTAGATTAAACAATTACTCAAAATTTACTAACCAAAATTAAAAAAGCAAATCAATTAAAACCAACAAACAAATAAACCAACCAAACCAAAATTAAAAAAGCAAATCAATTAAAACCAACAAAAATAAAAAAATAAATCTAATCAAAACCAACAAAGTTAAAAAAAATAAAAACAAACAACCAAGCTTAAAAACAAATCAACCAACAAAATAAAAAAATCAAAACTAACAAACCACAATGAATATTCAGTATTTAAAGTATGCTATTGCCGTTGCCGACAGTGGATCGATAAGCAAAGCAGCCGAAAAACTTTACATAGCGCAACCCAACGTAAGCCGAGCCATAAAGGAATTAGAAAAGGAACTAAACATCGACATTTTCGATCGTACCGCCAAAGGAATGGTGCTAACGCCTTCCGGTCAACGCTTAGTGCAGTACGGACGTGAAATTTTAAAAAACATTTCCGAAGTGGAAGAAATGTTTACTCAAGGCACAACGCCCAAAAAACGTTTTAGCATAGCCGTTCCGCGTGCCGCCTATATATCGTATGCGTTCATCGATTTTACAAAGTTTCTTTCAAGTGCGGATCATTGCGAAGTTCTCTACCGAGAAGCAAGCACAACACGTACTATCGAAGGTGTTCGCCAGCACGATTTTAATTTAGGAATTGTCCGCTATCCCGTCGAGCACGATCGCTACTACAAGCAACTACTTGCCGAAAAGGGACTTGAAGGAGTGCTTGTTGCCGAAGTTTCCTATGTACTGCTCATGAGTCAAAACAGTCCGCTTGCCAAAGTAGTCGAGCCGACTTTTCAAGATTTGTCCAACTACATTGAAGTTGCTCATGGCGATTCTGCCGTTTCCCTGCCGGTAAAAAAGGAAGGTCTGCCGGACAACGTCAGTTGCAAAATCACCTTGTTCGATAGGTCTTGTCAGTATCAACTACTTTCTCAAAATGCCGAAACGTTCATGTGGGTGTCCCCCATACCGCAAGAGGCATTGCAAAAATACAATCTTGTCCAAGTAAACTGTGCGGACAACACCAAACGCTACAAAGATATTTTAATTTATCGCAAAGACTACACTCTAAATTCGTTAGAAAACACATTTATCACCTGTCTCACTCAGTCAAAGCGAAAGCACATCGGCTAATATATCAAAATTGATATAAAGATATTCAAAAAAAATATTTGCCAAAAATTCCGTTTATCGATAAAATGGTATCGATAAGGAGGGAACGATATGGTAAAGGATCTACCAAGCCCCGTACTAAATCGCTTGCCGACGTACTTACACTATGTCAAGTACTTGTACCCCAAGGAAAATTCAACAATTTCTTCCGGCATAATTGCAAATGCATTAGGTTTAGGGGAAGTGCAAGTCCGCAAGGATTTGGCATTGTTAAGTGGCGAAGGAAAACCCAAAGTCGGTTACATTACAAGCGAGTTGATTGAAAAGTTAGAAAATGCGCTTGACGTAAAAACAACAATCAATGCAGTAATTGTCGGTGCAGGTCACATAGGCAAAGCGCTGTTGTATCACGATTTTGACGAGTACGGAGTAAAAGTTGTTGCATCGTTCGACAAGGCGGAAAAAACCGCGCGTTACGGCAAAATTGTTTTGCCCATGGAAGACTTAGCAAAGTTTTGTGCCGAAAACGATGTCCAAATAGGTATCATAACCGTTCCGGAAGAAGACGCGCAGGAAGTTTGTGACAAACTTATTTCTTGCGGAGTCCGTTCAATTTGGAATTTTGCTCCGACAATATTAAAAGTTTCGGACGGAGTAAATGTAAAAAACGAAAATCTTGCCGCATCACTTGCAGTACTTGCGGCTATGACGAAAACATGGAGGAAAAAATGAGTGCAATCGTAGATAACGTAGAAGCGTTAGAGAAAAAAATTTCAGAAGTAAAAGCAGCACAAAAAGAGTATGCCGAATTCACACAAGAGCAAGTTGACAAAATCTTTCTTGCCGCATCTCTTGCAGCAAACAAAATGCGTATTCCTTTGGCAAAATTAGCCGTTGAAGAAACGGGAATGGGCATTGTCGAAGACAAAGTAATCAAAAATCACTTTGCATCCGAGTACATTTACAACAAGTATCGTGACACAAAAACTTGTGGCGTAATCGAAGAAGACAAGGCATACGGAATCAAAAAGATAGCCGAACCTATCGGACTTATTGCCGCAGTTATTCCTACCACAAACCCCACATCAACGGCAATTTTCAAAACGTTGATGGCACTTAAAACACGTAACGGAATTATCATCAGTCCGCACCCTCGTGCAAAAAAATCTACAATTGCAGCCGCAAAAGTTGTTCTTGATGCCGCAGTTGAAGCAGGTGCTCCGCAAAATATCATAGGTTGGATTGACGTTCCCAGTTTGGACATGACAAACCTTCTTATGAGAGAAGCCGACATTATTCTTGCAACCGGTGGACCGGGAATGGTAAAAGCCGCTTACAGCAGTGGCAAACCGGCACTCGGTGTAGGCGCAGGAAACACTCCCGCAATCATCGACAGCAGTGCAGATATTGTTCTTGCCGTAAACTCAATCATCCACTCCAAAACGTTTGACAACGGAATGATTTGCGCATCCGAACAATCTGTAATTGTTCTTGCCGACGTTTACGACCAAGTAAAGAAAGAATTTGCCGATAGAGGATGCTACTTCCTTTCTCCCGTCGAAACCGAACGTGTTCGTAAAACAATCATCATCAACGGCGCACTAAATGCAAAAATCGTAGGACAACCTGCCGCAAAAATAGCCGCACTTGCAGGCGTAACCGTACCGGAAGGAACAAAAATTCTTATCGGTGAAGTTGAAAGCGTAGATATTTCCGAAGAATTTGCTCACGAAAAACTTAGTCCCGTTCTTGCAATGTACAAAGCAGTCGATATTCAAGACGCATTTTCCAAGGCCGAACATTTAATTGCCGACGGCGGATTTGGACACACATCTTCAATTTACTTAAACGTTGCTACCGAACAAGCCAAACTTCAAGAGTTTGCACACAGAATGAAGACTTGTCGTGTACTTGTAAACACTCCTTCTTCGCAAGGCGGTATCGGTGACATTTACAACTTTGCGCTCACTCCGTCGCTAACACTCGGATGCGGAAGTTGGGGTGGAAACTCTGTTTCCGAAAACGTCGCAGTAAAGCACTTAATAAATATCAAAACCGTAGCCGAAAGGAGAGAAAATATGTTGTGGTTCCGCGCACCTCAAAAGGTTTACATCAAAAAAGGATGTTTGCCTGTAGCTTTGGACGAATTAAAGACAGTAATGCACAAGAAGAAGGCATTTATCGTAACAGACAGTTTCTTGTATCACAACGGATACTCCAAGCCCATTGAAGAAAAGTTAAACCAACTCGGAATCACTCACACATCGTTCTTTGACGTTGCACCGGATCCTACACTTGCATGTGCAAAACAAGGTACTCAACAAATGCGTGCATTTGAGCCGGACGTAATCATCGCACTCGGTGGTGGTTCTGCAATGGACGCAGCAAAAATCATGTGGGTTATGTACGAACATCCTGAAGTAGACTTCTTAGATATGGCAATGCGCTTTATGGATATTCGTAAACGTATTTACACCTTCCCCAAGATGGGCGAAAAAGCTTACTTTGTAGCTATTCCTACATCCGCCGGAACAGGATCCGAAGTTACTCCGTTTGCCGTAATCACAGACGAACAAACAGGAGTCAAGTATCCTCTTGCCGACTACGAATTGTTGCCCAACATGGCAATTATCGACACCGACTTCCACATGTCCGCACCCAGAGGTCTTACGGCATCATCCGGTATCGATGCAGTCAGCCACTGCTTAGAAGCTTACGCATCCGTAATGGCAACCGACTACACCGACGGTCTTGCACTTAAATCTGTAAAGACAATTTTCGAATATTTGCCTCGTGCATACGAAAACGGACAAACCGACGTCGAAGCAAGAGAAAAAATGGCAAACGCCGCTACAATGGCAGGTATGGCATTTGCAAATGCATTCCTTGGTGTTTGTCACTCAATGGCGCACAAACTCGGTGCATTCCATCATATTCCTCACGGTATTGCAAACGCACTCATGCTTGACGAAGTAATTCGTTTCAACTCGTCCGAAGTGCCCACAAAGATGGGAACATTCCCTCAATACGACCATCCTCACACATTGCATCGTTATGCCGAAGTAGCCGATTATCTCGGAATCAAAGGCGAAAACGACAAAGAAAAAGTCGAAAACTTCATCAAAGCGTTTGACGATTTGAAAGCATTTGTCGGCATCAAACCCACAATCAAAGATTACGTTCCGGACGAAGCCGACTTCCTTGCACGTTTGGACGACATGGTCGAACAAGCATTCGACGATCAATGCACAGGTGCAAACCCCCGTTATCCGCTTATGAGCGAAATCAAACAAATGTACCTCAATGCTTACTATGGACGTACCTTCCAAGAAAAAGCAGTTCCAAACAGTGAAGATTTTGCAGAAAACAACGACTTCAAACAAACCTACCGCAAAAGAAAGAGCGGAATCAAAGCATAACAAGGAGGAATCGAAATGTTAGACAGAGTAATTGCCGTTAGAAACAACAAAACAATTTATCGCGACGGTGAAGATTGCATAAAAGTGTTCGACAACGATTATGCAAAAGACGATGTTCTTGCCGAAGCATTAAACCAAGCTCGTGTAGAGCACACAGGACTAAACATTCCCAAGATTAAAGCCGTAACCATGATTGACGGCAAATGGGCAATCGTTTCGGAGTACATCAAGGGCAAAACTCTTGACAGACTCATGGCAGAAAATCCGGAAAAGAAGCACGAGTACATGGAAATGTTTGTAAATTTGCAAATTGAAGTTCAATCAAAAACTTGTCCTTTACTTCAAAAGTTAAAAGACAAAATGAACAGAAAAATTTTGCAAGCCGATCTCGATTCCACAACACGTTACGACTTGCACACACGCTTAGAAGGCATGCCCAAACACAACAAATTGTGCCATGGAGATTTTAACCCGTCCAACATTATTGTTACGGACGACGGCAAAATGTACGTTTTGGACTGGTCACACGCAACTCAAGGAAATGCTTCTGCCGACGTAGCTCGCACATATCTTTTGTTCTGGCTAAACGGTGACATCGAAGGTGCTGCAGAGTATTTGGATTTGTTCTGCCAAAAGAGCGGAACGGCAAAGCAATACGTTCAAAAGTGGATGCCGATTGTTGCCGCTTCTCAATCTGTAAAGGGCAACAAGGAAGAAAGAGAATTTCTTTTGTCTTGGGCAAACGTTGTCGATTACGAATAAGCAAAATTTGCTCACAAAAATAGCTGTACCATCACTTACACAAGGAGAAAAAACATGGTAAAAGTAAAAGTATGTATCGGAAGTTCCTGCCACATAAAAGGTTCCAGACAAGTTGTTGAAGAATTGCAATATCTTATTGCACAAAACAACTTAAAAGACGTAGTAGAGCTTGGCGGAACGTTTTGCATGGGAAGATGCCAAGAAGGTGTTTGTGTAACCGTTAACGATCAACTGTTTTCGGTAAGTCCCGCAACCGTAAACGAATTTTTTGAAAAGGAAGTCGTTTCGAGGATTTAACAATGCTTATCGTTCAAATTTGTATCGGAAGTTCCTGCCACTTAAAAGGTTCCGAAGATATCGTCGGGTTGTTTCAAAAGTACATTGCCGAAAACAACTTGCAAGACAAAATTGTGCTTACAGGTTCTTTCTGTTCGGGCAAATGCAACCGAATAGGCGTAACAATCACAGTGGGCGACAAAGTTTACACAGGTATCACAAAGGAAACTTTCAAAGATTTTTGGAACGAGTCCGTTTTGCCTGCATTGGAACAATAAAATAAAAAAAACAAAACAAGGGGTAGCTTTTTTAAACTATCCCGCTGTTTTATTTTCAAAACACTAACATAGGGGACAAGAAATGTCGGAATTTCTTACTTTAAAAAAATCAAATTGTAAAAACTGCTACAAATGTATCAGACATTGTCCGGTAAAAGCAATTCGCTTTTCGGCAAACCAAGCACACATTATCGGAAACGAATGTATTTTGTGCGGACAGTGTTTTGTCGTTTGCCCTCAAAATGCAAAGGAAATTGCCAGTGAAGTAGAGCAAGCAAGAGTGCTTATTCAATCGGGTGCGCCTGTTTACGTAAGTCTTGCGCCTTCGTTTATAGCCAACTACAACGGTATCGGCATCAACGGAATGACTACTGCACTCAAAAAACTCGGTTTTGCCGGAGTTGAAGAAACGGCAATCGGTGCAACCATCGTAAAAAATGAATATCAAAAAATGCTTGCCGACGGTAATCACGACGTGCTTATTTCATCATGTTGCCACAGCATCAACTTGCTTATTCAAAAATATTTTCCACAGGTATTGCCCTGTCTTGCCGACGTAGTTTCCCCCATGCAAGCGCATGCTTTGGACATTAAACGTCGCTATCCGGACGCCAAAGTGGTGTTTATCGGGCCATGCCTTGCCAAAAAGGACGAGGCCGATCACTACGAAGGCATTGTCGATGCAGTTTTGACTTTCGAAGAACTCACCGAGTGGCTTTCCACAGAAAAAATTGTTTTGCAACCGGATATGGACAAAACCGAAAAGTCCCTTGCAAGATTTTTCCCGACAACAGGCGGTGTTCTAAAAACCATGACGGAACGTCAATCGGACTACACTTACATGTCAGTTGACGGTGTCGAAAAGTCAATTGCGGTGCTTAAAGATATCGAATCGGGCAAAATTCACAAGTGCTTCATCGAAATGTCGGCATGTCTCGGCAGTTGTGTCGGTGGTCCGGTAATGGAAAAGTACCACAGTTCCCCCGTCCAAGACTATGTAGCCGTTTCAAACTATGCCGGCAACAAAGATTTTGACGTAGAGCAACTTTCCGACGGTGAAAAGCAAAAGCATTTTGAACAAATTGCTCACAAGTTGCAAACCCCGTCCGAGCAGGAAATTAGAGATATCATGCGCAAAATGGGCAAAAACAAGCCGGAAGACGAGTTGAATTGCGGAACTTGCGGTTACAACACTTGTCGCGAAAAAGCAATTGCCGTTTTGCAAGGCAAGGCGGAAATTTCCATGTGCTTGCCTTACTTAAAGGACAAGGCCGAAAGTTTTTCCGATGCAATTGTCAAAAACACGCCCAACGGACTAATTGTTTTAAACGACAATTTAGAAGTCCAACAAATCAATGCAGCGGCAATGCGTATTGTAAACTTGCGTTCGGCATCGGATATTCTTGGCGACTATGTTGTTCGTATTTTAGATCCTATTCACTTTATCAAAGTACGTGATACTCACACAAGCATAGTCAACCAACGTGCATTTTTGGCGGAATATCAAAAGTATGTCGAACAAACAATAATGTACGATTCTGCAAACCACCTAATTATCGGCATCATGCGAGACGTTACCGAAGAAGTAAACGAAAAGGAACGTAAAGACTTACTCAACAAGCAAACTATCGAAATCACCGACAAGGTTGTTGACAAGCAAATGCACATAGTCCAAGAAATAGCATCGCTTTTAGGCGAAACGGCAGCCGAAACAAAAGTTGCGCTAACAAAGTTGAAGGAATCTATCACAAATGAATGATCTTTGTTTTGAAATAGGATACAAAAGCATCAATCACTATGGCGAACAACTTTGCGGAGATCACATTGAAGTTGTAAATCCCAACGAATCGTCCTCGGTAATAGTGCTTGCGGACGGTTTGGGCAGTGGCGTAAAGGCAAGCATATTGTCAACGCTAACTTCAAAAATCATATCCACAATGATCTCGGAAGGACTGTCCATAGAAGATTGTGTGCACACAATAGCAACCACGTTGCCGGTTTGTTCGGTAAGGGGAGTTGCTTATTCCACATTTACCATTTTACACTTTGTCAACAACGAACGTTTGGACATCATGCAGTACGACAATCCGCTTGTACTTTTGTTGCGTGACGGTCAAAGTGTCGATTATCCCAAAACTCAACTAAACATAGACGGTAAAAAAATATTGCACTCAACAATAATGTTGCAGGAAGACGACGTAATTGTTGCCATGAGTGACGGTTGTCCGCATGCAGGCACAGGCTTAACCTACAATTTTGGTTGGAAGCTCGAAAATATTGCCGATTTTATCGCACCTCTTGCTTATGCGGGGTACACTGCAAAAAATCTTGCCACAACGCTTGTTGACGAATGTGACAAATTGTACGGTGGCAAGCCGGGAGACGATGCAACCGTATGTGTCGCACGTATTCGCAAACGCAATCCGGTAAACATTATGTTTGGACCGTCCTCGGACAAAAACGACAGCATGCGCATGGCATCGTTGTTTTTCTCAAAACTCGGCAAGCACATTGTTTGTGGCGGAACAACATCCTCAATTGTTGCAAAGTACCTAAACAAACCGCTAAAAGCCAGTCTTGTTTTTGAAAAATCCGATGTTCCGCCAATTGCGGAAATCGAAGGTGTCGATTTAGTTACCGAAGGTGTAATCACAATCAACAAAGTGCTTACTTATGCCAAGGACTACATTGCCGACAACAAAATGTACGATCAATGGAATGTTCAGCACGACGGTGCCGCACTCATATCGCGTTTGCTTTTTGAAGAAGCAACGGACATCAACTTTTTTGTCGGTCGTGCAATAAATCCCGCACACCAAAACCCCAATTTGCCGATAAACTTCAACATAAAAATGAATTTGGTCGAAGAACTTACCAAATGCCTTGAAAAAATGGGCAAGCGAGTAAAAGTAGTGTATTTTTAATTGACATTTTGTCAAAATCGGTAAATACTCAATAGGCAAAAAACTTAAGTGCTTGCGGCAAAATCGCAAGTTAAAATTAAACGGAGTTTTTATGAGAAAATTTGATACAAAAGTACAACATTTAAAATACAAAGTTTTAAGAGAGGTTGCCAGAGACGCGTGGACAGATAAACTTGCGGAAACGGCAATCGATATTCCCAAGCGCATAGTCCCGGGCAAAATTCCCACAATGAGATGCTGTGTCTACAAGGAACGTGCAATTCTTGCCGAACGTGTCAAAATTGCAATGGGTGGCGACAAAACCAATCCCAACGTAATTGAAGTAATCGACATTGCTTGCGACGAATGTCCCATGGGCGGTTACGAAGTCACAAATGCATGTCGTGGTTGTCTTGCACACCGTTGCGAAGACGTATGCCGTTTCGGTGCAATTTATTTTGACGAAAACCACGTTGCCCACATTGACAAAACCAAGTGCAAGGAATGTGGAGCTTGTAGCAAAGTTTGCCCTTACAGTGCAATTCACAACTACAAACGTCCTTGCGAAACGGCTTGCAAAGTCAAAGCAATTTCCATGGGTGACGAAAAACAAGCTTGCATCGACAACAGCAAGTGCATTTCTTGCGGAGCTTGTGTTTATCAATGTCCGTTTGGAGCAATTACCGATAAATCGTTTTTGCTCAACGTCATCGATATCATCAAAAAGAGTCAAAACAACCAAAACTACAAAGTTTATGCCGTTGTTGCCCCCTCAATTTCCAGTCAGTTTACCTATGCCAAACTCGGACAGGTAATCACCGGCTTAAAGGAACTCGGTTTTTACACCGTTATCGAAGCGGCTCTCGGTGCCGACATGGTTGCTCAGGCGGAGTCTAAGGAGCTTGCCGAAAAGGGCTTTTTAACAAGTTCGTGTTGTCCGGCTTTTGTAAATTTCATCGAAAAAAATTATCCGGAACTAAAACAATTTGTTTCTCACAACTTGTCGCCCATGGCTACCATAGCCAAGTACTTAAAACAGCACGAAGCACCTTGCAAAGTTGTCTTTATCGGACCATGCACAGCTAAAAAGATGGAATTCCAAAAGGACGAAATCAAACAGTATGTCGATGCGGTAATCACTTTTGAAGAGTTGCAAGCACTGTTCGACAGTAAAGATTTAGACATTACAACTTTGCCCGAAGGCGTTTTGGACAATGCATCCTATTTTGGACGTATTTTTGCTCGCAGTGGCGGACTTTCCGATGCCGTTGCCGAAGGACTAAAGGAACAAAACATAGATTTCACTGTAAAGCCGTGTGCTTGTGACGGAATCGAAGCTTGCAAAATTGCATTGTTACAAAAGTCTAAAAACAAGTTAGATGCCAACTTTATCGAAGGTATGGCGTGCATCGGTGGATGCATCGGTGGTGCAGGTTGCCTAACTCATGGCGAAAAGAACAAGGCCGAAGTAGACAAGTACGGCATGGAAGCTTACGAAAAGACCATTGCCGAAGCTGTCAGCTTGCTTAAATAAAAAACAAAAATCACTCAAAAAAGCATGGATTTTAACCAATCCATGTTTTTTTTATTGCTTTTTTGGGATTTTTTTATTTTTTTTTCTTTTTTTACAGTAGATTTTTTTCATTATGCTTTCCGCATTCAAC
>CAVEYD010000023.1:0-18524 GCA_963619835.1 bacterium | reverse complement strand
GTGTAATACAAAAACAATGTTTGCAATATAAAAAAAACAATGCTTGTAATAATTGTTTTGTAATAATTGTTGCGTGTGTACATTAAAGGAGTCTTAAAAAAAAATGTTTTCAATTACTTGTGAATCTACTATCGACTTGCCACTATCTTACATTAAACAAAGAAACGTAAACGTGATACATTACAGCTATTTTGTAAAAGACGTTGAATACGTTGACAGCATGGATAACAGCAAGGAATATTTTGACGAATTTTACAGCAGAATAGACAAGGACAAACCGACAACTTCGCAAATCAATCAAGATAAATATACCGAATTTTTCTTAAAAGAACTTGAGCATGGGGATGTTTTGCATATTGCTTTTGGCTCGGGAATGTCGGCATCGGTTTTTAATGCACAAAAAGCGGCAGAAAAACTAAATGCCGAAAATAAAAATCAAGTTTATGTTGTGGACTCGACTTGCAGTTGCGTCGGCTACGGAATGTTGGTTGACTACGCTTTGGACATGCGCGACAAGGGATTTGGTCTTGATGAGATTGTTACCTTTTTGGAAAAGAGAAAACACGGACTGCACCACGACTTTTTTACTACAACTCTTACTTACTTTGGCAAAAGCGGACGCGTTTCTAACATTGCGGCATTTATTGGCAACTTGCTACGTCTTTGTCCGCTAATGCGACTTAACTACGACGGAAAAATTGTTGTGTGCGGAAAAGTGATGAGTGTTACAAAATCGATGGAACAAACAATAAAAACCGTTACGTCGCACATTGATAACGGCTTGGACTACGACGGAAAACTGTGGATTTCGCATTCGAATTGCCTTGCAACCGCACAAAAAACGTATGAAAGTCTTAAAAAACTTTTTCCCAATGCTGATATAAGAATTTTTGACATTGGCCCTATAATCGCATGCCACTGCGGTCCCGGAACGATGGCTGTTTACTACCTGGGCGACGATCGTCCGCAATAAAAGGAATAAAATGAACAACAATAACTTTGCACAATTTGTACGCATCGCAACACTTCCGCCTATTGTTGCGCTTGCAACGTTGATTTTGATTTACGTTTTGAAACCCGAATACTGCGGTAGCGTTGCACCGCTTCTTGTGGGAATTGCATTTTTGTGCTTTTTGCCGACTCTTGCTTACCCTGCACAAAAATTGTTGCCCTCTTTTAAGGACAAGGCACGTGCCGGTCAACGAACTTTGGCAATAATATTTTCCGCTGTGGGATACGTTGCATGCTGTATTTTTGCATTTGCCGAACAATTTCCGAAAGAGATATCGGTTTACTTTCTTACGTACTTTGTTAGCGGATTGCTTATTCTTGTGTGCGATATTTTTCACCTAAAACCGAGTGGCCACGCATGCGGTGTTGCCGGTCCGATTGTGTTTCTTGCAGTGTTTGTTTCGCCTTGGTTTTTGTTTGGGCTTGTTGTACTGCTACTTACTCTTTGGGCAAGCATAAAGCTGAAAAGACATTCGCTTAAAGAATTTTGTGTAGGTTCGGTTGTGCCGATTGTTGCAATGATGCTTTCGTCGTGGATTGTTTTTAGTATTTAACGAATAATTAAAAAAAAAAGAAAGACACTTTTCAAAACGAAAAGCGTCTTTTTTTTGTGTTTTTGTGGTTGCAACAAGTTGATTTGTAAACATTTTACTTGCAAGAATTTAGTAGGCAAACATTTTACAATTTTAGGCAAAATTACTTTAGTAGTAAGTTTTTATTAAAATGTTTGAGTTGCAAGTTTGGGGCAATAAATTTACCTTTGTTAGCAACGGTTGCAAATTTGCTTGGTGAACAATTACTTTGTAAAATTACTCAAAATCTTTGTAGATATCTACAAGATTGAGAACTGTTTGCATTGCCTTTTCCATGTCTTCGAGAGGGATGTACTCGTATCTGCCATGGAAGTTGTAACCGCCTGTAAACAAGTTGGGGCAAGGAAGTCCTTCGTAACTTAGACGTGCGCCGTCCGTTCCGCCACGAATAGGACAAACAAGGGGTGTTACTCCTGCCGTTTCCATTGCCTTTTTGGCATTTTCAACAAGGTGAATTTGCGGTTGCACCATTTCTTTCATGTTGTAGTAACTATCGGTAATTTTAACCGAAACTGTGCCTTGACCGTACTTTTTGTTGAGAAAATCGACAATTTCTTGGAATAATGCCTTTTTTTGTTCGAACTTTTGTCTGTCGTGGTCGCGAATAATGTAGCTTGCATAAGCATTGTCGCATGTGCCGTTGATTGAATCTAAGTGATAAAAACCTTCGTAACCTTGGGTGTACATGGGGTTTTCAAAAGTGGGCAACATGCCTTGCAATTCCATCAAGACAAGGTTTGCGTTTAACATAACTCCCTTTGCCGAACCGGGGTGAACAGATTTGCCGACAACAGAAACTTTTGCGGCTGCGGCATTGAAGTTTTCGTACTCAAGTTCGCCAAGTCCGCCACCGTCAACTGTGTAAGCTCCGTTTGCGCCAAAACGTTTTGTGTCGAAAAAGTCGGTACCTCTGCCAACTTCTTCGTCCGGTGTGAAGGCAATTTTTATTTCTCCATGCTTAAAAGAAGGATGGCTGACAACGTACTGCGCCATTTGCATGATTGAGGCAACACCTGCTTTGTCGTCGGCGCCTAAAAGCGTTGTGCCGTCCGAACAAATTATCGTTTTGCCTATGTGCGACAACAACGAAGGGAATTCGGTTGGGCTTAAGACTCTACCATCCTTCATGGGAATGTCTTGTCCGTTGTAGTTAGAGATTACTTGCGGACAAACGTCTTTGCCCGACACTGCGGACGACGTGTCCACGTGGGCAATAAAACCGATTTTGTAGTTGCCCTTTACGTTTGCCGGTATGGTTGCGTAAACATAGCCGTAAGAATCCATGTCGGCATCAATTCCCATTTCGACAAGTTCGTCTTTTAATAATTTTAGTAAATTTTTTTGTTTTTCGCTACTGGGATACTGTTCGACGTCCGGAACAGATTCGGTATCTATTTTTACATAACGTAAAAATCTTTCTAATAATTGATTGTTCATGTTGTACCTTCTTTTTGTTTACTGCGATATAAATTTGCTACACAATTACTTTGTGGCTTTGTTTTCGTCAATGTAGGTTGCCATCATGTCGGCAATGTGCAAGTAGGTTGCCAAACGATACTTGCGGTAAGCATCCGAAAGAGAAAAACTTCCGCCTTTTACTCGCTCGTCAAAACCGCCCATGTGCCAATTTATCGCCATGGCTTCTTCCGGGGACAAACGCATGTACTGAGTAATAATAAAGACTGATTTTTCGCCATGGCCGTAAGGGAATTTTTCTTCCACTTTGTAGTACGGCTTTTGTACCCATGTGCCGTTTTCCTTGGAGTTGCGCATTTCCGTTTGGTAGTAGTTGACTTTGCAAACGTCGTGCAAAAGTCCGCAAATGGCTATAGTTTCATCGGAAAAGGTTTTGGCATAATCTTGTCCGTAATCGGCCTTTATTAGCGTTACAAGACGATTGTAGACGTTTACCGAATGTTTGCAAAGTCCGGCTTCTTCGGACATGTGATATTTTGCCGATGCGGGCGCGGTGAAAAAGTCGTTGCGAGATAAATAGTCTAACAAACTTTCGGCACCTTCGCGCTTGATGTTGGTAGTGAAAATTTCGATGAAGCTTTGTTTTGTCAATTCGATGTCTGCCATGAAGTCGTCTCCTTAAAAGCTTGTGTGTTTACATTATACAACAAAAAAGTCTAACTGAATCATAAATACTAACTTACTGTTTTGTCAATTGAACACAATCAATTTGACTTACTGTTTTGTCAATTGAACACAATCAATTAGTTGTTTGAAGGCTCGTCTTCGAAAAACTCGTCTTCCTTGTTGACAAATCCTTTGCCGATAACTTCTTTTACCGTTTCTACATAGGCAAATGCTTGCGGATCGACTTTGTGAATTATTTTGCGAGCTAAAGTGAGTTGGCGTTTGTTGATTACACATACAAGCATTGACTTTTCTTGTTGAGTGTAACCACCGACAACGTTGATTGCGGTGACTCCGTGTTTGAGTTCGGCAAGCAACGCATCTTTGACTTCTTCGCGCTTTTCGGTTGTGATTTCAAGTTCCAAAGCTGAGGAAAATCCGCTGAAAATAACTTCTTGAACAACTTCGCATACGAACATTGCCGAGATAGAATAGATAAACATGTTGACGGCACTTGTGATGTCTTTGTAAACAATGTAGTAGGCTACCGATGACAACAAAACTATTACAATGTTTGTGCCAAGGATCATTCTCATGGCAAAACTGCTGGATATCTTTTGATTTTTTTGCATGACAAGTCCGACAATGTCGCTACCGCCCGTTGAACAGTTTTGCGACAGTACCATAGGCAAAGAAACTCCGTGTAATGCCGCACCGATAATTATGTACACTATTCTATCGCCTGTGCTGTTGGCATTGATTGCTTGTTCGAGTAATGCTGCAACGTTGGTAAGACGAAGGGCAATTAAAAATATCGACAAACTTGCGACATAAAGCGTTGTGTGAGCGGCAAACTTTGGCTTGGTGCAAACAAAACAATAAATAAGAATTGGAATATTTACTGCAAAAAGCCAAATTCCTGCGGAAAAATACCACGTGGACAACGGATTGCCGTTTGTTAGCATGATGTCTAAAATGCTGGCTATCCCTAGCGCTCCGCCAATAACTACGTTTGACGGCAACAAGAAAATTTCAAGCGAAACTGCCGTTGCAAGACTTGCCAAAATTATTACAAAAATATCTTTAGACGTAAACAAAGCACTCTTTTTCATTTGTTTTTGTAACTCCTGTTAAACATGGGACGTGAAAACACATAATAGACGTCTTTTACAATTGTGAAAGCATCGGGATCGTTTTTTTTGACTAGCGCTTTTAAGTGCGCAAGTTGACGATATTGCACGACAACCATAATCATTTTTTTGCTTGTTTCGCCATAAGTGCCTTCAACGTCAAACAAGGTTACACCACGTCCGAATTTGTCCAAAATCTTTTTGGAAAGCTCTTCGTACTTGGCAGTGACAATGCTGACTTTTTGCGGATGGTCAAGTCCGCGAGTGAACACACCCATGCTTTTTCCACCGAGTACAACATAGAAAAGCGAAAGTAAAATAACGGTAATTTGTGTGTTTTTTAATATCATTACAACGATACTGCCGACAAGCGTTGTGATTAGGTTGCAAATTAAAATTACACTGGAAAGATCGGTTTCCGGATGATACTTTGCCACAAGTTTTGCAATAACTTCCGTTCCACCGTTGCTACCGTTGTAAATTGCCGCCAAGTACATTGCAACTCCGATTAGCACTCCGCCAAAAATAACGGCAAGAAGGGGGGAATCGTTAAACTTCATGTTGGGGGCAATTAGCGGGAACAACCAAAGCGCAAACGAACAAGAAATTGTTGCCCAAATTGTTTTGAAGGTAAAATCTCCGCGTAAGAAAATAAGCGAACAAATAAGCAAGGGTAAATTTATTAGAAAATAAATAATCGATTGCAAACTATCGAACACCAAAGAAGGATCGATGGCACAAAAAACGTGTGCAATAACCGACGATACACCGCTAAAACCGCCTGCTACCAAGTTGGACGGGTTGACAAAACTGTACAGCGTTATGGCATTTAGCACACCTGCTACTGTAATAAAAAAATATTCTTTTAGTTTTTTCCAGAATTTTGCCACGATGTTCTCCCTTTTTGCGGAATAAAGCGGTAATTCCTTGTAAGAGAATACCGCTTTGTGTTTTTTGGCTTTTTGTGTTTTTGAGAATAAAATATTCTCAAAAAAATCAACTGCTTTTAATATAGTATTTTTATTAAATTAAGTCAAATGTTTGTTGACATTTTTGCAAATATAACCGAAAGCGATAAAAACAAACTATTGCAAGTCGATTGAGATGTCCATTTCTCCGCCGACGGAACAATCGACGGCTATTTTCCACTTGTTCTTTTCGCAAATGGCTTTGACTGTGGCTAAACCTAAACCGTTGCCGCCTGTTTCTCGAGTGCGTGAGGTATCTTGACGATAAAACCGCTGAAAGATTTTTTCTTTGTTTTCTTCGGCCACTTGACAACCGTCGTTTACCACTCTTAACTTGATTGTTTTGCCTATTTTGGAAAGATTGACCGACAAGTAAGTGTCGGAATACTTTACGGCATTGTCCACAAGTAGCATTGTGACGCGACGAATTTCGTCCGAGGAGGACGTGAGAGTTAAGTCCGATTGAACGTTGCAAGTGAATTTTTTGTGCTGTTCGTAGGCAAGCGGTTCGAATTCGAGCGTGGTAGCTTCGACAACGGCAGAAACGTCGACATGTTCCTTAACTACCGGACGTTCTTCGATTTTTGCCAAATTTAGCATTTCGTTGACAAGGGTTGTCAATCTGTCCGTTTGGGACAAAATGTTTTGTGACCATTCGGACGATGCGCCTTCCGACTCGAGCGCTTCGACATTTGCCCTGATGATTGTTACGGGGGTTTTAAGTTCGTGCGAAGCATCCGAGATAAACTGTTTTTGTTTGTTGAAGGCAACTTCGACCGGCTTGACTACCTTGTAGGACAAAAACCACACTACCACAAACACGACAATTAGCGCTGCAGACGAAACAGAAATTAGCGTGAGCGTTGTGCGAGTGAGCATGCTTTCTTCGACACTTCTATCGGCTACGGCAATTGTGACTTGATACATTTCGCCTACAATTTTAGAATCTGCTACATAGTAAATGTTGTTGAGCGTGCCACGATAACTGCCTTTATCGTCCTTACGTGCAACTATTTTGCCATTTACAACCACTTTGTTGACAAACGATTCGGCATCTTGCTGTGTTGAGAAAATATTGTTTTGTCCCGAAACGGAAACCGATGCCAAACTGCCGTTAGAATCGTACAGGCAAACAAGCGTGACGGTACGGGGATCAAAATTTGGCGGAGTGGCTGTTGCGGTTGAAATTTGGTCGTTTTTGACGGACATACTTAACCGCATGTAAGTTTCGTTGCGGGAAGTGTTGTAGTTGATAATTATTGTTGAGCCGATAAAAACCCCTATAATTAAAAATACAAGGACCATTGTGACTAAGACAAAATTAAGTCGTGTACGTTTAATCAATCTTCCACCTCCGCACGATAACCGGTGTTTCGTATAGATTTAAGTTGGACTTTTGATTTGAGTACTGCTAACTTGCGACGTAAAAACGACAAGTAAACTTCGACGTTGTTGTACTCGGCATCACTGTCGTAACCCCAAATTTTTTCGATGATAAGTTCCTTAGGGAAAACTCTTTCGGGATTTTTAAGCAACATTTCGAGAATTTGAAACTCTTTTGAACCTAAATTTACCGAGTTGCCGTTGCAAGAAAGCGTGTGCGTTTCGCAATTTAGTGACAAGTCGCCAAAAATAATTTCCTTGCCGACATAATCGCCTTTGCGACGTGTGATGGCAAAAATTCGAGCAACAAGTTCTTCCGAATCGAACGGTTTGGAAAGATAGTCGTCGGCGCCACAATTTAGTCCGCTAATTTTGTCGGCAACTTCGCTTTTTGCCGTAAGCATGATTACCGGAGTGGAAAGTCCTTTGGAACGAATACGCTGTAAAACTTCGATTCCGGAAAACTTTGGAAGCATCCAGTCTAAAACAATGGCATCGTAAACTCCGGTTAAAGCATATTCTATGGCATCTTCACCGTTGTAAACACAATCGCAATCCATACCTTTTTTACGCAACAAAAGCGACAATGCGGATGTTAGTTGCTTTTCGTCGTCAACAATTAAAATTTTCATATAAGTTCACCTTCATTTAATGACTTACAAGTAGTAAAACTTGTTTGCACAACTTTGATCTTTGCCTTTATTTTAGTTTTTTACTATTGAAAAAACATTGACATTTTGTTTTTTGTTAAAACCTCTGCGGTAAAATTTACAATGTCAAAATAGCGTTCTACCTTACAGATAAAACGCTACATTTTTTTAAATTTGCGACAAAATGTGCCTTGCAACACAAATTCCGCTTGCCGATGCGTGCGACAAAGAGTGCGTTACACCGCTACCGTCTCCGATTACGTACAAGCCTTTGTACTTTGTTTCTAAGTTATTGTCGATGGCAACTTCCATGTTGTAAAACTTGACTTCTACTCCGTACAACAATGTGTCGTCGTTTGCCGTTCCCGGAGCAATTTTGTCCAAGGCGTAAAGCATTTCGACAATACCGTCCAAAATACGCTTAGGAATTGCCAAACTTAAGTCGCCGGGGGTTGCCTTTAACGTGGGAACAACCATGCCTTCTTCGATACGTTGCATTGTACTTCTGCGACCACGAATAAGATCGCCAAAACGTTGAACAAGTACACCGCCGCCAAGCATGTTTGAAAGACGCGCGATGCTTTCGCCATAACCGTTGCTGTCCTTAAACGGCTCGGAAAAACGTTTGGAAACAAGCAATGCAAAGTTGGTGTTGTCGGTGCGCTTGCCTTCTTCCGAAAAACTGTGTCCGTTTACCGTAACAATGCCGTTTGTGTTTTCTGTAACTACAATACCACGTGGATTCATGCAAAACGTGCGAACGTCGTCTTCGAATTTTTCGGTACGGTAGACAATTTTGCTTTCGTAAAGCTCGTCGGTTAGGTCGGAAAAAATTTCTTGACGTAGTTCGACACGTACTCCGACGTCAACACGATTGGAACGTGTTTCGATGTTTAACTTGTTGCAAACTTTTTCGATCCAGTTGCTTCCGCTTCTGCCAACAGAAACGATGCAATCTTTGCAAAAATAAGAATCTTTTTTGGTGGAGATGACAAATCCGCCTTCGACTTTTTCGATATCTAAAACCGGTGTGTCAAAGTAGAAATCCATGCGATTTTTTAAGTGATCGTAAAGATTTTGCAAAACAATGTAGTTTATGTCGGTGCCTAAATGTCGTACTTCGGCATTGAGTAAATTTAACTTGTTTTGCATGCATATTTTAGAAAATTTTGTGCCTGCGGTAGAATATTTTTTTGTGCCTGCTCCGCCATACTTCATGTTGATATCGTCGACATAGCGCATAAGTTCGATGGCTTTTGCCTTTCCGATATACTCGTGCAAGTTGCCACCAAAATCGTTGGTGATGTTGTACTTACCATCGGAAAACGCTCCTGCACCGCCAAAGCCCGACATGATGGAACATGTGGAACATCTTACACAATTTTTAATTTTGTCGCCGTCAATGGGACATTTACGTCCTGAAAGAGCATGCCCGGACTCGAATACTGCTATGTTTAAGTTGGATGAAGCAAGTTCGTAAGCGGCATAAATTCCGCCGGGGCCGGCGCCGACAATGATTACATCGTAATTTTTCATTTTTTCCTCCCGATTGCACTTTTTAACAAGAAAAATTGTTTTTTGCACTTAGCAAGAAATGTACTTGTGTGTTTTTCGAAAATATATTTTTATACTTTACAAGAAAATTTACTTGTGTGTTTTGATAAAATGTATTTTTGTGTTTTAACAAAATGTACTTTTTTGTTTTTAACCTAAAAACACACCTGTTTATTTTAGCAAAAAAATTGTTTTATTACAACTTTTTTAAGATTACAAAATCGTCATTTTGGACTTTTGCCACGTTTGTGTACTTACGTCCGCAAAGTAAGTCAATGTAATTACCCGAAAGTTGCAAGTTGTACTCGGTTGTTCCGCGATTTACCGCAACGATAATTTGTGTGGTTTTGTTGGCACGACTAAATGCGTAAACACCTTTACATGCCGTAATTTGATGAAAATTTCCGTCACTGAAAACTTCGATGTTGCGAAGTTCGCCCAACCTGCGATAAAAATCGAGCAAGAGATTGTTTTGGTTGTTCCAAGGATAGCAAGCACGACAAAACGGATCTTTGTAGCCTTCGAGACCGACTTCGTCGCCATAGAAAACACAAGGGAAACCGAACATTGTGTACTGCAAAACTGCCGATAATTTGAGTAGTTTTAAGCCGTACACGTACTGAGCATCGGTAAGCTTTGTGACTGCCATTTGATTTTTACTTGCATTGGACAAGTCGTCTCCGACAAGTGCCGTAAGTATGCGGTAAGTGTCGTGCGTGCCGAGAATGTTCATTAAATTGTTGCGAACATGCAACGGATAGTTGTTTACGATTGTAAACACTACTTTGGCAAGCGATTGTTCGTTGCCGTTTTTGACAAAATCGATGATGGCATCTTTAAGCGGATAATTCATGACCGAATCGAGTTGAGTGCCGTCAAAATAATGTCTTCTTTTGCCGTAATCGATTTTGTCCGACGCATCTTCCCAAACTTCACCGATAATTGCCGATTGACTGTTTTGCGTTTTTGCCGCTTTTACGATTTTGTCTAACATGCAATCGTCCAATTCGTCCACGACGTCAAGTCGCCATCCGCTTGCTCCGCATTTTAACCAGTGACGAACAACACCGTCTTTTGAAGTGAAAAACTGCTGTGCGCCTTTACTTTGTGCATTTATGCGAGGTAATGTGCTAAAATTCCACCACGAATCGTAAGAACCGTCTTGATGAAAGAAAAACCAACTGCGATAAGGGGAATTTTTGTCGTTGTACGCTCCGCCTGTGCCGTACTTGCCCGAACGATTGAAGTACAACGAATCGCTTCCAACGTGGTTGAACACACCGTCAAGCACAATTTTTATGTCGTTTTGGTTTGCTTTAGTTACTAATTCTTCAAAATCGTCCTGCGTGCCGAACATGGGATCGATTTCTAAATAATTTTCCGTATCGTACTTGTGGTTGCTGTACGCCTTAAAAATGGGGTTTAGGTAAATAACTTTTACGTTTAGACTTTTTAAGTAAGGCAATTTGGAAATAATTCCCTTTAAGTCGCCTCCGAAAAAGTCGTTGTTTTTAACAACTCCGTTTACTTCGGCATAATAAGGCTGCTGTCCCCAAGGGCGCATAACTTTGTCTTCGGTGGGTTTGGCTTGTCCGCTTGCACAAAAACGATCCGGAAAAATTTGGTACATAACACCTTTGTTTAACCATGAAGGCGTTTTGTATATTTTTTTGTACGCTGAAACGTGCCACGGCTTGACATTGTCGTAAAAAAGTCCTGCATTGCCAAAATCGTCCGAACCGATGTAATGCTCGAACGGAACACCTTGCATGTAAAAATAGTAGCGATACTGACCGACCGATAAACTGATATCGGCTTGATAGCAATCGTAATCGTCTGTTTGACTTAGGTGCATGGGAAACTTTGTTTCTCCACCGTCAACCGAGTACACTACTAAAGTTACCGACGACGGTTTTACACACCTATCGATTTGCAAACGCAAAGTAAAATTTGTGTCCGCTTCGACTGCGCCTACAACACTTTTGTGATATTCGTTTGTGGGATTGTACTTAACATACTGCATTTGTTCACCAAAAACACCTGTTAGCAATACGCTTCTTCTTTAAGCACACAAACGTCTTTGAGCGTGCGATACTTTTCGGCAAAATCAAGTCCGTAACCGACAACGAATTTGTCCGGAACTTCAAAACAAATGTACTTGACATCGACGTTTATTTGTCTGCGAGAAGGCTTGGACAACAACGTTGTAATTTCTACCGATGCTGCGCCTCTTGCAAGCAACATTTCCTTTAAGCGAGAAAGTGTTACTCCGCTGTCGATGATATCTTCGACAATTAAAATGTTTTTGCCGCGACAATCGGTGGCTAAATCTTTGACTATTGTCAAACTGCCACTTGTGGTTGTTCCGACTCCGTAACTTGATACCGACATAAAGTCGATTGTTGCGTTGATATCAATCTCCCTGACTAAATCGGCAAGATACACCCATGCGCCTTTTAGCACGCCTATAACAAGCAAGTCTTTGCCTTTGTAGTCGTTTGTGATTTGCTTTCCTACTTGTGCGATACGCTCTTTAATTTGCTTTTCCGAAATGAGCGTTTCCTTTATCATGTTGTCTTTTTGCATAATTACCCCTCCAAAACTTTGATGTAAAGTTTTTGTGAATCTTTTTCTACTTTTACATCGTTTGATATATCAACTCCGCAAACAACAAGAATTTTGTTGCCGTCTGCAATAAGAATTTTTTGGCTACGAATTCTTTGCGGAATTTTTTTGTCTATAAAATATTTTTTTAGTGTTTTTGTTCCGCCACCGAATTGTGTGATGACGTCCCCTTCCGCTTTGCAACGAAAAACTGCTTTTTGCGGAATTTTTGTTCCGTCGAACATGAGTGCATTTTCGATTGGCTCGGTTGAAACGACAACTGTGCCAAACGGCGTTTGCGTGGTGCCGACTGCATACGGCAACTCAAAATTTTGTAAATCAACCGAATTTTTGTCAAACTTTTCGATTGAAAGAGTGTTGTAGTCGTTTACGGCAAAATACCCAAACGGCAAGTAAACTTGCTTGCCACCATCCGAAAAAGCAATTTTGAGTAGTGCTTGGACGTGAGAATTTTCGATATCTTTGTAAACACCGAGTTGCTTGAAAACTTTGTAAATTACTCTGACAGCTATTGGCTTTGGCTGAGTGAGTAAGTCAAGGGGAATTTTGCAACCGTTTTGCGAGAAAACAACGGAAGAAATATCGGCAAGGCTGTTAAGATATTGGTCGTCTTCGGCAATGTTTTGAGAAAAACGTAAAACGTTTCTTTCGGCATTGGCATTGACTTGATTTAGTAGCGGAATGATTTTTTTGCGAATAAAATTTCGCTTGTACTTGGTGTTGCTATTTGTACTGTCGACGACAAACGGAACGTTGTTTTTGACGGCATAGGTGTCAATTTCCGCACGAGTCCAACCGAGAATAGGACGAAAATACTTGCCGGAATAAGTTTTGATACCTTCCGCACCACAAGCTCCGCTTCCGCGTAAAATGTGCATGAGAACGGTTTCGACATTGTCGCTTGCGTGATGCGCCAAACAGACATAATCGGCATCGACTTTTTCTAAAACGTTGTATCGCAACTCTCTTGCGGCAGTTTCTTCGGAAAGTTTGTTTTGCTTGGCATACTGCGGAACGTCAACTCGGTAGATGAGACACTCCACACCGATTTTTTTGCAATAATCTTGGACAAACAAACAGTCGCTTTCGGCTTCCGTACGTATTCCATGGTTGACAGTGACAACAAAAAAATTTGGCACAATAGGCATGTTGGCAAAATAATGCAACATAACCATTGAGTCTTTTCCGCCGGACACCGCTAGCGCATATTTTTTTGTGAGATCAATCATTTTTACTCCGCTGTTTTTGTAAATTTGCTGTTAAGCAATTTTTTGTTTTTGTGTTAAGCGATTTTTGTTTGTTCTTTTGCTAAACAATTTTTTTGGCTTTTGTGTTAAATAATTTTTGATAACAATCTAACTTTGTTTTTGACAATAAACAAAATTTGTTAAGTAGTTTTACGATTTTTGTAAAATTTTTGTTTTTTACTGACCGATTTTGTTTTTTATTGTGTTGTACAAGACTACGTACTGCTCTACGGACAGTTCTTCACCGCGACAACCGATAGAAAGATTACTTTGAATTAAAATGTCTTCGGCAACGGAACGTTCGATGTTGAAACCGACCATCAAGTTGTTTACAAGCGTTTTACGTCGCATGGCAAAAGATGATTTTACTACCTTGCGGAACAATTTGCGATCGTCAATGTGGAATTTGTCTCTTTTCATTTCGATATGCACGACGGCGCTATCGACATTGGGCTGAGGGTAAAACAACGTGCGAGGTAAAACTCGTGTTGTGGCAACATCGGCAAAAGCACAGACACCGACTGTAATTGCTCCGTAATCTTTTGTGGCGGGCTTTGCCGTAAGACGATCGGCAACTTCCTTTTGTATGGTAAGGGTTAAGGACGAAACGTTTTGACTGTTTTCGACAAACTTCATGAGTAGCGGCGTTGTGATGTAGTAAGGTATGTTGGCAACAACCTTAAAACTTTTTCCGCAAAGTGCTTCGATTTGTTCCATGTCGTAACGCATAATGTCGCCAAAAACAACTTGGACGTTGTTGCAATCGGCAAGTGTTACGTCTAAAACTTCCTTTAAGTGCTTGTCGATTTCAAAAGCGATAACCTTTTGGGCATTTTGTGACAAAGCATGCGTTAACGTTCCTGCACCTGCGCCTACTTCTAAAACCACTCCGCCGTTTACTTGGGCATCACTACATATATCTTGTAACAAAGTGTTGTCGGTTAAAAAGTTTTGTCCAAATTGTTTGTTGAAACGGAAACCTTTTTCGCATAACAACTGCTTTACGTCTACCATAATTACATCACCTTTTTGTAGATTTCGACAAAATCGTTTTTGGTCATAAGCTTGGGTACGGGATACAACGGATTTGCTTCGCGCTCGGCATGAACGGACAACGCATCTAAATCGCTTGGGCAAATTCCGTCAATTTTTGTGGGGATGCCGAGTTGTTCGTTTAAACTAAAAACGGCATTTATAAATTTTTGAGCGGAAACCGTTTTGTCGTCGCCTTTTGAAGCAATTCCGATAACTGTTGCAAGCTTGGACAAGGGTTTTGCGGCGGACTTTTCGAAAGCCGTAAGCACCTGGGGCAACAAAACGGCATTTGCTAAGCCATGCGGTGTGCCGTACATTCCGCCAAGGGAATGCGCCATTGCATGAACATAGCCGACATACGCTCTTGTGAAGGCAAGTCCCGCAAGATAGGCCGCTTTTTGCATGTTTGTGCGAGCTTGAGTGTTTTTTCCGTCTTTTGTTGCGGTGACAATATTTTCAAAAATTAACTTTACTGCCTGTTCGGCCTGCTTTTTTGTTTGCTTGGTGTTGGACTTTCCTATGTAAGCTTCGACAGCGTGCGTAAGCGCATCCATGCCGGTGGTTGCCGTTAAAAACGGGGGCAAACCGACTGTAAGCAAGGGATCTAAGACGGCATAGCGAGGAATTAGGCAAAAATCGTTTATGGCGTACTTGTCGTGCGTTTTGCCGTCGGTGATTACTGCCGCAACGGTACATTCGCTACCTGTGCCTGCCGTTGTGGGAACGGCAAAAAACGGCGGAAGGCGTTTGCCGACTTTTAACAAACCTTTCATTTGGTTTACAGTCTTTTTGGGGCAAACTACTCTTGCACCGATTGCCTTGGCACAATCCATTGCCGAACCGCCTCCGAAAGCGACAATACCGTCACAGTTGTTTTGGTTGTAGATTTTTAACCCTTCTTCGACTTGGTCGACTGTGGGATTTGGCAAAACTCCGTCGTACAACGAATAAGTGAGATTGCTACAAGTAATGAGCGGATCTAACGCGTGACGTTCGATTGCCGACTTGTCGCAAACGATAAGCGGATGGGAAACACCTTTTTGAGGTAAAATGCTTGAAAGATTGGCAAAAGCACCTTCACCGACAATTAGTTCCGGCTGTCTCCAAGGCATAAACGCCATACCGATTTTCATTGCAAATTGGTACGTGCGACACCAAATTTTTTTGAAAATGTTCATGTTTTACCGCCTAAAAATGTTTTTTACGTCAATTAAAACAAGCTCGACTTTTTTAGCAATTCAAACTCGACTTTTTTTAATACTTTTTTATTATACAATAAAAAAATATTTATGTAAAACATTTGCAACAATTCAAACAAGGCGGTTTTGAGGCAAAAAAAAATATCGCCTTACAATACTTGCACTTAGTTTTACAAAATGTTTAACGTTTGCAAGTGTTAAAGCGATATTTTTGTTAGTTTGAGATTACTCGGTTACAACTAAGTTGCCGTTGTCTACGTCGACGGTTAAAGTTGTGTCCGGAGCGAGATCCTTTTTGACAATTTCTGTAGCAATAAGCGTTTCGACAGAGTGTTGCATAAATCTTTTGAGCGGTCTTGCACCGTAAATGGGATCGTAACCGTTTTCGACAATGTACTGCTTTGCATTGTTTGTGACAATTAGTTTAAGTTCCTTATCGGCAAGACGTTTTTGCAATTTGGCAACAAGCAAGTCTACAATTTTTACAACTTCGTCCTTGGTTAGCGGTTTGAAAATAATTATCTCATCAAGTCTGTTTAGAAACTCCGGACGGAATTGCTGTTTAAGTAAATTGTGTACTTCGGTTGTGGCTTGGTCGGTAACCTTGCCGTCCTTTTCGATGCTGTCCAAAATTACACTGCTACCGAGGTTGCTTGTCATGATGATGATTGTGTTTTTAAAATCGACTGTGCGACCTTGGCTGTCGGTTACACGTCCGTCGTCCAAAATTTGCAATAGAATGTTGAAAACGTCCGGATGCGCCTTTTCGATTTCGTCAAACAAAACAACGCTGTAAGGCTTACGACGTACCGCTTCGGTAAGTTGGCCACCTTCTTCGTAACCGACGTATCCCGGAGGCGCACCTATAAGACGAGAAACTGAGTACTTTTCCATGTACTCCGACATGTCTATACGGACAATGTTGCGCTCGTCGTCGAACAAGTTTTCGGCAAGAGTTTTGGCAAGTTCGGTTTTGCCGACACCTGTAGGACCTAAAAACATAAAACTGCCTACAGGCCTGTTGGGATCGACTATGCCTGCACGACTACGTAAAATTGCATCGCATACCTTGGATACGGCATCGTCTTGGCCGATTACTCGTTTGTGCATGATACTTGGCAACTGTATTAGTTTTTGCTTTTCGGCTTGTTGCAATTTGGATACCGGAATACCTGTCCAACGGCCTATGATTTTGGCAATTTCTTCTTCGGTTACTTTGTCGTGCAACAACGAATTATCTTTGCTGTTGATTATTTTTTCCTGCTCGTCAAGTTGATTAGTTAAACTTGGCAATTTGCCGTACTTAAGCTCTGCCGCTTTGTTTAAGTTGTACTCGTGCTCGGCTTGAGTGATTTCGGCATTGACAGAATCGATTTGTTCCCTTAAGGACTGGACTTTTTTAATGGCTTCCTTTTCGTTTGTCCAACGTGCTTTCATGGCGTTGTACTTGTCGTTTAGAATAGAAAGTTCCTTGTTGAGTTCGCTTTTACGTTGTTCGGAAAGTTTGTCGGTTTCCTTGCCGATAGCTTGCAACTCGATTTGTATTTGCATGATACGACGTTGTGCATCGTCCATTTCTGCCGGCATGCTGTCCATTTCGGTACGAATCATTGCGCAAGCTTCGTCCACAAGGTCTATTGCTTTGTCGGGCAAAAATCTGTCGGTGATGTACCTATCGGACAATGTTGCGGCGGCAATAAGTGCATTGTCGGTAATTTTTACTCCATGAAAGACTTCGTAACGGTCTTTTAGTCCACGCAAAATGGAAATTGTGTCTTCTACACTCGGTTGATTTACAAGTACCGGTTGGAAACGACGTTCGAGTGCGGGATCTTTTTCAATGTACTTGCGGTACTCGTCCAAAGTGGTTGCGCCTATGCAATGCAATTCGCCACGAGCAAGCATGGGCTTTAATAAGTTGCCGGCATCCATGGCGCCTTCGGTTTTGCCTGCACCGACTATTGTGTGCAACTCGTCGATGAAAAGAATAATTTTGCCTTCACTCTTTTTGACTTCGTTTAGGACGGCTTTTAGACGCTCTTCGAATTCGCCACGAAATTTTGCTCCGGCTACAAGTGCGCCAAGGTCAAGCGAATAAAGTTTGCGATCTTTTAGTCCTTGCGGAACGTCACCGTTGGCAATACGTTGCGCCAAACCTTCGGCAATGGCGGTTTTGCCGACACCTGCTTCACCGATTAGTACGGGATTGTTTTTGGTTTTACGTGACAAAATTTGTACACAGTTACGAATTTCGTCTTCACGACCGATTACCGGATCGAGTTTTTGCTTTTTGGCAAGCTCGACTAAGTCGCTGGCATACTTGTTTAAGGCATCGAAAGTTGCTTCGGGATTGTCGCTTGTTACACGAACGTTGCCACGTGCTTTTGCCATGGACTGCATGAATGAATTTTTGTTTGCTCCGTACTTGGACAAAAGACTGCTTACACTTTTGCCCTTTTCGAAAATGGCAAGCATGACGTGTTCGACAGAGACGTACTCGTCTTTCATTTCGTCGGCGGTAGTTTCGGCTTGGTTAAGTACGGCATTGGCTTCTGCCGACAGGTAAACTTGTTGAGCTCCGCTCATCTTGGGCAAACGTGCTATTTGATTTTCCACTTCGGCTAAAAGTCCGGAAACGTTTGCGCCACTGTTTTGTAAGACGGAAACAACAAAGCCTTCGCTATCGGCAAGCAATCCGTCCAAAATATGCAAAGTGGTAAGCTCGGAATTGCCGTTTTGTTGAGCTACCGTTTGTGCGGTTTGCACCGCTTCTAATGTTTTTTGAGTATATTTGTTTGTGTTCATAAAATCACCTGCCTTATTTGGTAAGTTGTGGTTTTTGTTTTTTACTTTTTTTGCTTTTTACGATACTGAAAATTTTTAATTAAACAAAAGTTTTTAGTACGTATTGATTTTTTGTGGGCAATTTTTGTGCATAAATATTGATTTTTGTGGGCAATTTTTAATGCATAAATATTGCTTTTTTGTGTCAAGTTTTTGTGCATAAATATTGCTTTTTGTGTCAAGTTTTTGTGTTGTAAATTGAT
>CAVEYD010000022.1:11260-19353 GCA_963619835.1 bacterium | reverse complement strand
TAAATATCTTTATTAAACAATATCTTTTTTTAGCGATATCTTCTTTTAAGCGATATTTTTTATGTGATATCTTTTTTGGCAATATTTTTTGAGCAATAATTATTTTTCGAGTAAGGGTAAAATCTTTTTTTCCGTCAAGATAATTAGCGGAATTCCTAAACCGTAACACACTACCGATTGAGAAACTAAAAGTCCCGCTGTTTGCAACAAGTAAACTGTAAGTGTTGTTGTTACGTTGCCTGTTGTTAGCGAGGACAACAACCAAACAGCCGGCAAAAATAACGCATTTAGAATAATGGGCGGTAAGGGGGCAAGCCACTTGTTTTTTAGTTTTGAGGTGATAAAACCTGCAATTACAGTGATTGTTGTACCGAGTAAAACGTCTAAAATTCCAAAAGCAGACGGAATGTTGCTTATCATGCAACCGACGGCAAGTCCCGGGATTACGTAAGGCATTACACATGGCAAAACGGTTAGAGCTTCACCGGGGCGAATTTGAATGTAAGGGTTGCTTGCCAAAGCTCCGAACGGCAATGTTAGCGCAACGTAAAGTGCGGCAACAAGGGCGTTGACAGCTAAATAAATTGTTGTTTTTTTCAATTTTTGTTGTTGTTTGACAAAGCCGTTGTCAAACTTTCCTTTTGTAGTTTTTTGGTTGCCTTGCGGCACGATGGGTGGCTACTACCATCGTATTATTTAATTTTTAAGTTTTTTATCAAACTATGCGTTTTTTACTAAAAATTTAGTGAAAACACATAAAATTTTGATTTTGAAAGCAAATTTTTAAGTAAAAATTAGTCTTCGTAAACGGTTACGTTGTCGCCTTTGTCCCACAAATTTTCAAGGGCGTACATGTCGCGTAAATCTTTGTGGAAAATGTGAACGATAACGTCGCCATAGTCGGCAACGATCCACTTGCCTTCGCTTGCGCCCTCCTTACGAACGACAAATTTGTCGAGTTTTTCGAGTTGCTCTTCCATGTGAGAGAAAATTGCTTTTACTTGGGCGCAACTTTTTGCCGAACAAATGATAAAATAGTCGGCAATGTCGCTACTGGTTGAAATGTCTACGATTTTTATGTTGATTGCCATTTTTTCGGAAAGTGCTTTACAAATTGCACTAACCGTCGGGCTGAGTTGCGGTTGTTGAACTTGTTGCTTTTTAGGCATAGTTTACTCCTATATGTAAAAATTATTTGTAAAAATCTAACGCTTGTTGTGTAAGATAATAAACGTTTTGACCATGATTTGTCAAGCAAAACTCGTTGGCTTCGATTAGACAAGCTTTGAACATGTCGTCCAAACTGCCTTTTAGTAGGTGTTCGACAGGGTAAGGACGTGTTTTTTCGGTTTTATCGGCAACGTACACGATTTTTTCTAACCTTGTCATGTTGGGGCGGGCGGTACAGTGATAGCGAATTGCATCGAGAATTTCGCTGTCGGTGATGCCAAAATCTTGCTCGGCAACAAGCGCTCCTAAAAATGCGTGAACGACTTCAACTGGCATGTCGCTTGGCTGAACAAAACCGTACTTGGAATAATCTTGCGGTTTAATGTACTTGGCACAATCGTGAAGGGCGCAAGTTAGAAAAACTTTTTCGTACTCGTCTTCGTTTGCAAGAGAAAGTCCGCGCATAGTTACATAAAAAGTGTGGCTAAAACGTTTTTCGGTAAGATAACCATGCAATTTGTGGGTAAGCGGACAATATTTGGAATACAACCAATTGTCGCAAATGTACATGTCTACTATAGGATCAACAAGTGCACCATTGTCTAAACCGAATTGATATCTAAGACGAATTTCGCTACTGGAAACGTCGCTTGGAAAAACATTTATTTTGGCAATTTGACAGTTGTACTTTTGCTCGACTTCGGCAATAGGCAATGGACAATCGGCACGTTCGGCTACGGCAAGGGTACACAACTTGACAATTTCTTGGGGCAAATGCCACTTGTCAAAATCGCGCAAACTGTCGCCACCGATGATAAAATACAAGTCGTCGTTTGGATAGACGGTTTTAAGCTGTTTTAAGGTGTCAACTGTGTAAGTGTTGCCTTGGCGGTCGATGTCAATTTGAGACACTTCGGCAATATCTTGAAAAGCAAGCTTTGTCATGACAAGTCGATTTTGTTTGCTAACATCACAAAACTTGTGATAAGGCATGCCACTTGGCACGACAATTAACTTATCTAAATTGAGCTGACTTTGAGCTTCTAACAATATTTGTTTGTGAAAGTAATGCGGGGGGTTGAACGTTCCGCCAAAAATTCCTATTTTCATAATTGGTATTTTACCTTATTTTTGCTTAAAACTCAATTAAATTACAAAAAATAGACGATTTTTGTCGCCTATTTTTAATGTTTGCCGATTAGATTAAGCTTTTTGTTGCAATAAAAATTTTGTTACTGATAAATTTCGGATGCTTTTTGAACAAGGGTTAAAAACTCTGCTTTGAAGGCATCGTCCTTTACGCACTGCAATGATTTTAGTCGATTGATGACAGCATTGAAGGACGCATCGGCTTTGTAATCCGACTGACGAAGCAACAAACCGTACTCGACAACACAACCGATAAATACACTGTCTTCACTTGGCGTGTCGGTAAGGTCGGCAAGCTGAACAACCGAACTTTGTTTTGTGGACTGATCTTGATTGTCCTGCGAATTGGACGGTTTTTTGTAGCTGATTTCGATTTCGGCAACGTTGCCTGTTGTGGCATCGGCTTTGAGTTCCACTTCGTAAACTGCCGTTACGGTGTGTCCGCTACCAATTTCGCCTGCATCGGTCTGTTCGTCCTCGTACTCTTCTGCCGAGATTAGCTTTGTTTCGTAACCGATAAGACGATATTTTTCGACAATTTGACTGTTGAACACTACTTTTGCTTTACAATCTTTGGCTACGACATTCATCGTTCCGCCAAGCTCTTCGACAAGCACTTTGCGAGCTTCGGTGATTGTGTCGAGATAAGCATAGTTGCCGTTGCCGTTTTCCGCAAGTGTTTTCATGGTTGTGTCGTTGGTGTTGCCCATGCCGACACCTAAAACGGAAAGATAAATTCCGCTTTCGCGCTTTTGGGAAATGAAGGACTTTAAGGAATCTTTGTTGCTGATGCCGACATTGAAGTCTCCATCGGTTGCCAAAATTACACGATTTATTCCACCGCTGACAAAATACTGCTCGGCAAGGGCATAGGCTTTTTGTATTCCGCCTTCGCCGTTTGTGGAACCTTCGGCTTGTAAATCGGATAAAATGGCGGCAATTTTGGTTTTGTTATTTCCCGATTCGCCTTGAAGGGCAATTCGGCTGTCGCCTGCATAGGTGACAATGGAAATTGTGTCGGCTGCATTTAACGAATCGAGTAGCATTGTGAAGGCTTGTTGGATAAGTCCTAAACGATCGTCTCCGTACATGCTACCGGAAGTGTCGATTAAAAATACAATGTTGGCTTGCTTGCGCGCGGAAAAATTTACTTCTTCTGCCGCTACACCGATAGTTAAAATTTTGTGTTGAGCGTTCCACGGACAAGCAAAAAGTTGGTTTGTGAACGCAAAAACATCGTCTGCCGTCGGGCGAGTGTAGTTGTAGTTGAAATAATTTACGTACTCTTCGAGACGGACATTGTTTTTGTTGGGCAAGTAGCCGTTTGTTACCTGTCTGCGCATGTACGAATAAGACGACGTGTTGCGATCCATGGAAAAATAGGACTCGGCTTGCGACGTGGCGGAAACAAAATTGTTTTCGTTGACGTCTTCGGTTACGTAGGACGAAGCGTCGGTCGCAACAAGTTTTGATTCGTTGAAATAGTAGCCACCCGATGCGTCGCCATATGAACAACCGACAAAAACGGCAAGGCAAAGTACAATTAAAACTAATGTTGAAATGATTTTTTTCATGTGTACCTCCGTTGGAAAATTGTTTTTGCGTAAAAATGTCTCTGTTTGATTTGACTTGGTTTGATTTGACAAGGTTTAGTTTGACGTGGCTTAGTTTGATTTGCAAATTAACGAAATGAATTGGGTTGTAAATTAAGTAAGTACCACTGCCGACAAAAAAGCGATGGCAAGCAACCGACATTTTTTTAGTTAAGGTTGGGGCAACGTGAGAAAATTTGCAATTAAGTTTGGCAAGACAATCAAAAATTACAGCCAATTTAGCACAACGTGCAACAAGTAAATAATTCCGTACATAATTACTTGGCTGCCAAAATAAATCCAAATTGAGTAGCGACCGCAAAACATAACCGGACGAACATATTTGGGATTTACCGATGGGAAAAGTGTTTTGCGCTGTTTGTAGACTATTTGCCCTAAAAATGCACCTATTAAAAACCAACCAAAATCCGGCAAAAACGGCCAATAATCAACTTGACAATAATTGAAAAAATCGGCATTTACATAGTAGTTGTGTTGCACCAAAAAGTAAAACAAACTGTTTGTGCTTTTGATTGGCTCTTCAAGGGCGGAAGCTCCGACAACAAGCGAAGCGACAATTACTGCAACCATCACAGCACCAAAAACATTTTTTTGCCATGGCTTTGTGCATTTTTTTTGGAAAAATTCGATAACCGTCCACAATAATACCGACAATGCTATTACATGAATAACGTTGAAGTAAATTGTTAGCGTAACGTGGAAAAGTTGCGATACCGAATAGGTGACTGTTGTTAAGAGTATGGCAAAAATTATCATTTTGATGGCGCGTTTGCCGTTGTTTTTGGAAAAACTACACGAAACACCTGACAAGAAAATGAAAAGCGTAACAAAAGCATCGTGGCATGCTTCTCTAAGCGAACCATAAAAATAGTCGTATGCAAATGAGTAAAGCCACTTGAAAAAGCCTGTTTGATAGGCTCCGCCTATTTCGACAATGTCGAACATGAGATGATCCCAAATGACAAACAAAATGAGAAAACCACGGAAAAAATCTATTTCCCAAATACGTTGTTTGTGTACGGGTGGCTCGGTTGCAAGTTCGTCCAAAATTTCGTCTACACTGCTTTGTGCGGTTGTGAGTGAATTGTTGAGAGGTGCGACATTTTGACTGTCGGCTGAGATAACGTTGTTGCTATCCGTTGAAATGAGATTTTTGGGGTTGCCTTCAACACTGTTTTCATTGGTTGCGGAAAAGTCGGTAAGTGCAACGTTGTTTTGGGTGGCGGTTGAGATAGCGTTGTTGCTGTTGGGGACAACAGAATTTTGATCGCCATCTGCAATCACTGTGTCAAAAGACGATTGCACTTGGGTGAACGAATTTGAACTGAGATTTGAATCGTTTACGGCTTCAAACTCGGCGCCGTCATTTAAGTTTTTTTGTTGTTTTTGTGCCATAATTTAATAAAAATATTGAAATTTTAGATATTATGTTTGTAATAGTATGTTATTTTGTGCGAAAATTCGACAATATTTTGTAAGTTTTTGTTATATTTTACGATTTTTGTTAAAATTTGCAATTATACCATTTTTGTGTTTATTTTGCATTTAGCACAGATTTTTGCATCCTGCAAAATTTATTGAATCATGCAATTTTTGTTGTATCTTGTAAATTTTTTACGTCATGTAATGATTGTTGCACATTTGTAGTTTTGTTGCACATTTGTAGTTTTGTTGCAATTTGCAATTATTAGACAAAACTTACTTTTTGACAGAATCGATGATTCCACCACCGAGACATTTTGTTTGGTCGTAGAAAACTACAAACTGACCAGGGGTTACGGCACGTTGCTTTTCATGGAAAATTACTTTTGCCGTACCGTCGTCGTTTAAGACAACGTCCACTCCTTGCTCCGGTTGACGATATCTAAACTTTGCTGTGCAAGTAAACTGCTTGGCGGGGGCGGACGGAATCCAGTTGAGAGTACTAGCAATTAGACTTTGAGACATTAGCACACTTTCGTCGCCATGCGAAACAATAAGTTTGTTGTTTTTCATGTCCTTTTCTGCCACGAACCACCGCTGTTGACTTTCGGTTGTGCCGCCTAAACCTAAACCGCGACGCTGTCCTAAAGTGTAGTACATAAGTCCTATGTGTTCACCTACGTGCTTGCCGTT
Source organism: bacterium (assembly GCA_963619835.1). Classification (GTDB taxonomy): domain Bacteria; phylum Bacillota; class Clostridia; order Christensenellales; family CAG-314; genus Fimimonas. The sequence goes on along the minus strand of CAVEYD010000022.1, from coordinate 13,306 downwards.
TGTGTCTACGATTTCGCCTGGTTGATTTGGAATGTACTGTTGCAAAAAGTTACGGAAATTGCGTTCGCCTATAAAGCAAATGCCTGTGCTGTCCTTCTTACGTGCATTGATAAGATCTAAGTCTTGGGCAATTTTGCGGACTTCTGTTTTTTGCAAGTTGGCAAGCGGAAAAAGTACGTCGGAAAGTTGCTGTTGCGACAGTTGATTGAGAAAATAGGTTTGATCCTTTGATTGATCGGCGGCTTTAAGTAAGTAATGCGTACCGTTGTCGTGTAAAATTCCACAATAATGTCCTGTTGCGATATAATCGGCACCTAAAGCTTTAGCATACTCTAAAAACGGTCCGAATTTGATTTCACGATTGCACAAAACATCGGGATTTGGGGTACGTCCCTTTTTGTACTCGTCCAAAAAGTACGAAAAAACACGTTCTTGGTACTGCTTGGCAAAATTTACCGAATAATACGGGATGCCGAGCTTGTCCGAAACACGTTTGACGTCTTCAAAATCTTGCTCTGCCGTACAACAACCGTCGTCGGTTTCTTCCCAGTTGTGCATGAAAAGTGCAACTACGTTGTATCCTTGTTGTTTGAGTAGGTGAGCGGAAACTGCACTGTCCACTCCGCCACTCATTCCTAAAACTACTGTTTTCATACTATCTCTTTAATGAACGACGAACTTCTGCCGAACGAACAAGTCGTTTTAATGTGTCGATTGTTTCTTCGTTGTTGGATGTTGACATAAGCACTTCTAACAATTCTTCTGTGGCTTGGGCGGGATCTTCTGCCGCAAGCATACGTCTTACAAGGTACATGCCTTCTACTTGGCTTGGCGTAAGCAAAAGATCTTCGCGACGTGTTCCGCTGCGATTTAGGTCGATTGCCGGGAAAATACGTTTTTCACTCATGCGACGGTCAAGTTGAATTTCCATGTTGCCTGTGCCCTTAAACTCTTCGTAAATGATGTCGTCCATGCGACTTCCTGTGTCGATAAGGGCGGTTGCCAAAATGGTTAGACTGCCACCGCCACGAACGTTACGGCCTGCACCAAACATCTTTTTGGGTTCTTGCAAGGCTGAAATATCTAAACCGCCTGTTAAGGTACGTCCGCTTTGCTCGGCTGTTTGGTTGTAGGCTCTGCCTAAACGAGTGATACTATCGAGCAATATCATTACGTCTTGCCCTTGCTCGACACGACGTTTTGCATTGGCAAAAACAAGTTCGGCAATGCGTGTGTGGTTTTGCGGTTGTTGGTCAAATGTGGAATACACTACTTCGCAATCGACACTTTCTTTAAAATCGGTTACTTCTTCAGGACGTTCGTCGATAAGTAGCACTGTCAAGTGAATTTCCGGATTGTTTTTGCGAACAGCCATGGCAATTTTTTTGAGCAAAATTGTTTTGCCTGTTTTTGGGGGTGCAACGATAAGTCCGCGTTGTCCTTTGCCGATTGGAGCTACAAGATCGAGTGCGCGGAGCGAATAATCGGTGCGATCACTTTCTAAAACAATACGTTTGTTGGGGAAACATGCTTCCAAACTGTCGAACGGCGTGCGTTTGATTTGTCCGCAACGTTGATCGTTGACTTCCTTGACGAAAATTGCCGTTGGGGATGCTTTATCGGGGTATTGATGCAAAACAACGGTAAGTTTGTCGCCGGATTTTACTCCCATGCGAGTGATAAGTGCGGAAGATAAATAATAATCTTTGCCCGGTGTTGGAGAATAATTGTGCGTGCGAACAAAACCATAACCATCCTGCATTACTTCCAAAATTCCTGTGCGAGGATAGTCGTCGCTTACGTTGTCGGCACCGTCTTCCTTAAGTTCGGGTGTTTCGTCGACAATAGCTGCCTTTGTGGGACGTCCGGTTTTTACTGCACTTTCCGGAGGCATTGTTCCGTTGTAAACGGCAATGATGCGCTCAATTAGTTCGTCACGCTTACGATTACGCGGAACGATACCGAATTCACGCGCCACTTCTCGCAAGCTTGGAACAGTCATTTTGTCTAATGCAGATTTGAGTTGTTCGACAGATTGATACTTTT
>CAVEYD010000022.1:0-11250 GCA_963619835.1 bacterium | reverse complement strand
AAATACTTTGAAAATTATTTTTGTGGTGACTATTTGAAATAAGAAAAACTAAGTCAGCAAAAAACTAAAATAAAATGTAATGTTTTTTGAAAACAAGTTGTTTTTTGAAAAACATAATTAAATATGTTACTATATTACTACACAATAAATGTGTTGTCAATAGGTTTGGAAAAAGAGGTAGACATAAAAAAACGATAGTAAAATACTATCGTTTTTTTCGATTTAGAATTTGTTATTCGTCGACTTCGGCAAAACAACTGCCACCGATAAATTCACGAAGGAGCGAGTTGCAAGGAATAAATTTGTCGTCCATGTCCTTAAAATACTTTAGAAATTTGATTAGTCGGTTGGCTACGATATAATGCGGACTGGTTGTGGGAACTTCCTTAAGCGCCGGCATTGCATACTTTTTGAGTACGCACATTTCGTAAGTAAGTGCCGAATTGTAGACAAAGTTGCAACCTTCTTGGAAGGGGTAAATCCACTTAAATTCGCCTCTGCGAACCGACGGCCACATTTCGAGCGTTCTTTCCGCACTTGCACCACGATACTTTTTGTCACGAACGATACGTCTTAACAAACGAATATCGGTGTAACTGATGGGATTGTGATTATCTATGTTGATTTGGAATTGAGGGGCAATGTAGATTTTGTACTTTTGATACTTGGGAATTGAGTAAGACAATTTGTCGTTTAGCGCATGGATGCCTTCGATAATTATCGGCGTGTTTGGCTCTATTTTTGTGGGAATTCCTTTCGGCAAACGTCCCGAACCGAATTCGTAAATGGGCAACTCTACTTCTTCGCCTGCAATTAAAGCGGTAATTTGCTTGTTGAATAGTTCGACGTCAAGCGCATTGAGATCTTCAAAATCTTTGTCTCCGTTTTCGTCTACGGGAATAGCATCGTGATTTTTGTAGTACATGTCAAGCGATATGCGAAGGGGATTTAAGCCTCTTGCCATAAGCTCGATACGAAGGCGGTTGCTGAATGTTGTTTTGCCCGAACTGCTTGGCCCTGCAATACATATTAGACGAATGTTTTCAATGTCCGAAACAATGGCATTGCCTAAATCGTGAAGCATATCATTGTGCAACGTTTCATTCATGTTGATGAAGTCAATTTCGGTATCTTCGTTGACGTGCGCATTGATGCCCGAGATAATTTCCGCATCGCAAATTTTTGCCCATTTGTAAGCATTATTTTGCACTTTGCTGAACGTTGGCTCGTCGACAAATTCCGGAATAACTCCGCCTGCTTCGTAGCGAGGATATTGGCAAATAAAATTGCCGTCGTAGCAAAACATTTTGTACTGGCTTAAATACCCTGTGGACGGAACCATGTAGCCGTACATGTAGTTGATATAATTGCCGCATTTGTAAAAGTGACAAACTTTTTCCGGACGATACTGAAGCGTGGATGCTTTGTCGGTGTCGTTTTGAGAAACAAACATGTCGTAAGCATCAGGCTTGTTCATTGTGTAGCGCTCGAACGGAATATCTGCCTTTACGAGTCTGTCCATTTCGGCAAGCACTTTTTGAAGCATTTCACCGTCCATTTTTACTTTGGGCTTAACTACCGTTACCATGAGCGAACGAGAAATTGCATAAGATATTTTTACTTTGTAGGTTGGGTAAACGTTGTTGAACGCCATGACAAGCAAATATCTTAGACTGGTTTCGTACACTTTTACCGCATCACTGTCGCACAAGTCGACAAGATTGATGTCACAATCGAAAGAGATTTCGTAGTTTAATTCACGCAGGCGGTTGTTGACCTTTGCTGCCATGTAGCGTTTTTGCGGATCGTCGATTAAGTCGACTATGCGTGTTTTTTCGTTTAGTTGGATTTGTTTACCTTGCAAATTGATTTTGCACATAAAAACTCCTGTATATATAATAATAATTTATTTTTAATAACAACCTTTTGGAATTACTATTATACACAATAAAAAAGCAAAGTCAATAGAGATTTGATTTTTTGTTAAAAAAAACGGCTTTTGTTTGAGCCGTTTGGGTTTGTGATAGATTTTGTTTAATGAATAAAGTATCTTGTCTGCTAAAAATATAAACGGCTTTTGTTTGAGCCGTTTGGATTTGTGAACAAAGTAACTTGTTTTGTGAGGGTGGCAACATTTAATTTGCAATTGTAACAAAATAAATCGATGCTTATATTTTAGGGGGCTTGGGGACAAGTTGGGGTTAGGCTAATTTGATGAGTTCTGTAAGGGTTTTTAACGGGGAATAGGTGAAGGCATAGTACTTGCCTAAAACTCCGAGTAAATCTTTTAGGCATTCTCCGGTAAAGTGAAGTCCGCTTAACTTTTCGTAAGGGACATCGTCAATTAGTCCGCTGGCGGATGCAACTCGGGCGCTGATGGAAATGCTGTTTTGTCCACGACAGTTGTCGCACAACGTTTGTCCGCTTTCCGTACTGAAAAAAAGTTTATTTTTGCTTCCGCATTGATTACAATGGGTAAAATCTGCTCCGTAACCTTGGCTTTTGAGAAAACCGAATAAAAATCTTGCCGTAACGACGAGCGGATCGACACCTTCGACAAGACACCGCAATGCCTTTAGAAACTGAATAAAAAGTGTAGGATCGCTTTGCCCTTCCTGAGTGAAATTGCACAAACACTCTGCCATTACGCAAGCCGAATAGTACACTACAATGTCTTGGCGGATGGAATAAAAACTTTCGATTTGGTCGCAATTTTTGAGCGTGTAGCGGTCGTCCGTCGAACGAACAAGCTCGTACTGTCCGAAACAAAACTGGTCGGCACAAAAACGGAGTTTTGCAGTACCTTTGCGAATCCCCCTTGCGCGAACGGATATTTTGCCATATTCCAACGAAAACAAGGTGATAAATTTGTCGCTTTCGTTAAAATCGGTTGTTTTTAGGGCAATTGCCTTTGTTGTAACGTCCATTGTGTTGCCTTTTGTGTTAAAGTTTTACGAATTTTTTAGTGTTTTTAAGTGTGATTGTGTTTGTTGCAAAATATCTTTTAAAAATGTTATAAAAAGAAAAATGCACTTTTAAAAGAATAGCGATAAAAGTCAAAATTTACTTGAGATTACGCTTGTTGCAATTAAGTTTGTTGCGATTAAGTTTGTTGCGATTAAGTTTGTTGCAATTAAGTTTGTTGCAATTCACTTTTAGCAAAAAAGCAAAATGTTTTTGTTAAACAATTTGCCTTTTGAATAATTGAAAGTTTGTGTTAGTTTTTGTCGGTGTAGCCGAGTTCGTTTAGCATGCGTGCGTTGTTGCGCCAATCTTCCTTGACTTTTACCCAAAGCGTGAGAAAGACTTTTGTGCCGAGCAATTTTTCGATACTTTCACGCGCGTGAACACCTATGCCCTTTATCATTTGACCTTGCTTGCCTAAAATGATAGGCTTGTGCGATGCCTTTTCGACAAGAATTGTTGCATCGATATCGAACGCATTGCCGGTGTCTTCCATCTTGTTGATGAAAACTCCGACTCCATGGGGAATTTCCTGCTCGCAACAAAGCAAAACTTTTTCGCGGATGATTTCCGAAACAAGATAGCGTTGGCTTTTATCGGTTAAGTCGTCTTCTTCGAAGTACATTTGAGTGCCTTTGAGGTACTTTTTGAGTGCTTGCTTTAAATCGTCTACACCATTGTTTTTGCGAGCCGAGATGCAATAAATTTCGCTGACACCCTCTAAACCGTTGAGCTTGGCAAGTTCCGGCATGAGTTTGGCGGGTTGAGTGATATCGATTTTGTTTATCGCAACCACTACCGGCAATTTGCTTTTTGTGTAGCGAGTGATTTGGGCAATTTCCCTGTCCGAGATGCCATCGTGTCCGTCGATAACTACCAAAATGGCGTCAACGTCGGTTACTGCCGTATCGATGGAACGAAGCATATAGTCGCCGAGCGCATTTTTGCTTTGTAGAAAACCGGGGGTGTCTACAAACACCATTTGGCTGTCGTCATCCGTCCAAACACCTAAAATGCTGTCGCGAGTTGTTTGAGGCTTTGGGGAAACAATTGATATTTTTTGTTTGATAAATGAATTTAGCAATGTAGATTTGCCGGCATTGGCAAGTCCTACAATGGCAATAAAACCTGTTTTTCTCATTTTTTCCTTTGAGTTTTTTTATCTTTTAATGTTGAGGGCATCAAGAATTTGCTTTTGAAGGTCGGTCATTTGTTGTTCGTCGGGTTCGGTCATGTGGTCGTAACCGAGCAAATGCAAAAAACTGTGCAACGCTAAAAACGCAACTTCACGTTTGACACTGTGTCCGTACTCCTTGGCTTGCTGTTTGGCACGAGGCAAACAAATGATAATGTCGCCTATGTTTAGTTTGTCGGTTTCCGGATCGATTTCGTTGATGAATTGTGCGGGCTGAATAACTCTGCGGTCAAGGTCGAATGCCGGAAAAGACAAAACGTCGGTTATCGAGTCCACTCCGCGATAGGTGCTGTTGAGCTCGGCAATTTTGGGCCCGTCGACAAACGAAAGACTAACTTCAATTAAATCAGTGGGTTGTTTGAGATAGTCAGACGCAAATTTTAACGTTTTGTTGATGTAAAGTTGTTTGAAAATGTCTACGTTTTTGTAAATAACTTTCATTTAGACTCTCCGTTTTTTATTTGCTGTATTTTTGGTGGCTATAAATTTTTGTTATTTTTGCGACTACCGACATAAAACTTTTTTTGCGAAAAAATTTAACAATTAACTGCTAAATTTGTGTGTTTGCCACAAAAATCGATTGATTGACAGTTAGTTTGAGGGCAAAAGTCGATTGTGCTAAAAATCAATCAAAAATCAAAATCGATTAAAAATTGGTTAAACGATAAATCAATTATGCGTAAAATCGATTATAAATCAATCAAGCAATAAAAAGATTTAGCAAAAATCGGTTGTGCGAAAATCGGTTGTGTGATAAATCTTGCAAAAACAGACAGACAAAAATCGATTAGTTGCCAAGACGTCCGTTTTCGAACTCTTCCACTTTCAAGTCGACATCGGGATAACTTACACGTTTGTGACGTATTCCGCTGAAGGTTGTGATGATGGTACTTTTGATAACGTCAATTTCCTTAAGGGTTAGGTCGCAATTGGAAAATTGGTCGAACGCCATACGTTCCGCAACAATGCTGTCAACGATTTTTTCGGCATTAGAACGGTCGCCATGGGCACGAAGTGCTGCTTCGCAAGCATCGCAAATCATTAGAATTGCAACTATTTTTGTGGACGGCTTTGGTCCGTCGTAACAGTAACCGTCGTAAGGCAATTCGCCATCGGTGTACTTTTGCGCTTTTAAGTAGAAAAACTTAAGGGGCATTGTGCCATGGTGTTCGAGAATTGCCGATTGCACTTCCTTGGGCAAGCCGTAGTCCTTGGCATAAACAAGTCCGTTGACGGTGTGCGCCTTGATGATGTTTACACTGGCTTCCGGCGTCATGTTGTCGTGCGGGTTGTTTCCGCTGAATTGGTTTTCGGAAAAATAGGAAGCATTTTTCATTTTGCCTATATCGTGATAGTAGGCGCATGCTCTTGCTTCGATTGCACTTTCGCCTATTGCCGTTGCGCAAGCTTCGACATAAATTGCAACCGTCAAACTGTGGTTGTAAGTGCCGGGGGCTTTTTCGAACAATCTACGCATAAGCGGAGTGTCGCTGCTGGCAATTTCCGAGAAACGGAAAATAGAAACAAGATTGAATATTTTTTCGAATAACGGAACGAGCATGAACATGAGCATTACACCGACAAGTCCGCTTGCGAACGAACAACCGACTTTTACTCCGAAAACTGCCCAATTCCATACTTCGAGTTGGTCGATGAACATTAGGTAACTGACTGTTTCGCATACGGCACAAATGAAACCTAACATTACACCGACAAGCAAGTATCTTGAACGGCGATAGTGTTTACCTAAAATGTAGGAAGCAAACACCGCTTCCGTAACTCCGCCGAAAACCAAAAAGAAAACGTTTTCGTTAAATACGGAGGCAGAATCCGACCAGTTTACGAATTGCATGAAACTTAACATAATGATTACGAAGTTTGCGAAAAATCCGCACTTTGTGGATACGATTAGCGACAAAATCAAAGTACAAAGCGAAAACGGAACAATGTAAAGTCCCAATTCCCACTGTTGAGAAATTTGAATTGCCAAGTAGGAAACAATCATTGTGGTGAAGGTGGCAACGGTTTTTGCAAGTCGCTCGAGTACGACACGATCGGAAAAGTAAGTGTACAAACCGAGCGAGATTATAAGCAAAAGCGTGGTTACTACCTGCGTGATTACCCTAGCAAGATTTATCTTTTGCAAATTGAATAAAATTCCTATTGCAGAAAAGATGACAAATGCCAAAGCGTAAATTGCAAGCACACTCTTCCACTTGATATTTGTAATTTTTTTCTTTTTTTGTTGCATTAGTTTATTTTTCCTCGTTTTCATAAGCTTTGACGATGGCTTGCACAAGAGGATGGCGCACCACGTCTTTTTCGGAAAGTCGAATAATCCCTATATCGGGAATATCTTTTAAAATTTTGACGGCATGTTTTAGACCGCTGTTGACTCCTTTGGGAAGGTCAATTTGGGTAAGGTCGCCGGTGACAATCATTTTGCTGTTTTCACCGAGCCTTGTAAGAAACATTTTTATTTGTTCCTTAGTTGTGTTTTGCGCTTCGTCTAAAATGACGTAAGCATTGTTGAGTGTACGTCCGCGCATGTACGCTAAAGGTGCGATTTCGATTGTTCCACGCTCCATCATTTTGGAGTAGGCATCGACACCGAGCATTTCTTGAAGGGCATCGTACAGGGGACGCAAGTAGGGATTGACTTTTTCTTGCAGGTCACCGGGGAGAAAACCTAACTTTTCGCCCGCTTCGACGGCAGGACGAGTAAGAATAATTTTTTCGACCGACTTGCTTTTTAGCGCATTTACGGCAATGGCAACGGCTAAATAAGTTTTTCCGGTTCCGGCAGGACCGACACCGAACGTGATTGTGTTTCTTTTAAGTAAGTCGACATACTTCTTTTGCCCGACTGTTTTGCACTTGATGGGTTTGCCACGAGATGTGATGGCAACAACGTCGTTTAGAAGTTGGTCGATTTCTTCGAGCTTATCGGACTTGGCACAATCGCAAACATAGTTGACTCTGCCGATATCGAGACTTTCGCCACTGTAAATAAAGTTGCGCAACTTTTTTAGCACCGACATTGCAAGTTCGACATTTTCCGCTTCGCCCATAAGACTGCTTTGTCCGTTTTCCACAACCACTTTGACGTCAAACGCATTGCAAACGGTTTTTATGTTTTCGTCAAATGCACCGAACAATTTGATTAGTTCGTCCATAGATTCGACTTCGATTTTTTTTGAAACCAAAACGTTTGACCCCCTTTTTAAGCAATTTTGAACAAACGGCAACAAGCGATAAAACTATCGAAAAAACTGCAAAAGTACATAGTTGCCACTTTACATACACGTGTATTGTAACACATTTTTTTTGATTTTGCAATAATATATTAAATAATATAGAAAAAGAGTGGAAAAGTGAAAACGTAATAAGCGATTGCAGATTAGCGTGCGAAAAATAAAAAAATCCCCCTATAATTTGCGAAAAAGGGAGATTTTTGCCTAAAAATTGATATTATGCGTGTAATAGTACTATTTAGACGGTGAGATTTTTAACATTCTGTTGAAAATTTCGTTGACTTCTTGAATCTTTTCGTCCGAAGTTTCTTTTTTGTCCAAAATAATTCTTTCGCAATTTTGTTGCAAAATCTTTTTTCCTACAAGGTTGAGTAGACCTTGTGCGGACTCGAGTTGATTGTACAAATCGAGATAGAAAGTTTCGTCTTCCGGATCGTCAATTTTTTTGACTACGTTGTTGATTTGCCCTACTGCAGTGCGAAGGAACCCTTTGATGCGTGACTTTTCTTTTACTTTCATAATTCTTTTACTCCTTTTACTTTGTATCCTTGATTTTTTACGGCGCTTGTGAGTTCGTCCGCCGATAAATTACTTCCTGACACCACTGCATTTTTTTGTTGCAAACTGACTTGAACGTCAGTTACTCCGTTGCATGCGGTGAGCGCTTGTGTGACGTGTGCAACACAATGTTCGCACATCATTCCTTCGATTTGTAAAACATATTTCATGGTTGACTCCTCGTTGCTATTTTGTGTGTTTGAATTGTTTGTTTGCTCGACTAAGTTGTTTACTGAAACGTTTTGACTTGCACTTTGACAAGAATTTTGTTGCGATTGATTGCAATTTTGGTTGTTGCAACTTTGCGACCGTTCGTTTTGCAAGGCTTGACCGTTTGGAACATCCTTTAATTGCTCGGTAGAGTTGCGCAAGTTGGCTTTTGACTTTGACTTACCTTCTAACACTTTGGGGGGCTTGAAAAAGTTGAGTCTTAATGCGTTGGTTACGACAAACAGACTGGACAAACTCATGGCGGCTGACGCTATCATGGGATTGAGTTGCAAATGCAAACTTGTTGCATACAACACTCCGGCGGCAAGCGGTATGCCTAAAACGTTGTAGAAAAATGCCCAAAATAGATTTTGCTTTATGTTTGTGACGGTCTTTTTGGAAAGCGAAACGGCTGTTGCGACGTCTCGCAAGTCGTTTTTGACAAGCACCACTTGTGCGCTGTCGACGGCAATATCCGAACCGCTGGAAACTGCTATACCGACATCGGCTTTGGCAAGCGCCGGCGCATCGTTTATGCCGTCTCCGACCATGGCTACACTGCCCTTGTTTAGCAAGTTTGAAACAATTTGTTCCTTTTGCTGTGGCAAAACTTCGGCATAAAACTCGTCAATGCCGACTTCGTCCGCTACGGCTTTTGCCGACAAGTTGTTGTCGCCGGTAATTAGTACCGGGGTTAAGCCTAACGCCTTCATTTCGGCAACGGCTTGCTTGCTTGTGGGCTTTATTTCGTCGCCGACACCGACAATGCCGATAAATTTACCGTCCTTTGAGACAATTAGGCATGTTAGCGCATGGGAGGAATAGTCGCTTAAAACTGCGGAAAAATCGTCTGTGACGTTTTGGTCGGCCATGAGCGCTTTGTTGCCGATTGCCCAAACGGAATTGTTGACGGTTGCGACAACTCCTTTGCCTGCGATGGTTTGATAATTTTGCGGTGTGGCTAAATCTATGCCGTTGTTTTGGCAATAGTCCACTACGGCTTTGCCGAGCGGATGCTCGCTTTGACGTTCGATTCCGCCTATAATTGAGAAAAATTGATTAGTTTCTATTGAAGTTTGGTACTTTTTTACTTGCGGTTTGCCAACCGTTATCGTGCCTGTTTTGTCCAAGGCAACATACTTTATTTTGGACAAATTTTCTAACGTTTCGCCGTTTTTGACTAAAATTCCGTTTTGCGCCGATTTGCCGGTAGATACCATGATGGCAACCGGGGTGGCAAGTCCGAGAGCGCAAGGACAGGAAATTACAAGCACCGAGATGGCAAAATTGAGTGCCGTTGACAGCGGATAGCCTACGCACAACCAAACTATAAGCGTTACGGCTGAGATACTCATTACGACCGGAACAAAAACCGACGAGATTTTGTCGGCAAGACGTTGGATGGGCGCTTTGCTACTGCTTGCATCTTCGACAAGAGCAATAATTTTGGAAAGTGTGCTTTCCGAACCGACAGAAGTTAGTTGAACACGAACAAATCCGCCTACGTTGACCGTTCCGCCTATGACTGAAGCACCTTGAAGTTTTTCGACAGGAAGGCTTTCGCCACTGATGGCACTTTCGTCGGCAAAACAACTGCCGTAAATTACTGTGCCGTCCGCCGGGAACGACATGCCGGCTTTGACAATTACAACGTCGCCTGACTTGAGAAGGGAAACTTCGACTTGCTGTTCGGTACCGTCCGCACTAAACAAAATTGCTTTTTGCGGAGCAAGATTTTTGAGTTTGTTTAGGGCATCGCCTGTTTTTTGCTTGGAACGACCTTCAAAATACTTGCCGAGATCGACTAGCGCCAAAATCATTGAGGAAGATTCAAAATAAAGTTGGTGATGATAGGCTTCGACGGTTGCCATGTCGCCACTGCCGAGTGCGTAACTCATTACAAACGTGACGACTATCGCATAGATTGCTCCGGCGGACGATCCAACGGCAATTAGGGTGTCCATGTTGGGTGAACCTGTGAACAGTCGTTTGAATCCGACAATAAAATAGTTGCGGTTGACGTACCAAACGGGCAAGCATAACAATAGTTGCACAAGCGCAAACGATACGGCATTGTTGTGTCCCGTAAGAAAACCCGGAAGCGGTAAATTTATCATGTGCCCCATGGCTACGTACATTAGCACTACGCAAAACGACAGCGATATGATAAGTCGGGAAAGACTGACGTTGTTTGTTGCAACTTTGGGCTTGGGCGTTGCACTTTCGCTGTGCAAACTTGCACCGTAACCACCGTTTTTGACGGCAGATATAATTGTGCCGGCGGTTGTTTGCTTTTCGTCGTACTCGACAACCATGGAATTTGTTAGTAAACTGACGTTGACGGATGAAACTCCGTTGACCTTTGACACAGATTTTTCGACATGAGCCGAACAAGCCGAACAGGTCATGCCCGTAACATCGAATTTTTGTTTCATAAGTCTCCTTGATAAAATACATTTGAAAACATCGGTATGGGGTACCCACGTTTACTACATAATAATAAAACACATTTGTTTATTTGTAAATAGTTTTTTTGAAAATATATGAAAAAAAATTCATATTGCAATAATTTCACTAAAAAAACGGTTTTTTGAGTAGTTATGTGCCAATTTGATTGAAAAACGACAAGTTTTTACAAAAAAGCATAAAATTGTTAGTTTGAGCGTAATAGCAAAAATACACAATTTTACTTACTTACAACTACACTATGAAATGCGACAATTTGTTATAAAAAAAATTGGTCTCTTTGCATGAAAAAATTGCAAGCAAAAATAAGGCTTGCGGAACGTAAATAAAAATTATTTTTGCGGAAAAATGATGCTATTTGGTGAGATAAGGTTTGCTGAAAATATTGCAAAGACAATACGATTTTGCAGAGATTAAAAAAAATTAGTTTCTTGCTAAAGACAATGTTTTTTGGCAAGACAAGATTTTTTGGGGTAAAAATAAATTAAAATGTAATGACTTTTGCGAGAAAGTTGCAGGTAAAATAAAAAAATGACAGTTTTAATAAAAGTGAAATTTTTAATTGAAAAAATTGCAATTTGTTGACATTTTGTAATTGTGTGC
>CAVEYD010000021.1:0-19990 GCA_963619835.1 bacterium | reverse complement strand
TCAACACCGACACTCTCGTTAAAATTTGCAAGGTTTTAGGTTGCGATTTTGGCGATATTATGGAATTTATCGGAGAACAGGAAACGAAGTAATGACAGATATTGCTATGGCAATTTGTTACTTCGTCTTTATTTTGTTATAACTGTGTTTAGAAATAAGCAAAATTGCTAAAAACATAAAAATTTCAATCAAATTTCTTTTATGATGAGGAAAACCATGCTGCTTGGAATAAAGGAAACGACTTGTGGTATTTTAATTGTAGTAAGGAGAAGTGCATTTGGAAAAGAAATGTAATAAAAAACCTAATAATTTGATTATTCATAAAAACGAATACTTTGTCACTGTTTGTATTTTCCTAATAATGATTGCAATTATTTTTGCCGTATTCTTTGCAGTTGCATACGAGTCTAGGTTGTCTGCGGCACAAAACAGTGTGGACAACATCTCGAATTATCTTGTGGTTTCGTACACACGTTATTTGGATGAAGTAAACACTATATCCAAGCAAACTTTTATTGACGAAGACATGATGAAATGTCAGGATGACTATCTCTCAAGCGGAAGCAACGACACTCTGTATGCACGCGTCGCAAATCAGTTCGAAGCGCACAATTCCTCTCTTATTGTAGGCATGGGATACATTCCATATGATAGTAGCGGTTACGTATGTAAAGATATCGTATACAGTGGTACCAAAACCATATCGTTTGGATATATTGACGATTCGTCTAAAGCTCTTATTGATTCGGTTGCAAGCAAAGGAAACGATTCCTCGTACGACAGCGGAAAAATGTTTCTGGTGTACAGCGACAAGTGGGACATTCACATATTTGCACGTGTTGTCAAGGATATAAGGCTTGAGTCTTTTGATAGGCTTAGCGGTATCGGGTTTGTGGTTGTTAATTCTGCCGTTTTCCGTCAGCAAAAGAAATTCGGCGATGTAATCGACGGGTTCAGCTCGTTTGTTGTATTTGACGGAGAACCGATATTAAATGAGCATTTGCCTGTCGAAAAGATGTCGAATGATGCTTATTACGTGTATCGTAACGGATTTTCGCAATATTGCGAATACTACGGAGTTTACAACAAATCGTCGGTTTGGAAAGGCTTGTTGCCCGACACGATTGCAATGACTGTGACGTTTGTCGTTGTCTTTATATTATTTATAACCTTCTACAAGCGTACTCACGACAAATTTACTCGGTCGTTTGTATACCTTGTTGATCAATTCCAACGAATTGGAGGCCAAACCGATCTCGCTCCGATAGAACTTGCCGATGACGACGAAAATGTAAATCAGGTAATTGCAACCTACAACCAAATGGTGGCGAATGTACTCGCGGAAAGGGAGAAAAACGAAAGACTATCGGAAGAAAACAGACAAATCGAATTGCAAAGTCTTTATCAGCAAATAAACAGGCACTTTGTAATCAACGTACTAAGTGCGGTGCACTCGTTGATTTTGTTGAATAAGCGTGACAAGGCAAATGAATGTGTTGAAAATCTTGCTGACTTTTTGCGATATTCACTGTCAATAAACGTAACCGAAGCACCGTTGAACGATGAAATCGACTCTGCCTTAAGCTATGTAAATTTGCAGAAATTGCGCTTTCCTAACGTCGAGTTTGCTTACTCGGTGAGCGGTGATATGACAGATATTGTCGTGCCGAAATCGATCATTCAGCCACTTATTGAAAATGCATATGTTCACGGCATCAAAAACAAAAAAGGATCCATCGATTTGACTGTCGAGCGCAATGAAAACAAACTGACGATAAAAGTTGTCAACAGCGGTGCGGAAACCGACTCGGAACAACTTGCAGAGGTAAACAAGATAATTGCAGACAACGCAACAGCGGAATGTTTTTCCGAAAACGGTCACGGAATTGCACTCAAAAATATTCGTAAGCGTTTGCAGTTGAGGTTCGCTTCCGCAGAAGTATTTCTTTCGTCTAATGACGAAAAAACAACGGCAACAATAGAAGTAAGCTTGGCAATAGCAAGTGGTAAAAAGTAGTAGTCATAACAAAAATACATGAGAATAATATTGAAAATGCGAGCACAGACATCGGTGGAGATTGTGTATTTTTTTGTTTTTAATGTATAAAAATTGCTCATTTGCCATTTGCTATTGACTTTGAACATGTCATGTGATACAAATTGTCTGTATATGGTGAGAGTTTGACTAAATGCAGACAAATCTTACTGAAAACGGATGGTGTTTTTATGTTGAGTAGAGAAGCGCGAAAAGAGCTTAAACTAAAGAAAAAAATGACAAAGGAGTACATCGAGGCACTCAACCCTAAGTCAGGAAAAGAAAAAGCAAGGGAATTCTTCCGTACGATATACAAAAACGGATTCTTTTACATAATTCTTGTACCGGCTATAGTGTTGTTGCTAATTTTTGCCTACAAGCCGATGTACGGCATTGTGATTGCCTTCAAAGACTTTCAGCCTAGAAAGGGCATAATGGGCTCTGACTGGGTTGGATTTTCCGTATTCGAGCGATTGTTCCAGTTAGATTTGTTCGGTAAGGCATTCCGCAATACAATTGTAATCAACTTGTTGAAATTGGTAATCGGTTTTCCGACGTCCATAATTTTAGCAATAATGATAAACGCATTGCACAACAAAATTTTCAAAAACACCATACAAACGATAGTGTATTTACCTCACTTCGTGTCATGGGTTGTGGTTGCCGGTATCATTTTCTCGTTGTTTGACGACCGCAACGGAGTGCTGTACAAGTTCTTTTCGTTGTTTGGTACGGTCAATGTGTTCAGCAACGGTGCACAATTCATCACATTGCTTATCGTCAGCGATATCTGGAAGGAAGTCGGCTGGGGTGCGATAATTTATCTTGCTGCACTGTCTGGCGTTTCGGCTGACTTGTACGAAGCTTCCAGTCTTGATGGAGCAAATTCGTTGCAACAATTGTTCCACGTTACGTTACCGCAAATTTTGCCGACGATTTCCATCATGCTTATTCTGCGTGTCGGCGGACTTATCGGTGGCGGATTTGACCAAATTTACAACTTGTACAATACAACCGTCTACGAATATGCCGACGTTTTGGATACGTTTATCTACCGCTACGGCATTGGTGACGGACAGTTTGAAATAGGTACGGCAGTAGGACTGTTTACCAATATTATCAATATTGTGTTGTTGCTCGGTGCAAACAAAGTTGTCGAGCTTATCAACAAGGTGGAGGGGTAAACGCTATGACTACATATGTATCGGACTATTCCAAAATCAAAAAGAGAAAGTTTTCCATCAACAAAATACTTCGCGTCGTAAATGTAATAGTGTTGATTTTCATTGCATTTACTATGTTGTATCCGTTTTGGGAAATACTAGTCAAATCACTAATGAGCGATCGCGATATCATCGATTCGACGTCGTTCTTTTGGCCCAAGAGCTTCCAATTAGAAGGTTACAAGATTATTTTTACCGACAAGACTTACAATTTCGGTAGAGCTTTCCTCAACTCGGTGTTTGTTACGGTTGCGGATACAATCTACCAACTTACAATCACAACTCTTGCGGCATACGCGCTTAGCAAAAGGGATTTGCCCGGGCGCAAGATACTCAACTTTTTCTTTATCTTTACCATGTACTTCGGAGGTGGACTTATTCCGTATTACTTGGTAATCAAAGAATTGGGCTTGCTCAACAACATTTTGGTGCTTATTATTCCGCAATTTATCAGTGTGTACAATGTGCTGGTTATGCGTAGTTTCTTTCAAAGCTTCCCGCACGAACTCATCGAAGCCGCCAAAATTGACGGTGCAAGCGACTTCAAAGTATTTATCAAGATGGTTTTGCCGTTGTCTAAGGCAATATTAGCAACAATCGCATTGTTTATTGCCGTTGGCGTATGGAACAACTGGTTTACGTCCATGCTGTATTTGCAACGTACGCCCGAGTATCGCCCGATGGCGTATGCACTAAAGGTAATCATCGACAAGGCGTCAATGAACAAAGCGTCAACGGGTAGCGGACAATTTGAAATGATAGGAGAATCGGTGCAATATGCGGCAATCATTGTTTCTACAGTGCCGATATTGATTGTGTATCCGTTCTTGCAAAAACACTTTACAAAAGGTGTAATGATCGGTTCGATCAAGGGCTGACAATATTTGTTGCCGAACGATTGATTGCAGACGCATTATTCGTTCGGCATTTTTGTTAGTATGGTTATCGTCGGAGGTTAATATGCAACAACTACAAGTACTTACCGAAAGTGAAAATTCGCTTAGTCGCGGCAAAAAATTTTACGTGGCATTATTCGATTTTTTTGCGTTGTTTTTGGCATGCGTATTGCTTTTTATGTGTTTTCTCGCAATTTTTCAATCGTCAGAAGCTTGCAAAAGTATTACAGAAAATATCTCCGCGGCGGAAAAAGCATTGGCGGATGCTTGTGTGGAAACCAAACTTACCAAGTATGAAACTAACGATAGCGGCACTTCGCTTGCCTCTATGGAGCGTGTTGCCGTTGATTTTGTCAAAGCACAAGCTTACGCAAGATTTATCGCAAACGGTGATGAGCGAGCAACTGACAAGATTTTTGCCGACGTTGTACAAATTACAGCCGAAAACGATCCATGCTTGTACTACATCAATGACTACAAGGTCGCTCACAAGTCCGACTACTCTACATTAAACGCCGATTTGACAGCAGAACACTACATTGAAGCTTTGCGTAAAACGAATTGTTTTGACGAAGGCGAGTATCCTCTGCTTACAACGGAAAGTGCCGAAGCGGTGTACGATTATCTGAAAAATTCCGATGCGTCGGACAAAGTGTTTGCCGATGTTAAAACCGCGTATTCGTCGCTTGTGGAAGAGTGTGTCGGCGATTTTATGGACAACAGCAATGCGTATGCAACAATGCAACAGAATTACGGAGACGCAAGTGAAAAACTTTACAAAACGTACATATATGCACTGTTGATTGTCTATTTGTTGTCAATGACAGTGTTCTACCTTGTATTGCCGTTAGTACTGAAAGATGGCCAAACGTTGTTTATGCGTTTGTTCCGCTTGCGCTGTGTCAATTACGACACTCAAAATATCGGTGCAGGACAAGTCGTGGTGCGATTTGTGTGTCAATTGTTGCTCAACTTGTTTGTTCCGTTGTTCATTTTGTTGTTGTCAATGGACATATCAACATTCTCTGTCGTCATTTTTGTCAGTTTCCTACGTTTCTTCAATTTGTTTGCCGTAGGAACGTTGGCATTGGTATTGACGGCATGCAACATGATTTTTACTTTTTACAGCAAAAAGAAAAAGCAAACACTCTCCGAGTTTATTGCAAAGATAATTACGATAGAAGACAAACGCGTAAAAACCGTAAATTTGGCTGGAGTTGAAGTTGAATTAAAGTAAATTTGTTTTGTACAGTAACGGTTGCTAACGTGTAGTGTATGCCTTTGTACATGTAAAAAACGACAAAAATTTTGACAAAATGGCAAAATATAAAAAAAACACAACAAAACAAAAAATATTGACATTTTTTTTTGGAGTTTAATAAGGTACAATTATATTTGAATTAAACATGGCAAGCCATGTAAAAAATTAGGAGGAATCTATGAAAAAGAATGCAATTGTATTGCTGCTTGCATTGGTTCTTGTCCTTTCTCTCTCTTTTGCGGCATGTGACAACACGCCTGCAATCGACGAAACTTTGGACAAAAACTTTGCGGTAGACACTATGGCAAAAGAGGTTAACTATGGGGATAGTTACCTCATCGAACCGGTATCTGCGAAAGATGCTGAGGGTAATTGGCACGACGCTACTGTCAGCGTTACCGATCCTGAAGGAAACACCTCGGACATTGAAGCTGGTTCTTACACGCCCGACAAGCTCGGTGCATACACGATTACATACAAAATCGTTGTTGGCGAGCAAGAGTACAAGCGTGAACTCACGTTAAACGTTAAAGACCTTGCTGAACCTGAAATCAGCGGAATGACGGCAGACAGCCTCGTAATGATTGGCGAAGAAGTTGACCTGTCCAAGATCGTTGTAAATGACAACATCGACGGCGACATTGTTCCGCAAATCAGCGTTAAGTTTGGCGACGAAGACATTACCTTGACCGACAAAAAGTTTACTGCAGAAAAAGAAGGTTGCTATCAAGTAAGCGTAAGTGCAACCGACGCTGCCGGCAACAAGTTGGAAGAAACACTCAATGTGTTTACCACAATCAATTACGAACAAGGTATTTTGCAAACAAGCGAATTTTACCCCATGGAAATCAGCAACAAGTTTGACAGCTATCGCAAAGGTAACGTTGCAAAAGCGCATTGGTTTGATACTAATGTAAACTGGCTCAACGACGCTTGCTTGCTTGGTTCTAAGACAACATTCTTGTCCGATGCTAAGTATTTGTCTTTCTGGGTTTACTTCGACGGTGAAGCAACCGATCTTAACAAAATGTTGATTCAAACTAAGTACACTTACTTTGATACAATGATATACTCCGAATACGGTGAAAAACTCGATTACTACTGGAACTTCAAACTTACAGACAACGCTCCTGACGAATTGAAGGAAATGTACAAAGCAAGCGATGGTAAGTTTGCGTATGAAATGGAAACAAACAAATGGTATCGCATTGTAATTGACCTTACAAAGCTTACAAATGCTTCTATGTACGGTGGAACAGCAGATGGTTTCCCCATTGACGGACCTAGAGAAGCAAGTGCTAATCCCACCGGACTTGACAAACTTGTGTTCGGATTCGGTACGTGGGACAGAGCTATTGGCGGAACACCTACAAAAGTTGTAGATACCTACATTGACGATATTCGTTTGACAAACACTCTTGATGACGAAACATACAGAGAAGAAGTTAAAGTAAACGTTACTAGCGATACGTCTTTAACCGGTCAAGCCGGCAAAAGCTTTACTATCAAATACAATGTTACTCCCGAGAACAGTGGTGACGTTACATTCAAGTCTTCCAACGAAGAGGTGGCAACGGTAGACGAAAAAGGTGTTGTCACTTGCGTTGCAAAGGGACAAGCTCAAATTGTTCTTACATCCGTTAACGACACTCGTAAATCTGCTAAAGTCAACGTTACCGTTCTTGGCGTAGGCGACAAAATTCGTGACGAAAACAACATGCAAGTATTCAGCGGTAGCAAATCTCTCGGTGACTGGGAAAAAGAAGGAAAGTACAACTTTATCGAGCACATGATTTTTGCAAGTAACGATACCGACAAGCAAGTTTGTAACCACTCACAACTTGTCAGCGCAACTATTGCTCACGGTACTGTAGCTGAATATAAATCTCTCGTTAGCGTTAAGGATGACAATGGCGGCAACACCAGCTCTTTTGCTGCGGCTGAAGAAGGAAGCCCCGTTAAAATCAATGGCGGTTGGCAAGCATTTGTAGGCGGAACAGACGGTTTGTTGTTTGTATTTACCGCTAAACAAGACATTTCCATCAAAACCACCGGCGACACACAAGAAAATAGACTTGGCGGTTGGGTTTCCGATACATTGTGGCAATGGGTAAAGGTAAAGGCTGACGGAACTACTGAAACCTTGCACGAATTCAAGAATCCCGAATTTGCAAATGTCGAATCCGACTGGTTCGAAATCAAATCTGGTGAAACTTTCATTTTGTTGGTAAGAGCTAACGGCGACGCAGACACAAGAAACTTTGAACTTTTGCCGTTTGTGTACATTTGCCCAATGATTGAATTGACTGCCGAATAATATCGGCTACTACGGTGGGCTCTGAGACATGAATTTCAGAGCCCACTTAATTATGCGACGACGAGTCGCTTGCACAACTAAACAACGATTTTGTTTGTAAAACAAATTTGAAGGAGAGTATATGAAAAAAATAGTTTGTCTTAGCTTGATGCTTGTCATGTTGCTGCCGATACTTTTCGCATGTACGACGACAACCGATTTCGATTATGACGAGGACAAGTATACTTCCGACGGAAGACTTATAATTTCTTTCTTCGGCGTAGACATCGATTCGCTTCAAGCACCTACGGACGACACCAAGATGGTGCTTGATTATATAGAAAACAAATTTAATGTCAAGTTCGATTTCATCAGTGGTTCTGCAGATGGATGGAAAACCGTACTTAACCAAAATATCGGTGGCGGAGATGTTCCTGACATCTGGTTCCACGAAGTAGATCAACCGCAATATTCCAAATGGCTTAAGGACGAAATCCTTACCGACTTCGAACCTTACCTCAAGGACTACCCCAATATGAAAAAAGCATTTGAACGTTACAATGTTGACCAAATGCGTAGTTATCTTGGTGGTGGTTTGTATGGTTTCCCACTTGTATTGGACGACACCGTTGACGAGGACCTTACCAACGTGCATGCAATGTATTATAGACGCGACTGGTACGACAGTGTGGTTGCAAAAAACTACGTTGCAGAAAGCGGTAAAACTATCAAAGATCCGGAAGATCCGACGTTTGACTACAATGACTTCTACGATCTTATGGAAGCATACACAAAGGCTGACCCCGACAACAACGGCAAAGATGATACCTACGGCTTAGTTATGACCAAAGACGGTGGCATTTATTGGTGGTATCCTATTATGTCCATGTTCGATTGTGCTAACAATCAATGGTATTATAATGAAGAAACCAAGCGCCTTGAGCCCAACATCATCAACGAAAAGACTAAGGCTGCATTGGACTTCTTAGCAAAGATGTACGACAACGGTCTTATCAACCAATCTTATGCTACTACGGGTACGACTGCTCGTATGAAAAACGAATTTTTGAACGGATCTGCAGGTTGCATGGTATTTAATGCTCAATTTGAACACGCAGTAGGTATTTTGCAATATATGGAGCCTTTCACACAGGACGACAGCGGAGCAACCATCAAAGCAATGTCAGACGTTGTGCGAGGCATGCCTGTTGTTACCAACGTTAATGGCGAAAAGAAAATTTGGGGACATACCAACAAATTTGGTTATCGTTCTATCAACAAATTCTGCTCGGAAAACAAAAAGCGTAAGATTTTCGACATTATGGAGTGGATGCTTAGCGACGAAGGTATGACAATGCTCAACAACGGTATCGAAGGTACTCACTATCATGTTGAAAACGGCAAAATAATAAGTGACCTTCCTGTAGCTTCCAGCGGACAACAATACTCGTTCTTCAACAGTAATATCGCTCGCGGTATATACTTCCTCAAGGGACTTGTAAGTTGGTCTACACCAATTGCCGAAACAGAAAAGTATCACGATGAAGCAGTGCAGATTCTTACCTCTTGGAAACAAGAATATCTTGAAGGTTCTATTACATCCTACTGTTCGGTCAACCCCGCTTTTGCAACTACATCAAAGGAATTGGATGACATTACTACAATTGCATTCCAAAAAATTGTCGGTAAGACAAGCGCGGCAGATAGAAACAAGACGTGGGAAGAGTTTGTAAACAACTACAAGACAAAGGGCAGTTCCTATATCAACGCTATCAACCGTAGTGCAGAAGAAATAGGAATTTTGGATCAATTTCTGAAGTAGAGAGGTTTGTATGAAAAAGTATTTAACTGTATTTTTGGTCTTTGTCGTTTTGTTTGCATGTGTTGGTTGTAACATCACCGAAAATACGGAAAAGGGGTACGTTGACTTGGCAGGAAAAAAAGCAAGTAAAGAGTTTACTTTCAGCGATGCCGATCTTACCGAAGAAAGTTTGTATCCGTTGTCGCACGACGGAAAAACTTACTATGTAAGTGCAACCGGCAATGACAACAACGACGGCTTATCACCCGAAAAGGCAATAAAAACAATTGCCAAAGCAAACACACTTTCGCTTAATGCAGGCGACCAAGTGTTGTTCAAAAAAGGTGACAAGTTTGTTGGCAGATTGTCCTACACCGACCTAAACGGCACAGCGGACAATCCGATTACTATTGCTTCCTACGGCGAAGGCACAACTCGTCCGACAATTACCAACGGTAATCAACCATGGGGCGCAGGATTGGTCGTGTCTATGCTCAATTGTAGCGGAGTAGTGGTGCGTGACCTCAAAGTCGACGTTTATTCTACAAGCCGTTTCCAACGCAACAACAATACAGGCGGTATTTATTTCCGTTACGAGTATGTTGGTGATAGAAAATTTAGCAATATCTACATTGTCAACAATGTTTTGCGTGGTTACGATTATAATGGTGAACATTTAGACGAAGATACTGATGCAACCGGTATCAATATTACCTCGCAAGAAGCGACTCACGACGGTTCTCCGGTGGAAATGCTTGACGGTGTATGGGTACTCAACAATGAAGTCAGCTACTTCGGTCGCGTAGGTATACGTACCGGTGGTTGGATCAATGAAAACGGCGGACAAAACGAAATGCACCGCAACAAGTATCTCAACGTTCACTTGGATGGAAACACGGTTCACCACATTGGCGGACTAGGCATGTACATTCAAGGCGGTAAAAACTGCACAATCGACAGAAACTTGGTGTATCAAACAGGTATCACCACAGACAAAACAATGATCGAAGGGCAGTGCGCAATAATGTATTTGTGCAGCGAGTATTCCTCTTGCCGTTACAATGTCACCTATGAAATTTACGACGGCAACGTCGGTTGGGACGCAATGGGTATCGACATTGACTGGAACACCGATTACATCACTGTGGAGTACAATCACTGTTACAACTGTTTGGGCGATGGTATTGGTACAATGTCCAACCAGCACAGCGTGATAGCGCACAACCGTTTAGAAAACAATCAAGGCAAAACCAATCATACGGGTTCGCTTGTATTGGACAACTTTACAAACCGCCAATACCCCGTACCCGATGATTTCCATTCCATTACTTATTGCAAAGTGTACGATAACCTTATCATACACAACAACGCAAGTGTGCCGGCATTTGCTTGCAAGATAAACAACGGCGACCAAGACTACGTCGGTAACGAATTTGTTGGCAACCACGTAGTATTGAAGGCAAATAGCAATCCCGCAAGCTTTACGTGGATAGATATTGCAGCACCGTTACAATGGTACAAATTTGCTAACAACAAGTACTATTCGGAACAAGTTGGCGCATTTAAAGTTATGGATTCTACAACGAACGCAAATCTCAACTACGCTGATGGCGCACGTGAGTACGAAGTTACCAAGGAAAAAGCTTTTGAAACTTGGCAAAAACGTGATACGGGCGCAACTTACGAAGAACGTACCGATGCACTGCCTGCCGCAGTAAAAGACGTCAATTGCACCTACGCAAAAGGCAAATTGACAGTACGTATCAGCGGTAGCGACAACGATGTGTGGCACTACAACGTTTACAAAGTCGGCTTTGACGAAACTGCGTCGTACCTTAACATGATCGGACAAACGGAAACGGGAAGTCTGGTTTACGACGTCACGTCCAAAGGCGAGTTCTACATCATTGTTCAGCCCGAATCTAACGAAGGTATTTATGGCGCGGCAATGAAAGTAAAAGTTACAATCGATTAGTTTTATCTGCACAGAGCTATCGGCGCTCGGTCGGTAGCTCTGTAATGATTTTTCGTTTGAAAAAAATGAATTAAGGACTTATGTACGGAGATATATATGGCTAATATTAAGTTGAAAAACGTATACAAAATTTACGACGGAGCGGTAGAAGCCGTCAAAGATTTCAATTTGGAAATACACGACAAGGAATTTGTCGTATTTGTTGGACCAAGCGGTTGCGGAAAGTCGACAACTTTGCGTATGATTGCAGGTCTGGAAAAAATTACCGCGGGTGATATCTACATTGACGACATCCGCATAAACGACCTCGAACCGCGCGACAGAAACATCGCAATGGTATTTCAAAACTATGCCTTGTATCCGCACATGACCGTCTACAAAAACTTGGCGTTTTCTTTGAAAATTTCCAAGACAAGAGTGCCTGTTTACGACGAATCTGAAGTCAATAGCATAATTGCGGAACTTGGACAACGCAACAAAGAGCTGAAAAAATTGCTTAAACTTGCTAAAAACGATACGAATGATGCGTCGGTAGTGCAACTTCAAAGCGAGATAGAATCGTTAAAGGAACAACTCGCAGTTGCCAAACAAAACCGCAAACGTTTGTATTTCAAAGACGAGCAGGCAATAAAAGACACAAAGAAATCCATTGAGTTTTATCGTAATCAAATTGTAGAACTCAATGTTTATATCGAAAAAACCGTCAAAAAACTTGACGATAATCAATATAGCGGTGAAGAAGGCGACAAAATACGACTTGCATTGGATCGTTGTCGCAAGCGTGTAACCGACTTTACCTATGCAATAGAAAACGAGGAAAAGATACTGCACAAATTGGAAACGGAAGAAGTGCCAATGTACCGAATGGCATATCTTTCCAAGGAAGAAATCGACAAACGTGTGCGTGAAACGGCAAAAATGTTGGAAATTTCCGAACTGCTTGACCGTAAGCCGAAAGCTTTGTCCGGCGGACAACGTCAACGTGTCGCAATCGGTCGTGCTGTGGTACGAAATGCAAAGGTTTTCCTTATGGACGAGCCTTTGAGTAACCTTGACGCTAAACTGCGCAATCAAATGCGTTCGGAATTGATTTTGCTACGCAACAAGATAAATTCTACATTTATCTATGTAACGCACGACCAAACCGAAGCAATGACGCTCGGAGATCGCATTGTAATAATGAAAGACGGTGTGATTCAACAAATCGGCACTCCGCAAAACTTGTTTAACCATCCTGTAAATACATTCGTGGCAGGATTTATCGGTTCGCCACAAATGAATTTCTTTGATGCAAAACTCAACGAAAGCATGGACGTGGAATTGCATGGCAAAACCATTGTGACACCGCAAGCTATGAAAAATCAACTTGTAGCAAACAATGTTTCTGCACAAGACATCGTGCTTGGCATTCGTCCCGAATACATTTCCTTGACAACTGCTGATGATCCCGAAGCAATAGAGGGAACTACCATCGTAAAGGAAATGATGGGCAGCTCAATGCACATTCACATCAACACTGCTGAAAACAAAAATATAATTATGATAGTTCGCATGCTTGACGTAGGAAAAGAATTTTTGGACAGTTTGAAGCCCGAAACACCAATTTACTTCAAGTGGAATCCTGTTGTTGAATGCTTGTTCTCAAAGGAAACGCAACAAAATTTGTTGCCGAGCGAGGAGTAAAAAGTAATACGTATGAAGAATTTTGTAACAAAAACCAATGTCGGAAACCTGTTTGTCGATGTTGTAAACGGTGATGCGCTACATGTTTATGTTAATGAAGCTAATCCCATCGATTTGATTGAACTTTGTCAAACGAGTTGTATTTCGCTTTCCGAAGGTGCTTCCGGATACACATTAAATGACTTTAAAGTGTTGTTTTCAGAAGCCGGTGTTTCTGTAAAATATGCTGAACAAAAAATCGTAGATATTACTTTTGATGGTCATGATACTGTGTTTATTCCTTGCGGTGATTACAAGGTGTTCGGACTGGGCGACAAAATGGCTTATCTCGACAGAAGAGGATACTTTTACCGCAACTGGAATATAGACGACGGTGCTCATCAGGACGAACAATTCAAGTCATTGTATAAATCGATCAACTATCTGTTGATAAACGTTGACGGCAAATTCTTTTCTGTATTTTTCCCGTCTACATATCCTTACGATTTTGATTTGGGCAAGAAAAACGATGCGGAAATTCGCGTGACCAACCAACACGTAAATCAGGACTTTTACTTATTCTTGGGTGATGTGCGCGCCATAACGTCAAATTATTCCAAACTTGTCGGACATCCGTATTTTGTGCGCTACAAAATGTTAGGTAACAACCAATCGAGATTTACCTACAAGTCGCAGCAAGAAGTGTGTGATCTTGTAGAAAAATTTGACAAGTACGATTTGCCGCTCGATTACGTTCATTTAGATATCGAATATATGGACGGATTTCGTAACTGCACTGTAAACAAATCGGCATACCCCGATTTTAGCGGTATGTGTAAAAAACTTGCCGACAATGGCATTGGTGTAGTGGTAATAAACGATGCGGGCGACAAGGTTGATGAAAATCTTGAAACATATCGTTACATTTCGCAAAACAAACTTGCCGCACAAAAAGATGGCGAAGACTACGTGAATGTAGTCTGGCCGGGCGATTGTATTTTTCCAAACTATTTCAATCAAAAATTGAAAGAATATAAAAATGCAGTAGTGGGTAGTTTTGTCGAACAGAACTACATAGACGGCATCTGGAACGACATGAATGAGCCTACGTTGTTTAAAGGTGAGTTGCCGCCTGATGTGGATTTTTCTTACGGCAATCGTAAGTTGACCAATTTGGAAGGACACAATGTTTACGGTGAACATATGGTGCGTTCTCTGCTTGGAATTTACGAAAGCAAAAACAGACGTCCGTATTTGTTTTCACGTGCTGCGTTTGCTACCACGGCAAAGTATTGTTTCTTCTGGAACGGTGACAACGCTTCCTTGTGGCATCACTTGAAGCTATCTATTTCTCAAATTATCAATATGGGCTTGTCGGGACTTATGTTCAACGGAGTCGATGTCGGAGGATTCAATGCCGACGTTACAAAACAATTGCTTATCAGATGGATAGAGTCCGGTGTTTTGTATCCGTTTTTGCGTAATCACGCGTCAATCGATACTACGCGTCAGGAACCATACGCATTTGACGAAGAAACAACGACAATATATCGCAAAATGCTTCGTTTGAGATATTCTTTCGCACCATATCTGTACAACCAAGCTTATTTGATGAGTACGCATGGTGAACTGTTCAATGCCCCGTTGTTTTATTACTATCCGGACGAACCGGATGCATACAAATGCAATGACGAGTACATGGTTGGCAAAAGTATGCTTGTCGCGCCGATAACTGAAAAAGACGCTGATAAAAGAATGGTGTATTTACCCGACGGAGTGTGGCTTGATTACCTCAACGGAACGGAATATGTCGGTGGCAAAAACTATATTGTAGATATGCCTCTTGATAGTGTAGGACTGTTTGTGCGAAAACAAAGCATTGTTCCAATGACCGAGCCGAAAAATCGTATGGATAAAGCGGCCACCGATACTTTGATTTTGTATATCTATGGTGATGATTGCCAAACGGAAATTTACGATGACGACGGTGATAGTTTAAACTATCAGCATGGCGAGTATAACAAGTACACCGTGCTCTACCGTAACGGAGTAGTTTCGTTTGCAACAACATACAAAAACTACAACACTTCATACAAGAAAATTGTGATAAAAGATGCAACAAGCGGAAAGCAAGTAGAATTGCCTTTCGGCTATGAATTTACTGTGGAATTTTAGTGATATTATGATTATAAAAACAGATTGCGGCCATTTTGATACAGCCGTTAACGAATATGTAATTACCGACATGCACCCCGTGCGTACTCTTAAAAACTATCTTTGGAACGAACAAATAGTTGCTTGGTACGATCAATTCGGTTGCGGAATTGCCAACGGCAAAACTGACGGAGTGTTTCGCACATTGACAAATTACCCAAAGTATATTTATGTCAAAGATTTGGACACTGGCAAAGCGTATAGTCCAAATCGCAATTTTGGCAATTTGCCGTTTGATACATTTGAGTGCCACGTTGGACTTGGCTATCAACGTGTGATTGCACGCTATGATGGTTTGCTTTTTGAAATTACCACCCTTGTGCCGCACGAAGATTATGCTGAAGTAACGCATATAAAAGTGACAAATGTGGGATGCTCTAAGCGCAATTTGGCAGTCTATTTCTACAACAAGCCGTTTGTCAATCTTACATGGCACGACGCTTACGCACAAGCTTATGGCGTTGCGGAACAAAACGGAATTTTGTTCAAGCATGTCGGCTTTAACGTTGCAGAAAAAAACACCCACGTCTTTACAAAAGCCGATTGTCGCATTAAATCTTTTGAAGTTACCGACCTTAACTTCAAAGGTATTTACAATGAAATTTCCGATCCCGTTGCATTGCAAAAGAAAAAGTTGAGCAATGCTTCGACGGTGTTTGATGCCGAGTGCTGTTCGGCAATGCAATTTGTGGTAAAACTCGGATTGGACGAAACGAAGGACATAAATGTTGTGTGTTGCTTCGGCAAGAGCGAGGAAGAAGTGTATTCGGTTGCTAACAAGTACATTTCCACCAAGAGCTACAATGACGAATTAACATTGCAAAAGAAGCTCCACGAGCGGCTTAATGCAAAACTTGTGGTAAATAGTGGCAACTCATACTTGGACAACTTGGAAAACGTTTGGCTGAAAAGACAAATCAGCCTTGGCAAAACGTGGGGGCGCGTGTACGGCAAGGGCTTCCGCGATATAATGCAAGATGTGTCGTCTTTCTTATCGTTGGATAGTGACATGGCTGAACAAAAGATTTTGTCCACGCTATGCTATCAAAAGGAAAACGGCAACACCGTTCGTCAATTTGATCCGATATTCGATTACCCTTATCAAGACGGTGCATGCTGGATTGCTTCTACCGTGCTTGCCTATTTGAAGGAAACGAATGATGCCGAAATCTTGGATAAGTCAGCCGGGTACTATCAAAGCGAGCTTACTGAAACGGTATTTCAACATATGGCACGTGGCTACAATTACTTGTTGTCCGACGTTGGAACGCATGGCTTGGTCAAGTGGCGCGGTGGCGATTGGAACGATTCCATCGACAATGCAGGTATGAAAGGTATCGGCGAGTCCGTGTGGCTCAGCATTGCAACGGTCAAAGGTATCAATGATTTCTTGGAAATAGCTGCTAAGTTTAAGCCTCAATTTGACGTGAGTGGGTTTGTGCAAGGTAAAGAAAATCTTGCGAAAAACATACTTGCGTATGGTTTTGAAGGCGACCGTTACATTTATGGTATAGACGATCTTTCTCGCAAGATAGGCTCAAAGGAAAGCGACAAAGTCAAGATTTTCCTTAATCCGCAAACTTGGAGCGTAATTGCCAATATCGGTGACCGCACAACACAGGAAAAAGTAATGGACAGCGTGGAACAAAACTTGCGTTGCAATTACGGCTATTTGCAATCTAACCCCGCATTCGATACGCCGGACGATACATTGGGTAGGCTTACCTATTTTTGCCCCGGCACTTACGAAAACGGCTCTGTGTACAACCACGGTGTGGCTTTCAAAATTTATGCAGATTGTTTGCTCGGACATGCCGACAAGGCTTATGAGTCGTTGCAAATGATACTGCCAATCAATCCTAAAAACAAAAAGAACGGCATGGAACCGTACGCAATTGCCAATATGTATTTCGGACCGGAAACTCCTGTCAAAGCGGGTTATGCGCCAAGCAGTTGGATTACCGGTACTGCTGGGTGGTTGTATCGTATCGTGTCTGAAATGATGTTGGGTATAAAGCCGGATTATGACGGATTGATAGTAGAGCCGTGTTTGCCCACAGGCATCGATCATGCAGTCATCCGTCGCACGTTTAGGGATACGGAATTTGTAATTACCTTGCAACATACGGGCAAGTACGAATTGTTCGTGGACGGCTGTGCAGTGGTTGGTAACAAAGTTGCGCTCAACGGAAGCAAACAAATCAAAGTGCTTTGCAACTGGTGACGATGAATATTGTTTAAACGGTCAATTTTTGCCTTTTAAAGGTTGTTATTTGACCGTTTTTTGCAGTTGTGCTAAAATAAAAGATATGAAAGTGAAAGGAGTTTTGTAAATGCTGACGGTCTACTTTGTTGACGACGATTCGTTGATAATCGAAGAAATGAATACTATTATCGACTGGAACGCCTTTGGCTTCGATGTTGTCGGCAGTAACACTGATTCTATTGAGGCATTACAGGAAATAAACAGTCTAAAACCGGATTTGATTTTTTCAGATATTCAAATGGATGAAATGTCTGGATTAAAGATGGTTTCGTTGATAGAGTATCCTGCCAACGTAGTGTTTTTCAGCGCTTATGATAGATTTGAGTATGTGGTGGATGCTATCAAATTGAAAGCATTAAACTATCTCAAAAAGCCGCCAAAAAAAGCCGAACTTATTCAAATAGTAAATGAGGTGCGCGACAGAGAAATAGAGCGGTTTAATTCGAGGGTTTTCCGTATTACAAGCCGCAGTGACATAAGTGACGATTCCGAAGCAGAATTGGAACGCCTTTTTGAAAACTTCCGTTTGTTGCCCAAATCTGATTATAGATTGGTTGCTGTTTGTGGAGAAAAGATTTCGCCGAGTTTTGTCGAGGAATTGAACTCTGCTTCGTCATACGTGCACAAGTTGTATGAGGATGACAATATGTATATTGCCGTAGCATATAACTTGAACATCGACAAGGTCAAAAGAACAACGAACCTTAATGGCGCTAATATGGCAGTAAGTGGCTGTTTGCACGATTACGGTGGAATACACGAGGCACTACGTCATACCAGAGTCAATTCTAAAATGGGCTTTTTCGACAAAAAGAATATGGTTGTTGTAGTTGACGAATTTAACAGTTGTTCAAGCGAAATTATCAAACAACTTGTAGAATGCGACAACTCGGGCGATTTTCAAGTTGCGGTGAGGGAATTGTACGACAAAATGGACGGAACAATATTGTGTGCCGATGTCCAACGCATTTACATAATACTTGTGTCAGGTTTATTCAAGTACGGGTTAATTGCAAACGCAAGTGAAATGTTGTCCGTTTCGGCGTTGGATGTCTACGATGACTACAAGCAAATGTTGGATGATATTTATTCTTACTTCGTGGTAAATGACGAAAGTGGATTTGCCGAAGGCGTAATTTACAGCATTGTGGAAGAAATGAAAAACAATGTCGGTGCAAGGTTGTCGTTATCTACGTTTGCAAAAAAATACGGATACAACACGGCGTATCTGTCGATAGTGTTCAAGCGCACGATGGGCATGTCTTTTTTGAACTACCTAACCGAGCTTAAAATGAACTATGCTAAAATGTTAATGATTACACATACCAAACTTCCGCTAAAGAATATTGCAAACGAAGTAGGCTACTACGATTATTATCATTTTTCAAAAACGTTCAAAAAGTTTGTCGGTTGCTCGCCGACGGACTTTCGTGAAAACAACAATTAGATCAAATTGCTATTTGGCTCGGCTTGCCATGTATTTGCGGTAAAATCGGCAGCGGAGAAAAACATAATTTCGATAACGTCACTGAAATCGAGTATGGATCTTGTCGTTTTGAATTTTAATTATTCGTCTAAACCGCTCATTAATGATCCGCTTTACAAAGTTGTGACGATTACATGTCTTGTGTTTGTGGTTCTTAACGTAAATTTTTGGTAGTTGCAATAGCAAACAGAATAATTTTGAACAACTTTGGGGAAGATACCCTGTGACTTTCAAATTATCGATGACGTTGAGAGAATGCTTAACAAGGCAAACGCCAAGATGAAAAATGATGTGCCTGTATAAAAGTGTTTGCAAAAAAAATTGCAAAAGATATAGACAAATTAAAACTTTCGTGATACAATAACAGAATAAATAAAGGACGCACAAAAAAGTCTGAGATTAAAATATAACCTTGCCTTCCTCGAACGATGTAGTTTTTCGGGGGGGGGTAATAATTTATATTATCATCTAACAGATCAGGGCAACAAAAACCTGGTCTGTTTTTTGTTTGTAGCAAAATTAAAAAAGGCTGTAACAATGACTTTTTAACCGGTCGCTGTACTGGCGGTGTCGTCACAGAATTTGCTTAATAAAATTTTTATAAAGAAGGAGAATTTTTATTATGAGTAATGTAAAAACAAAAAGGCTGACAATAGTTTTATTGTCAATTTGCATGCTAGTTGCAATTGCTTTTGCTTCAACAATGTTTAACAATGAAAGTGTAGCATATGCCGGCGATAGCCCTAATATAAAACTATATCCCTGTGTAGGCGCACCCGTAACCACCGTATCCGATTTAAGTGTATCTGACTATTACATCGTTGAAAGTTTTAATTCGCTTACTTGGGAAAAATATAATGGAAGCGAATGGGTAG
>CAVEYD010000020.1:4328-20210 GCA_963619835.1 bacterium | reverse complement strand
CCATTAAACTGTATCAAACAAGGACGTAATTTGACAATTTTTGTATCTTAATTTGACATTTAAGTAATTTTTTGTTGACTACACAATTTGAAAAAGCTACAATTGATTTATGAAAGATTACATTATCGAAAAGCTGACTAAAATATCGCCTACCGAACAAGCTATTTTGCGTGGCGAAAAGTTAAATTTAAGAGACTACACTTTTTCCGACCAATCGGTGATAAAAAGCGAAAACATGCTAAAAAACAAACTTGTGGAAATTACCGTCCACACTCGTTTTTGCGACTTTCCGTTGCACGGACACGACTACATGGAAATAATGTACGTGTACTCGGGAAGTATAACTCACATAATTGACGGAAAGAAAATAGAAGTTAAACAAGGAAATTTACTTGTTTTGAACAAGTTTGTTACACACTCGATAAAGAAGGCTAACGAAAAAGACATTGGCATAAATTTTATTTTGTCCGATGCGTTTTTGTCTACGGCATTGAGTGAAGATTCGACAAAAGGATTGCTTTGGGATTTTATCTCGGAAAACATTAAGTCCGACGGCAGACCACAATACTTGCTTTTTGACATTGCAGAAGTTTACACCATAAGAAATCTTTTAGACAACTTGATTTACACCATTGTGGAACAATCTATCGATTCGCCACTGCTGCCTAAAGTGATGTCGTTGTTGTTTGCGTATTTATCGGTACACTCGGACTCGGTAATTGCAAGCAACATGGGCGAAACCGACAATTTTAAGATACTTGTAAGCGAATATTTAGATTCCAATTACACGATTGCGACACTTTCGGAAATTGCATCGATGTTGCAACTGTCACAAGAATACGTTTCGCGAAAAATCACAAAAACTTTTGGAAAATCTTTTAAGCAACTGCTTATGGAAAGACGACTGCTTGTAGCGGAAAAGCTGTTAGTTTCCACAAAAATGAATGTTGCCGATATTGCTCGTGCGGTTGGCTACGAAAATAGCAGTCACTTTTACAAACTTTTTTTGAACAAACACAACAAAACTCCAAACGAATGGCGTAATTAAAGCAAAAAGTGTGCAAATTTTTAGTTTGCACACTTTTTTTGTTTAAGTTTTTTTAATTATAGTGCCTTTTCAAGATAGTCTTCAATGAAAGGCTGAATATTTCCGTCCATAACGTCAACAATGTTGGGATTTTCAAAATTGGTGCGGTGATCTTTAACAAGAGTGTACGGACAGAAAACATAAGTGCGAATTTGACTGCCCCATTCGATTTTTTTAATTTCGCCCTTGATTGCCATCGCTTCTTCCATTTGCTCGCGTTCCTTTAGTTCGGCAAGTTTGCTTTTTAGCATCATCATGGCTTGTTCGCGATTTTGCACTTGGCTACGTTGTGTTTGACAAGATACAACAATACCCGTCGGAACGTGAGTGATACGAATTGCCGACTCGGTTTTGTTGACGTGCTGTCCGCCGGCACCGCTACTGCGATAAGTGTCGATGCTGAGATCCTTGTCGTCGATGACAATGTCGTTGTCTTGGGGTAATTCCGGCATCACTTCAAGGGAAGCGAAACTTGTGTGACGACGTTTGGACGAATCGAACGGAGAAATTCTTATAAGACGATGGACACCTTTTTCTGCCTTTAAGTATCCGTAAGCGTTTGTTCCGTTTACTTGGAAAGTAACCGATTTTATGCCTGCTTCTTCACCTGCAAGCATATCGATAAGTTCAATTTTATAGCCACGGCGTTCGGCATAACGCGTGTACATACGATAAAGCATTTGTACCCAGTCTTGCGCTTCTGTTCCGCCGGCACCGGCATGCAACGTTAAAATTGCATTGTTTGCATCGAATTTTCCGCTGAGTAAAGCCGAAACATGCATTTCGTTTATTGCAATGGTTAAGTCGGAAAGCTCGGAAGCGGTTTCTTCTAACATTGACATGTCATCTTCGCACATAGACAAAAGCTCGGTAACGTCGGCTAATCTTTTTTGCATCTTGCTTAAGTCGTTTAACTTGTCTTCGATATTTTTTGCACGTTGACTGACAACTTGTGCATTTTTGACATCGTTCCAAAAATCTGCTTTGTGCTGTTGTTCGTTTAACGTAGCAAGTTCTGCCGTTATTTTGGGTACGTCAAGACTGTTTTCAATACCGTTTAACTTGCTTTGTAAATCTTTTACATTTAGTTTTAATTCTTCAATTTGAATCATTTTTTCTTGTTGTTTTTACGCTGTTCACGAATGAGCGCATATTGTTCCTTTTTGCTTAGCGGTTTGTTTTGTTCGTCGTTGTTGCCGTCTGTGTTTGAACCGGTTTCGTTTTGCTGTTTTTGTGCCAACAAATCCTTTTGATAACAACAATCTTTGTACTTTTTGCCACTACCGCACGGACAAGGTCCGTTTTTGGATTTGTTTGGGTTTAAGTCGACATTTTGTTGCGGTTTTGATTGAGGTATTGCTTGCACTATTCGTGAGAAAGTAAGCATGCGAATTGTTTGCACCTTTATTTCGTCGTTGAGACGTTCAAACATTTCAAAAGCTTCCTTTTTGTACACTACAAGCGGATCGTGCTGACCGATTGCTTGCAAACCTACGCCCTTGCGCAAATCGTCAAGCGCATCGATGTGATCCATCCACAATCTGTCGATTGTGCGTAAAAGCACAAAACGTTCGGCTTCACTGAAGGGGACTTCGTTTCCTTGAGGTTCGGCTTCGGCACGCATGTTAAGGTAGTCCTTGCAACGCTCGGCAAGTAAGTTACACACTTGACGTGCCGAAACAACGTCTTGCTTGCTTAAAATAGGTTCGTCGCCGTCGGCTACAAAATAATTTTTGAGTTTTGCATTGACTTTGTCTAAATTCCACTTTTCAACGTCTAATTGACTGTCGCAAGCATCGGCAAGTGCGTTGCGTGCATATTCACCTGCCATTTGCAAAATTTCTTCGTGAACGTCTCCGCCGTCTAAAATTCGGTTACGTTCGGCATAAATAACTTTGCGTTGTTTGTTGTTGACGTCGTCGTACTGCAAAACTTGCTTACGTCCGGAAAAATGTACACCTTCAATACGTTTTTGTGCAGATTCGATAACCTTTGAAAGCATTCTGTTTTGCATCGGTTCGTCTTCGTCAATGCGCATAAACATCATTATTTGACGCATACGCTCTCCGCTGAAAATACGAATCATGTCGTCTTCGGCAGAAACGTAAAATACACTGTAACCCGGATCTCCTTGACGTCCGGAACGACCGCGCAACTGATCGTCTATGCGTCTGGAATCGTGACGTTCGGTACCTATTACACACAAGCCACCTACGGAAATAACCTTTTTCTTTTCGTCATCGGTTTGCACTTTGTACTTGCTTACAAGTTCGGAAAATACCTTTTTTAGATTTTCTGTTTCTTCGTCGCCTTTTACGATACTTGTTGACAATTCGATTTGATCGTCATCGTATCCTAAACGTTTCATTTCCTGCTTGGCAAGAAATTCCGGATTGCCACCGAGTAAAATATCTGTTCCACGTCCTGCCATGTTTGTGGCAATTGTTACGGCACCATATCTGCCGGCTTGGGCTACGATTTCAGCCTCACGTTTGTGGAATTTGGCATTCAAAACGTTGTGCGGGACGTTTGCACCTTTTAACAATTGTGACAACTCTTCGCTGCGTTCGACGGTTGCAGTGCCGACAAGTAGCGGTTGTCCGGTAGCGTGGCGAGTTTGAATTTCCTTTACGATTGCACGTAATTTGCCCTGGCGTGTTGAAAAGATAATGTCCTGCGCATCTTTACGAATCATTGGCAAGTTTGTGGGAATACAAACAACGTCTATATTGTAAATTGTGTTAAACTCTTGCTCTTCGGTTTTTGCCGTACCGGTCATACCGCTGAGTTTGTGGTACAACCTAAAATAATTTTGGAATGTGATTGTTGCGAGAGTTTTGTTTTCTTCCTTAATTGTTACATGCTCTTTTGCTTCGATAGCTTGGTGCAATCCGCCGTTAAAACGTCTACCTTCCATTTTGCGACCTGTAAACGTGTCGACAATAAGCACTTCGCCTTTTTCGACAATGTAGTCGTCGTCTCGGTGCATAATTGCATGGGCTTTTAAAGCATTGTTGATGTAGTGATTGAGCTCGGTGTTGTCCGGATCGGAAAGATTTTCAATTTTGAAAAATCTTTCTGCCTTGGTGATACCGCGATCGGTCAAACGCACAGTCTTTTCTTTTTGGTCGACGACGTAGTCGCCATTTGGCTCTTCGCTGTCATTTGGTGTTTTTCCTTCGTCATCGATGTTTGTAGATTTTTGCAACGTGCATACAAACGAATTTGCCGTTTTGTACATGTCGCTTGACTTTCCGCTCGGGCCACTGATAATTAAAGGCGTGCGTGCTTCATCGATTAAAATACTGTCGACTTCGTCAATGATTACAAAATTTAGTCCGCGTTGAACACATGCGGCACGATTGGTTGCCATGTTGTCACGCAAGTAGTCAAAACCGAATTCGTTGTTTGTTCCGTAAGTGATATCGCAAGCATAAGCTTGACGTTTTTCTCTTGCGGACATTTTGGAAAGCGTAACACCGA
The DNA here is from genome assembly GCA_963619835.1 of bacterium. Lineage (GTDB taxonomy): Bacteria > Bacillota > Clostridia > Christensenellales > CAG-314 > Fimimonas. The sequence continues at coordinate 15,640 of CAVEYD010000020.1, read as the reverse complement.
CGGTTAAACCTAAAAAGCGGTAGACTTTGCCCATCCACTCCATATCACGAGTTGCAAGATATTCGTTTACGGTGATGATGTGTACACCGTTTCCGCTTATTGCATTTAGGTAGGCAGGTAAAGTTTCGGTAAGAGTTTTACCTTCACCCGTTGCCATTTGGCATATACGTCCTTGGTGAAGTGCAATGCCGCCTAAAATTTGTACATGATAATGACGTTGTCCCAAAACACGCGTTGCCGCTTCACGACAGACTGCAAACGCATCCGGCAAAAGTTGATCGAGAGTTTCACCGTTAGCGTAACGTTGTTTGAGCATTTGTGTTTGACTTGTCAATTCGCTATCCGACATTGCAGAATAAATTTCTGCCTTGTTTTCGACAAGTTTTGCAATTTTTTCTAATTTTTTTACGGCACGTTTGTTTGCACCGCCGTAGATATCTTTCATAAAATTCTCCGTAATTTAATGATTGAACTTTTTTACTGTAAATATTCGGCATCGATTTCGTAATTGAGATGCTCTTTGCGAGAAGCAACCGTCAAGGCAACCACACTTGTTGCACCGCCAAAATGTTTAAGCACTTTGGCACATTCGTTGATGGTTGCACCCGTTGTTTTTACGTCGTCGATAAGTAGGACTCTCTTCCCTTTTACGTCTGCCCCTTGCGCCATTTTGTAGGAACCGATTAGATTTTGTTTGCGTTCCTTACGTCCGAGCCGCTCCTGAGGAACGGTTTCCTTGTGCTTCTCCAACGCATCGATTAAAATATCGTACTTTTCAAGTATATCACAAAAAGCCTGACTTAGCAACTTTGATTGGTTGTATTTGCGTTTTTTGAATGACTTTTGCGACATAGGCACATAACAAACAACATCATACTGCAAATTGTTACTTTGTGCGATAAAAACAAGATATCTTGCAAGTACACGTGCATAACTACCGAGATTGCCAAACTTCATACGCAAAATTGCCGTTTTGATAATTCCGTCGTAGTTAAAAGCGGAATATGCCTTGTCAAAATAGACCTTGTCAAAAGCACAATTTCCGCAATAATTTTCTTCACCGTCTATTTCCACTCCACAACGCAAACATTTTTTACCGTTGTTGAATGGCAAAAGCTTTCGACATTCGTCACAAAACCCGACTTGATCAAAAATGTCTTTTCCGCAATTGAGACATTTGTACTCAACCGGAGCAAAAAGCTCGGTAAAAAAATTTTGTATTTTGTACGCTCGATAACCTTTCATTTATTTTACTTTTAATTGTATTTTGAAACTATTCGTTAGTTTGCTGATTGTCTAAAAAGTCCGCAGGAACGTCTTCCATGGCTTTTTCTAACTCGGCCTCTTGATCGGATATTGCCGCATTGTTGTTAGTTAGCGAGAAAAATCGATTGTAAGTTGCACCTTCGCTTTTCAAAAATCTACATAGCAATGTTGTACGTGCGGCAATGTAGTTGTTGTGCACCATCATGCCTAAGATTTTTTTACTGCCGACTATTACAACTGCTCTCTTGGCACGAGTAATTGCAGTGTACAACAAGTTTTTGTTTATTAAAGTCGGTGGCCCGTTTACAAGCGGAATAACGGCAACGTCAAATTCGCTTCCTTGACTTTTGTGAATTGTTACCGCATAGGCAAGTTGCATATCGGACAAATCTTGTTGCGTGTAATGTGCAAGTCGGTTGTCGTCAAACATAACCTCAATTAGCCCATTTTGACGATCGATTTTGCGAATAAAACCTATATCGCCATTGAAAATGCCGGAACATTCTTCGATGGTGTTGTCCTGTTTGAAATGCGTGTAGGTTAGGTCGTAGTTGTTGACCGTTTGCATTACCTTGTCGCCTTCACGAAAAATGTTGTTGCCGACAAGCATTTCGTTTTTTCCGTATATGCGCGGGTTAAGCGCATCTTGCAAAAGTTTGTTGAGATTTTCCACACCGGAAACACCGCTTTTTAGTGCACCGAGCACTTGAATATCTAACGGTCTTGCACCTGTGTACCCCGGCAATCTCTTTGTTACAAGTTCTACCACGGTTTGTGCTATTTGCGGATATTCCGCCATGTTTATGTAGAAAAAGTCTTTGCTGTGATTGTTGATTTCCGGCATTTGCCCCTTGTTGATTAAGTGAGCATTGGATACGATTAAGCTATCTTCGGACTGACGATAAATGTGAGTTAAGTAGCGAATTTCCACAACACCGCTGTGTATGATATCGGCAAGCACATTGCCTGCACCGACTGACGGCAACTGGTCTTTGTCTCCTACAAGCACGACTCTTGTGCCGTTTTGCAAAGCCGAAAGCAAGTTGTACATGATTGTTACGTCAACCATTGACACTTCGTCTACGATAACAACGTCTGCCGGCAACGGATTGCGATAGTTGTACTTAAACACCATGCGATCGTCACGCATTTCGTAACCGAGCAAGCGATGGATTGTTTTTGCTTCAAATCCGGTTGACTGTGTTATGCGCTTGGCGGCACGTCCAGTCGGAGCACAAAAAGAAACTCGCAAACCATGTTTGGACAAAATTTGCCCTATGCACTTGATGATGGTTGTTTTTCCCGTTCCGGGGCCACCGGTTATTACGGTTACTCCGTTTGTGATTGCCGATTTTACCGCTCCGCTTTGGCTTTGGTGAAATTGAAATTTGTTGATTGTTTCAAATTGATTTATTAAACTTTCGGCATCGATGGGTACACGTCTTGCACTTTCGTTTAGCAAAATAAGTTTTGCGGCAATGCCTTTTTCTAACTTGTAGTACCTGTTAAGTGCAATGCAACGCTGTCCGTCAATGTCAAACACTTGAACTGTCGGCTCTAAAACAAGCTTTGTTACAGTGTCTTCAACAAGCTGTCCGTATTGGGTTAAGTCTATCGAAAGCAATTTGCCGCAAGAATCCATCAGTTGATCAAAAATCAAGTACGTGTTGCCTTCCTTCTCGGCAGATTCTCGCAAGCAATAAATAATTGCGGCACGAATACGGAATTCGCTTAAAGGATCAATGCCTATGGAAAGTGCAATTTTGTCGGCCGTTAAAAATCCTACACCGTCGATATCGTCAACTAATTTGTAGGGATTGCTTAAAACTACGCGCTTTGTATTGTTTTTGTAAACGTTGTAAATTTTTACCGATAACTTCATTGTCAAGCCGTAACCTTGCAAAAACATAACTTGTTCCTGCATTTGCTTGAGTTGAGAAACGGCATTGGAAATTTCAAGTGCCTTCTTTTTGGAGATGCCCTTTACTTTGGCAAGCTGTTCGGGATTGTTTTCAATAACTCCGAAAGTGTCGGCACCAAACATTTCGTAAATGTTTTTTGCGGTTACTTCACCTACGCCTTTTATTAGTCCGCTTGAAAGATACTTGATTACCCCTTCTCTGCCGGTAGGATCGTTAAGCTTGTAACTTTCGACAACAAGTTGTTCGCCATAAGTTTTGTGAACGACAATTTTTCCGTGAACGGTTAAAACAGCTCCGACTGAAAGATCGGCAAAAGTGCCGACGCAGGTTAGTGTATCTCCGTCGACAGTTTCGAGAGCAAGTACGGTGTAACCGTTTTGTTCGTTGCGATACACTATACCTTGTACTGTTCCTTTTGCTGTTTGTAGTTCGTTCATGGTTTAGTCAGTAATTACTTTTTATATTCTGAAAGACGCTTTTTTAAGTCGTCGACTTTGTCGAGTGCTTCCCAAGGGAAACCTTCTCTGCCAAAATGTCCGTAACTTGCCGTTGCAAGATAAATAGGACGTTGAAGTTGGAATTTGTTTATAATAGCACGAGGACGAAGATCAAATTCTTCGGAAATGATTTCCGAAAGAATGCTGTCGTCGATTTTACCCGAGCCGTAAGTGTTTACGTCAATTGATACGGGTTTGCTACGTCCGATTGCATACGAGATTTGAATTTGAATACGGTCGGCAATACCGGCTGCGACAACGTTTTTGCAAATGTAACGTGCCATATAAGCTGCCGAACGGTCTACTTTTGTGGGATCTTTTCCGCTGAAAGCCCCTCCGCCGTGTGCGCAATAACCGCCATAGGTATCGACAATGATTTTACGGCCCGTAAGTCCGCTATCTGCCGCCGGACCGCCTATTTCAAAACGTCCTGTGGGGTTGATGTAGTACTTTGTTTTGTCGTCCAACAATTCAAGAGGAACAACTTTACGAATAACTTGAGAAATCATGTCTGAAGCTATTTGAGATGTTGAAACATCCGCGCTGTGCTGTGTAGACAAAACGATTGTGTCAACACGTATGGGCTTGCTTCCGTCGTACTCTACCGTTACTTGACATTTGCCGTCCGGACGAAGATAGGGAATTTCTCCGTTTTTGCGTACTTCGGCAAGACGACGACTAATGCGTTGAGCAAGCGTAATTGCCATGGGCATATATTCCGGAGTTTCGTTGCAAGCATAGCCGAACATCATTCCTTGGTCGCCTGCCCCGTACATGTCGAGTAGCTCTCCGCGGTCACGATATTCGTCCGACTTGTCTACGCCTAAAGCTATATCGGGGGATTGTTTATCAAGCGAAATAATTACTCCGCAACTGTCAGCATCAAAACCGAATTTGGCACGAGTGTAACCAATATCACGAACAGTGTTGCGAACTATTGTAGGATAGTCAACAACGGCTTTTGTGGTGATTTGCCCCATAACGAAAACCGTACCGGTGCAAACTACCGTTTCGCAGGCAACACGCGCGTCCGAATCGAGCGCAAGAATAGCATCCAAAATGGCATCGGAAATTTGGTCGCACATTTTGTCGGGATGTCCTTCGGTAACACTTTCCGAAGTAAAAAATCTGTGTTTGTTTGGTATCATTTTTCTCCTTTTCAACCATCGAAGGCGTGTTAAAAGTTTTGCCAAAAAAAGTCTTGCCTAAAGTAGACAAGACAGCACAAAAACATTTTTCGCCGTCCCATCTTTCAATCATTCGATTGCGGAATTTAGCACCTAACTTCTTTTTAGGTTGCTGTGGCGTCCACGAGTCCGTCTCTCGGCCACTCTCGATAGGGTTGTAGGTATATTTTAACATAAGAGTAGTTACATGTCAATGATATTGTAAAATTGCTGAAAAATATGTTGTAAAAATTGTAAAAAACTTATTAAGCTTTTTCGCGTTCCGCACAAATTACATTTTTACAAAAGACAACTTTAATGCTTTTAAAAAAGTAGCAAAAAACGAAAAGGACTTGTCTGTTTGACAAGTCCTTTTTTGCTATTTTGTTTTGTTGCTTTATAACAAGATTAGATTTTTACTCGGCTTGTTGTTCTTCCGAAAGTTGATTTTCGCCATTGCGTTTTTCTATTTCTACCATCATCATATCGTAGTAGTCTTCGGTGATAACAAACTTTTTGTTTTGAATAAAGAGTGCAACAAGAAGTAATCCTGCCGGCAACACGCTAACAGCAACACGAAGCCACAAACGCTTGCTTACATCTTGTACTGCGGGTGTGTGGAAATGCTCGTCGGCTACGTTTACGTCGCCTTCGCGAATAATTGCAACACTACTATCTGTAATGTAAACTACCGCATCGGCATCTCCCAAACGAATGTAGTTACCGAGTGCGTTTGTAGAAAGCGTTTCCGTACCGTTGGAATCCTCCGTTCCGAGATACATATCAAGCAGCACATCCATGTACTGAGCCGTTATTTGATAATCTTTTAACGCTTCGTCGTTTTCTAACTTTTTGTCGTATTCTTTTTGAATTTCGGCTATTTCTTCTTCAGATTTGCCGTCAATTGCAAGTTCGTATGCGGCATGATACTCTTGAAGTTTTGTGACATACTCTACTTTTTGGTCGCGATTGGTTGCCTTGTCGTCAAAGAATTTCTTTTGCACTTCCATGCTGGAAACGTTTTGACTGAGCATGTAAACTCCGCTTACGATAAGCACAATTGTTGTAACTGCCATTTTGAGAGCGTCTGCCATTTTTGCGACAAACGGACGCAATGTTGAAACAACGGCTTCGTTACGTTCGCCACTCTTGTATTCGTTGTACTCAACACAGTTTGTAATGTTGATTATGCTTGCCATGTAGAATAATGCCTGTCCGCCAAAAACAAGTACTCCGAACAAAGAAAGCGTGAGAAGATTGAACGGAAGAAAATCAAACCAACCTAAAAGTGCAACGCCCAAGTAGCCAACACAAGAAGTGATTATCGAATACTTTTGAATTTGCCTACGTGTAAACTTTTTGGCAAGCATAGGATAAAATGCTTGTGTTGCAGTGTTGACTACTCCGAAAACAACTATAAACAAAATTGTTTGTCCGTTGTAGCCGATTTCGAGATAGTATAAGTTGTAAGCAAGCGATACCAATAGTCCGCTACCTACCGAGTAGAACAACAGGGAAAGTGTCATCCACAAGACTTGATCGTTGTTTTTGATTGTTTTCCACATGTGTTTTAGCGAAACTTTTTCGTTTACTTCCATCTCGGAACGTGGACGTTCCTTGATGAATAGTACCATTAAAGTTTGCATGATTACAAACGTTGCAACGATAATTATTGAATTGACCGAATAAGAAGTACGAACGTTGCCGGGTGAGAAGAAAGAAATAAGTCCTTGCGCTACAAACGCACCGATGCCTGCAAAAACTACAGTAAGCATGGTTGCGGAATTACGCTGTTCCTTTTTGCTAGACAAACTTGCAAGCATGGACCAATAGCCGATATCGTTCATTGTAAATGAAGATTCCCACAGCAAATACAATATGCCCATGATTACAACAAATGCCCATCCGCTAAGCCCTTGAGGCAAGTTGAACATTGCCAAAATCATAACACCTGTGCTTACCGCACCGATTAAAATCCAAGGACGGAATTTGCCCATCTTCATGTGCGAACCTTCGATTATCGCACCCATAAGCGGATCGTTGACGGCATCCCAAATACGCCCCACAACACCGATAAGCAAACTTATAGTTAAAAATTGTTCGGCTGTCATGCTTACACCATACTGAATGTAAGTAAGCAAAAATGAGCCTATTAACTGATACGCCATGTCTCGACCAATGCCGGACACGCCAAACAACCACTTGTTGCGTCTAAACTGTCTGTCTTCCGCACTTAAGGTTGCAGTTGCACCTTTTGCCATAAAATTCTCCTTTAAGCTTTTTTTGCAAGCAAATTGCCTGCCACAACTTGTATTGTAGCACAATAAAACGTCCTTGTGTTGATAAATAAAAATATTTATTGTTTGTTCGCTTAAAAAATATCTTTGTGAATTATAGCAAAAAAAAAGCACTTCGTATTGAAGTGCATTTTTTTTGAAATTTTTAACTAAGCGTCGAAAACTTCTTCGGTTTTAGGTTCGTCGTCAGCGGAAACTTCTTCGTTGATCGGTTCGCCGTGTTCTTTTTTAAGTTCGGCATAGAACTCAGCCGTGGTTGCATCTATATAAGGTGCAAGGAACAAGAAACCGATACCGCATGTAAGAACGCAAAGCAAATACCAACCGATGAAGGACAAAATAAGGCAGAAATACTTCCATTTGTAACCGTTCATAAGTTCCTTTGTTTTGGTGAGTGATTCGTAAGCTTCGTATTCCGGATGATCATAACGAACAAATGAAAATACAGCTGTAGCACACGAATAGATTAATCCCGGAACAATGAACAAAATTGACCACAACGCAGAAAATAGCATTTGCAAAAATCCTGCAAGCAGATTTACAACAAAGTTGTTGCTGCTGAATCCTTGGAAAATATCTTCGAGTTTAGCTTCTTCTCCACGTTGATATTTTGAATAATAACCCGCAACACCAACTACCATCGGTCCGTAAGTAACTATCGGGAAAACACCTGACACAATTCCACCTAAAACAGAAGCGGCAAAGTTCATCCAATAGCCACCATTTTTCAGTTTGTTCCACGCACGAGTACGTAGTTCTTTACTTGATACCATTTTTTCTCCTTTTATTTACACTTTTTATTGATAGAAAAACTATCTTGTGTACAAAAGCATTTTGACACACATTGCTACAAATGTCAATATTTAAAACCAATTAAATGATAATTAGGCGATTTTTTTACAGACGTGCCGAATTTCAAAAAAATTAACCGTTTTTAATAAATTTGCGTTTTTTTTACTTGCTTTTTTTGTCGAAAGTAGACTTGTGCGACGAGCAGGTGGAACAATACGGACAACAATCACAACCACCGCTACAACCGTGTCCTTTGTTTTTCTTTTTTTTGATAATTGATGTGGCAATAATTGTACCGACAAATGCGACACAAACCACTATTAACAAAATTTCAAATACTCCCATGAGAATACCTCCCCCTGACTGAGTGAATACATTATTTTTATTTTACGATAAATTATTTATTTTGGCAAACGTCTTTTAACTAACACACAACTTGCAGTAATTTTCGTTTTTCCATTTGCTATGTAAACTTTCATTAAAATTTATTCAATTTTAACTACAGTGTTTTCTATAATTTTTGCTTAAAATATTAAACTAAAAAGCAAAAAACATTTTGAATTAAGATTTTGAAACAAATTAGAGAAATCAAAAGGCGGTATTGCCGTTGCAACCCGCCTTTTTAATTTACTTGTTAGTCGGTCAACTGTGCCGAATCAATAAGCTTTTTGTTTTGCTTTTTGTTGTAGAATACTACTCCGACAACAACTGCTGCAATTACTACTGCCCAGATAGCTGCTGTCCACGGCCATGAACCGATTGTGTAAACCATGGAAGCTACCAAGTAGGAACATACAAGCCAGAACACCAATGTCCATTGATAACGTGTTTTGTTTTGTAGTTCAGCTTTAGCTGTTGCAACTGCTGCAAAGCAAGGAATTGTTGTCATGTTGAATGCGATGAATGCAATAAGTCCTGCTCCACTGATGCCAGTTGCGGCAATCATTGCTTTTACTGCACCGATACCAGCTTCGCTTGAAATGTTTGCAAGACCAATTTTTGTTGCAACATCAGGAATTGCACAGAGGCAAGCAGCAAGTGTTCCAAACGTGGAAATGACGTTTTCTTTTGCGATAAGTCCGCTAACTGCTGCAAGTACGAATACCCAACCATATTCTCCAAGTTGGCTACCAAATCCAACAGGGGTAAACAACGGTTGAACAAGTCTTGATACGCTTGCAAGAATAGATTCGTTGATAGCTTCGTCTTCAAGCAAGTTCCAACTAAAGTCAAAGTGAGTTAAGAACCAAATTACGATTGTGGATGCAAGAATAATTGTGAAAGCTTTCTTTACGAAGTGCTTTGTCTTATCCCACAAGTGCAACATCAAGTTTTTAAATTGAGGTGCGTGGTAAGCCGGCAACTCCATGATGAACGGAGGAGTTTCGCCTTTTAATGTTGTGTTTCTCATCAAGAGTACGGCAACAATGGCTGTTACGATACCGAGAAGGTACATAGAGTAAGTTACGATATCTGCATTGATTGAAGTTCCAAGAACAAGTGCGCCTGCGCAAGCAGTCAAAATAGGCAACTTAGCTCCGCAAGAGAAGAACGGAATTACACGAACGGTAGCTGTACGTTCTTTTTCGTCTGCAAGAGTACGAGTGTTGATCATCGCGGGAACGGAGCAACCAAATCCCATGATCATGGGCATGAATGCACGACCGCTAAGGCCAAATTTACGGAACATTCTGTCAAGAATAAATGCAATACGAGCCATGTATCCGCTGTCTTCCAAAATTGAGAAGAACAAGAACAATACCAAAATAGGAGGCAAGAATGAAAGAACTGCAGCTAAACCTTCGATTATACCGTTGTTGATTAAGCCTTTTGCCCAATCTGCCATTCCGCTGTTGTCTACGGCATCGGTAACAAGTCCAAACAAGTCGCCGACAATCATGTCGTTCCAAATGTTGTTAACTACTACACCGGGGCTGTAAAGCGTTCCGTCGTAAATAGTTGCAAGCCAACGTGCGCCATAGGTAAGTTCTGGAACTTCTTCTCCAAGATAACCATTATCATCGGCAACATATTCACCTTCACCGTCTACTGCATAAGTGCCGTCTCCGTTATCTGTTACACCAGCACTTGTTGTTGTGATGTAGTTGCCGTCATCGTCCGATAAGTACTCGAGAGTATCTTCTTCGTAAACAATGTTTCCGTCAGCATCGTGCTTTAAGAAAGCTTCGTTTTCACTAAGAGAAGGCATCCAAGCTTGATCGTCGTTGAATCCGTTGATGTAGAACAGATTTTCCGAGAAAGTAAGGTGGAACACAAGGAACAAAATTACAAGGAAGATGGGGATACCCCAAATTCTGTGTGTAAGAACTTTGTCGACTTTGTCCGAGCGAGTCATCTTGGTTTTATCGGTATTTTTGTGCTTTACAACTACCGAGAAATGTTTGTTGATGTACTTGTATCTTGCATCGGCAACAAGTGCTTCGTAGTCGTTTCCAAATGTTTCATCAGTGTGAGATTTTTTGAAATCTTCAACCATAGAAACAACTTCTTTGTGCATATTAACTTCGATTTCGTCACCTTCGACAAGTTTTACGGCATGGAACAAGGGATTTTCAACGTTTTGTCCCTTAAGCGCTATAGCAACATCATTTACAAGGTGGGAAATGGACGTATCTTCGAGTACGGTTGCAGCCTTGCGAATCTTTTTGCATTCGTTGTAAGCTTTGTCCATAAGCTCGGTTAGACCCGTTTCCTTAAGAGCAGAGATTTTAACAACAGGAACACCTAAACGCTTTTCAAGTTCGTTGGCATCGATTTCGTCACCGGCTTGTGCTACTGCATCGATCATGTTAAGTGCAATTACCATGGGAACGTCAATTTCCATAATTTGTGTGGAAAGATAAAGGTTACGTTCCAAGTTTGTTGCGTCTACAATGTTGATTACACAATCGGGCTTTTCATCCAAAATGTAATTACGAGCAATTACTTCTTCCGGAGTGTACGGCGAAAGTGAATAAATACCGGGCAAGTCGATGATTGCGATAGGTTCTGCACATTTTTTGTATGTTCCTTCACGCTTATCTACAGTTACACCCGGCCAGTTTCCTACATGTGCGGTTGAACCCGTAAGGCTGTTGAACAATGTGGTTTTACCACAGTTCGGGTTGCCTGCAAGAGCAAATCTTTTCATTACTTTGTTACCTCCATCGTTACACATACAGCTTCTGTTTTACGCAAGGTAAGTTCGTAACCTCTTAACGTAACTTCAATGGGATCTCCAAGCGGAGCACGTTTACGCATGTAAATTTCGGCACCGGGTGTAATTCCCATGTCAAACAGACGTCTTTTGATTTTTCCTTCACCGGCAACCGACTTAACAATTCCGGTTTCGCCGATGGCAAAGGTATCAAG
>CAVEYD010000020.1:680-4318 GCA_963619835.1 bacterium | reverse complement strand
GTTTTTCTCCTTTTACTTCAATTTTAATAGTATTAAAATTTTGCTTTTAAAGCAAAAATCCTAATCAAATTTTATGCTGCAACAAAAATTTTTGTGGATAAATCACCGTCTAAAGCGACGCGACCATCCTTAATTTTGCACACCACGCTTCCGCCACTGGAACTTAAAACTGTGATATTTCCGTTTACCAAAATACCTAAACTTTCCAAATGCTTTTTAAGTTTTTCGTCGGCTACGATTTTTATTATACGCAAGTCTGTGTTTGTCGGAGCAAATACTAACGGCATTTTTTGTTCTCCTTTAATAAAAATTTTTAAGAAATGTGAAACTTACTTCAATTTCGTGTTTATGATAGCACTATGCGTCATGTTTGTCAAACAAAAATACGAAAAAAAATTCATATTTTATTGATTTTTTTAAAAAATTTGTATATAATGTTCGTATTAGATGTTTTTTGTAGCATCTTTACAAAAATTTGCAATTTTAAACAAAAAAACAAGGGTAAAGTATGAAAGCAGAAATAAGACAACCTCAACAAGAGAGGTCGATAGAAAAAAAGAACAAGATTATTCGTGCAGGATACGAATTGTTTTCGGAAGTGGGATACTACGGAACTAACACAGTTGAAATAGCTAAGCGGGCCGGCGTGTCTACAGGAATTGTGTATGGGTACTTTTCGGACAAGAGAGACGTGCTTTTGTGTGTTTTGGACATTTACATGGAAGAAATAACTGCACCTATTTTTAAGCTTTTTCAAACGCTCCAACAACCGCTTGATATTAAAAAACTTGCATCCGACGTGTTGGACGTTACAATTGACTTGCATGGAACACATTCGCAACTACACAACACATTGCACTCCCTTTCGGCTACAGATGAGGCAGTTGCCAAACGTTTTTTGGATCTTGAAAACACAATTACGAAAGGGCTTACGTCACTACTCTCAAATTTGGGCTTAAACACGCCAAACCTTGCCGAACGCGTGCACCTTGCAATAAATCTTGTACAATCGTTTTGCCATGAGTTTGTGTTTGATAAACACGACTACTTAGATTACGATCAAATGAGAGGAATTGTAACAAATATGATAGTTACATTGTTTGAATAGAAACAATTGTTTAAAAGTGATAATTATTATACACTGTTTTTATTCTATGTTTATATTATAGATTTTTTAAGACAGATATATAATGTTCGTAAAGTCCTATTTTTAAATCTTACTATAAAAATGTTTTTTACAAAAAAATACAACCGACTGCGGTTGTATTTTTTTTGCTTTGTGCAATTTTTTAACTTATTCTTCTTTTGAAAACGTTTCTTCATTTGCCTGTGACACTTCCGCTGTGGACAATGTTTCATCGGGCAACGTTTCTTTACTAAATTTTAGCAATTTGTATTCCTTGGCGGCTTTTGCTATCATCACTACCGCCATTGTAATTGCAAACACCATTATCACAGCGCCCGAGCATGACAAAATAACTTGCGAAAATAAAGCATCTTTAGTGCCGCCAAACGTTGACAACATTGTGCTTTCCAGTGTTAGCATTGAAACGCTTGCTGTGATTAGAGAAATTGTTTTTGCGGAAGAATAAACCAAGCTGTTGTATTTGCGAAATTTTACACTGTTTATAATTGCAAACGTAAAAGTAATAAATGTGTACGCAGCAAGGGATATGGTAACAATTTTGCCGTGTTCGAAAGTTTTGTTTTGTAAAACAATCAATGTGATTATTCCGCTGAGGGACAAATTCATAACAAGTAGCAAACAGCCACAAATTAACGATTTTTTTGCCTCTATCAATTGATTTTCGTTTGCCTCGTATTTTCGTGTGTAGTCTGCAAGAAAAAATTTCATTACCGCAAGCAATACGTAGTAAACAAACATCGTAAAAAACCAAACGGATTTGTGGTAAAAACCGAGAGCCAACTGAAATATTGCGTATGCACAATTCCAAAGCAAAGAACCATATAAAGATATTTTCATTCTTAGTCGAATATCGGAAAACCACATTTGCGCATATTTATTTTCGGTTTTTACTTTTTTTAAAAAAGCAATTATTTTTGGCACTCTAAGGCAAACTATCATTAAAGTATAAAATGCCAAAAGATACGAAATCAGTGCGACAGTTGACGTTTCGTCAAAGTAAATAAGGGAAAGCGACAAAAACGCAATGCTCACCGGCAACAAAACTAAAATTACTGCAATGTGCGGATATAAGATGTTTTTAACTAATTTTTTCCAATTCATATTTACACCAATAAAGTATTTAGACACGCAATCAAGCGGCTTTCACTGAAAGTCGCTTGAAAAAGATTTTGTAGTTGTTGTTTTTAGAAACTTGTTATCTAAGTTTGCCTGCTTGTTCACAGATATCCGAAAGTTTATCGTATTCGCTTTCGATAATCGGTTGAATTTCGGTAGACTTCTTTTTGTTTACCTTTTTGAAAAGAGGATAAGCAAGAGCACAAATTCCAACTCCGGCAAGACCGAGAGCAATACCGCCGATCATGTAACCGATGCCACTAAGCAACATTGTCATGCTCATTCCGCCACCGAAAACAAGTGTGCCAACAATTCCAACCGTAAGAGAACCGGCAAAGCCTGCATTTTTCTTTTTGTTTTGCAAATTTTCGATGTTTGCGATAACGTTGTCAGCTTTATCTTGCAACTTGATCAAATCTACCTTGTTTGCAATTTTTCTGTCTCTTTTGAAAGACAAATTGATGTAAAAGATTGAACCTTCGGATGCACTTGTGCTTGTTAGTTCCCATCCCAAGTTTTCATAAGTGTCGCATACAAGCGACTCTATGCTTCTTTTGACTCTAATTGTTTTGTAATCGTAAGTAATTGTGTTTTCCATCTTTATTTTCTCCTTAAATTAAATATATAATTCCAACACTTGTCTACTTAATCGATTTGAGATATAATGATTAAGTAATCTTTTGTTGTTACACCTATTATAAAGAATAAAAGCGTAAATGTATCCAACACAAGAAATAAAAATGTTGGACTAAAGGGAAAATATGAATATTATTTTCAATCAAAGGTATCAATCGACGGAAGAAAAAATACAAAAAGCATTGTTTTCGTTACTAAAATTTAAAAAATACAACGATATTTCCGTTAAAGAAATTTGCTATGAAGCCGGCATAAATCGCAGCTCATTTTACGAACACTACGAAGACATAAACGATTTGATGATAAAAACCGAACAAGATTTGTCTAAGCAAATTAAAAAGATTTTTAACCCGAATGAAATATGGGACTCAAACGTTTTTGAAAAAATGTTTGAGTTCCTGCAAAAAAATAAAAATTTCTATTTAGCATATTTAACTACAAACGACCAACCATTCATGGAAAAAAAAGATTTTATCGACTATCTTAAAAAGCCTTTGAATGTTGAAACCGCATACACGTATTCGGTAAAGGAACGATCGTACCACATGGCTTTTTTTGCAGGCGGACTAAAAGCAATATGCAAAGAGTGGCTAATTGACGGATGTAAAGAAACTCCACAAAAAATGGCAGAAATTTTGAAAAACGAATATGTCAACGCAAATTCCCTTGTAAAATGAATCTTTTAGCAAACGCAAAAAGTGTAAGTCAAAAAACTTACACTTTTTTTTTTTTTCTATAA
>CAVEYD010000020.1:0-670 GCA_963619835.1 bacterium | reverse complement strand
GTCAAGAAAAGGCAACGTGTTATAAGTTGTCGCTCAATAAAGCGGTTGCCATTGACACTTGCTCGTCCGTTAGCCCGACACTTTGGTTTGTTTTTATTAGTATGTCCGTTAAACCACAACCATCGTAATCGAACTGAAAGTCGTCTAATATAATGTAGCTTTTTACGTTTTTTCTGTAAATATACTCAAGTATGCCTTCTCCGCGAGAAAGATATTGTTTTTCGACGCAATCTTTTGTTTTATCAAAAACTTTTAGCTCAAATTTAGCAAACTTTTTGTCAAGATAATCCGCAAAACAATCTTGCGACAATTTTAGCTCATTTTCCTTGTACCAATGTTTTTTCCATGTTGATATTAAAACAACTTCGGCATCCGTTTGACTGATTAAATTTTTAAGTCGGTTAAGTTTGTCGTCATCTATGCCGACATACCCTGCACAACGAGATTTGGAAGACGGAGTATTTAGCACACCGTCGATATCTAAAAACACCACTTTCATTTTGCACCACTTTGATTATTTATAATTTTTAGACATGCAACAAAAAAAATATTTACATTTTGCAAAGAATTTAATTGCATGCCGTTGATTTTTCTTTAATTTCTTTGATCTCCGATTGGACAAGAACATCTTTTTGTTGCAAGCGTTTGGCTAAACTCTCCAAAAACACTC
>CAVEYD010000019.1:0-22234 GCA_963619835.1 bacterium | reverse complement strand
AGGTGGCTTTCCTAAAAAACTTTGGAAGGGATGGAAAAGATTTATTAAATATTTTTAATTTATAACAAAAATATTGCTTGTGATAAAAAATTTTTACAATATGTTTTTACAAATTTTAGGCTTTAACTGAATAGCATTATAAAATAAAAAGATGCTGCACTGTTTGTGTAGCATCTTTTTTGTGTTTTTGGTGATAAGTTTTTAATACTTTTTGTAATTTTTATGAATAGACTTTTTGTATTGTTTTTTTATAAAAACTTCATGTATTGTTTTTTGTAAAAAACCTTTTGTCCATTGTAATTTTTTAGTAAAAATGTTTGTTGTTTGGGGTTAGGCTTTGAGCTCGGCAAGACGGCTTTCGAGTTGTGATTTAAGCTCGGTGTACTTGCTGAGTTTTGCTTGTTCGCTTTCGATAAGCTTTTGCGGTGCTTTGCTGACGAAACCGGGGTTGCCGAGTTTGCCTTGTGCACGTGCAATTTCGTTTGCGACGTTTTCAAGTTCCTTGGTGATGCGCTCGATTTCCTTTTCGGTGTCGACAAGGTCGCCAAGGGGTACTTGCACTTTGGCGGACGACGATACGGCATTGACTGTTTTTTCGCCTTCGCCTGCTGTGCTAAACACTACTTCTTCAAGTCCGCACAATTTTGTTAGGTACATTTCGCAATCGACAATACGTTTATCGAGTGGCTCGACATACAAGCGAATACGTTTTGAGGGTGCTACTCCGTACTCCGAACGGATGTTACGTACTTTGGTGACAATGTCTTGAAGTTCGTTTACAAGTTTGGCATCGTCGTCGAAGTTTAGACTGTTGTTGACAACGGGATACTTGCTTATCATGATGCTTTCGTCGTGCGTGGGCAATTCTTGATAGATTTCTTCCGTAATGAAGGGAACAAACGGATGCAAAAGTTTGAGAATTTTGTCAAGTACATAGACAAGTACAGACAAAGTGTCTCTACGAACAATGTCGTCGGTGCCGTAAAGTGCCGGTTTTGTAAGTTCGATATACCAATCGCAAAATTCGCTCCAAACAAAATCGAACAATGTTTGGCAAGCCATACCTAATTCGAATTTGTCCATGAGTTCGGTAACTTGCGCTATTGTGCTGTTTAAGCGAGTGAGAATCCACTTGTCGGCAAGGGTGAGTTTTGCCTCGGTGATATCGACAAGCTGTTTGCCTTCGCAATTCATGAGTACGAAACGGCTTGCATTCCATATTTTGTTCATAAAGTTGCGTGTGCCGTCGATTTTGTCGGATGAAAAACGAATATCCGAACCGTTGGCAACACCGTTGAGCAATGCAAAACGTAAAGTATCTGCACCGTATTGGTCGATAAATTTGACGGGATCGATGCCGTTGCCGAGCGATTTGCTCATTTTACGTCCTTGTTCGTCACGAACAATTCCATGCATGAGTACGTCGTGGAACGGTACTTCGCCTGTGTTGTAAAGCGAGCTGAAAATCATGCGGGCAACCCAAAAGAAAATAATGTCGTAACCGCAAGAAAGTACGCTTGTCGGGAAAAATGCTTTGAAGTCGTCGCTGTTGTCGCAAAATCCGAGTGTGCTGAACGGCCACAATGCACTGCTGAACCATGTGTCCAAAACGTCTTCGTCTTGGTGAATATGCTTGCTACCGCACTTTGGACAAACGTCCGGATCGGTTTCTTGGCAAATTTCCGCTCCGCAATCGTCACAGTACCAAACGGGGATGCGATGTCCCCACCATAATTGACGTGAGATACACCAATCGCGAATATTTTCCATCCAATTAAAATAGGTTTTTTCAAAACGTTCCGGATGGAATTTGATTTGACCGTTTTTGACAACGTCGATTGCCGGTTTGGCAAGGGGCGCCATCTTTACAAACCACTGCTTGCTGACAATGGGTTCGACCGTTGTGTGACAACGATAACAACTGCCTACGTTGTGCTTGTGCGGTTCGACTTTTTGCAAAATGCCCATTTCTTTGAGCTTTGCAACAATTTGCTTACGTGCTTCGTAACGATCGAGTCCGGCAAATTCGCCTGCGTTTTCGTTCATGGTGCCGTCGTCGTTCATGACACGAATAACCGGCAAGTTGTGACGGAGACCGACTTCAAAGTCGTTGGGATCGTGCGCGGGGGTGATTTTTACAACACCTGTTCCAAATTCCATGTCGACGTATTCGTCGGCAATAACGGGGATTTCACGATTGACAAACGGAACGATGACCGTTTTGCCGATTAAGTGAGTGTAACGTTTGTCGTTGGGGTTTACTGCAACGGCTGTGTCGCCAAGCATTGTTTCCGGACGAGTGGTTGCAAATGTAACCGTTGTTTTGCCGTCCGGTGTTGTGTAACCGTAATGCCAGAAAAATCCGTCTTGCTCGGCATACTCTACTTCGGCATCCGAAAGTGCCGTTTTGCAAACAGGACACCAGTTGATGATACGGCTTCCGCGATAGATGAGACCTTGGTTGTACATGGAAACAAATGCACGTCGTACCGCTTTGGAACAACGTTCGTCCATGGTGAACGCAAGACGTGACCAGTCGCAACTGCTACCGAGACATTTGAGCTGTTCGACAATACGTCCGCCGTACTCTTCCTTCCACTGCCATGCACGTTTTAAGAAACCTTCTCTGCCAAGGTCGGCTTTGGTTAAACCTTCCTTTTTGAGCGCTTCGACAATTTTTACTTCGGTTGCGATGCTGGCGTGATCAGTACCGGGGAGCCACAAGGTGTTGTAACCTTGCATGCGCTTGAAACGAATGAGCGCATCTTGAATAGCATTGTCAAGTCCATGCCCTAAATGGAGTTGCCCGGTAATGTTGGGCGGAGGGGTAACCATGGAAAAATAGGGAGCACCGATTTTTGCTTCCGGAGTGAAATACCCTTGGCTTGACCACCATGAGTAAAGTGATTTTTCAAACGTACTTGGTTGATAGGTTTTTTCTAACATAAGATTGCGACCTTTTTTAAATAATTAACTTTTAAAATATTAGCACAATAAAAAGTGATAGGCAACAAAAATGCCGTTTTTTGATTGATTTTGTTATAAAAATAGATGCTATGTGTGTAATAGTAGATTATTTTTTGGCAAAAATTGGTATTATTTGCCGAAAATTAGTTGACAGAGTCCTTTAGGCTTTGTTTGTAAAGCTTGTAAATGTACTTGTCGCTACTGTTAAAAACGTCGTACCAGTGGGACTTACAAGACTTGTCTTTAGACATGGACAAAAGCGCATACACGACGGCTCTGACACATTCCGGCGAATCGTCAAATTGCATTAGCGGAACAAGTTTTTGATAGTTTTGCTCCATTTCCGAAACGTTAACCGGATTGATTGTGCAAGCGATTGAAAATGCTTTAACAAAAACGTTGTCGGTTAGCGTAAGATTGGACAAATCCAAAATATAGTAGTTTGAGTGAAGGAAAATTGTTAGTTTGTCGCGAAAACCGAGTTCGATTAGCCTAACGATAAGAACATCGAACATGGCGGAATCGTTTGCGGGAAAGCCGAATAACGTGCGCGCTAACTTGTAGAAAAGCTGTTTGTTGTTGTCGTCGACAACACATTCCGACAAAACTCCACGTAAAATTGCCGCTACATTACTGAATGCTTCGCTGACTTCGTAGGCGCATACCTTCAAAAATGCCGACATTGCTTGACACATAATGTAAGTTTCGTTTGTGAAGGGGAAAGGTTCGTCCGAGTACGGTTGAGCGTCGTTGTAGACGTAATAGACAAGCGGTTGAGGTAGCCAAAATTGACGAACACATTCCTCACAAAAATTTAGTCTATCGCGCGAGCTACGATACTCTGCCGTACAATGTATGTGTTTTAGTAAGTAGTAGGCAAAATAATCGTCCGGAAAAGCCTCTAAAATGTCTTTGGCAACCTTTTTTGCCTTGTCGACATTGCCGGCATTGTAATAGACGGCTGCACAAACTTTGCGTGCTTGAATGCTTGCGTTGGGAAAACTTGTGAGCGCATCGGCAAACTTGACCGACAAATTAAAATCGTTGCAAAGCTCGTCCGCCGCTATCGCAAAATCTTCGAGATCGCTTTCGACAATGGAATCGACAAAGTCTGCGGCAAATTGTAAAACTTTTTTAAGCAAAGACAAATGATTTTGCGGATTGTGGGTGGCAATTAAATGAAAAGCATCGCTTAAGCCTGCGAGCGAATAGTCGCCTGATGCCAAGTACTTGTCGATTAGAGGGAAAATACCGCTATCACGCTGTTTGTAGACGGCAAGCATGAGTTTGTACTCGAGCATTTCGACGTCTCCGTTGTCGTCCGCCTGCATGTACTTTGCATACCACTTGTCAAATGATTTGCTGTCTTGGTTTAGGAAAGATTTTTCCACCATCACTCGAAGGTGATCACGATAACGTTGCGATTTTAAGTCGTAAAAATTGCCTTCGTCGTAACTTGGATCTTCGAATAAGGGGGCATCGCCGATAAAATCAAAGTCGAGAACAAAACCGACACTTTTGATAATGTCGTCTTCCGTTAATTCCTGTTCGAAAGTGCCGAGAAGCAAGCGATTTGCCGAGATGCGATCGTCTTTACGTTGAACGACGTTTATGTCGTGGTGAATTCTTTCAAATTTCAAAAGTTTTTTGAAATTGGAATCAAGCAAAAGAATGTCCGCATAAAGATTGTGGGTACTACCGAATTGCGACATGGCATAGCAATACAACTCTACTGCCGACATTACGTCGCCAATAAAAGCCAAACAACCTATTTTGTTGAGTGTGGCTTCGTAAGAATCGTCGTCTTGAAGCAAACAAAGTGCTTGGTAGTAGTACTTTTTGTTTATTTTTTCTACGGCAAGTTTTAACTTGTTTTGTTGAAAATTTAGAATCATGTTGACTATGTTAGTTTGATTTTAATGTGTGATTACTTAAAATTTGTCGTGATTTTGGGGTGTGGTTTGTGGTTCTTTTAAAATTTGTTGCAATTATTTGTTGCGGTTTTGGGGGTGTGACACTGCGGTTTGCGAGTGAAACTGCGGTTTGCGAGTGAAACTGCGGTTTGGGGTGTCAGTTTTGGGGGGATATCGAAAAAATTTGTGTTTTGTGGGTGAAAAAACTATGTTGATGTGTACATAGCAAAACGACACTACAAACGGCATAAATTTTTAGGAACGACATAAATTTTTAGGCTTTGGGGGGCTTGGGGGCAAAAATCTTGTCGATATCTTGTTGAGTGTAGACGTACTTTTTGCTACAAAAATGGCAACAAACTTCGATTTTGCCTTGCTCGTCAATGATGCTTTGAGCTTCGTCCTTGCCTAAACTTTTGACAATGCGATTGATTTTGCGTTTTCCACAATTGCACTTGTACTTAACAACCGCTTCTTCAGTGAAAACCGGGTTGAATTCGCCGAAAAAGCGAGTGATTACGTCCTTTGCGGTGCTGTTGGTAAATTGGTAGCTCATTTCGTCCATGGCGTACATGACAGTTTCGATTTTACTGAGTAACTCTTCCGGACAGTTGGGCATAACTTGAACGAAAACTCCGCCTGCCGACGTACAATGATTTTTGTTGAGTCCGACTCCTAAAGTGACTCCGCAAGGTTGCTGTTCGCTTGTGACAAAATAGTAGGCAAAATCTTGAGCAATTTCGCCACTGACAAGCTTGGACGTGCCGACATAAGGCGCTTTTAAACCGAGATCCTTGATGACTGTCATGTAACCGTCGTGTCCGACTGCCGAGCCGACGTCGAGATGGCCGTTAGATTTAATTTGAGTTTCGACAACGGGATTGTCGACCATGCCTTTTACAGTGCCTTTACCGTCTGCACATACGGTGATTTGTCCGAGCGGTCCGCCACCATCGATTTTGACTGTTAAGTAGTCGGTGGAATTTTTGAGTTCCTTGCCCATCATGGCTGCCATGGTTAGACTGCGACCGAGTGCCGCTGCCGCAACCGGTGAAAGATTGTGCAATTTGATTGCCTTGTTGACAATTTGTTTAGACTCTATCGCTGTGATGATTACGGCATTTTGCACGATTGCTTTTTGAAGTATTGAAGACATTTTTGTGTTAGCCTCCTTGTTAAAAATTGCCCACAACGATAATGGGCAACTTTGAGTTTGTTGATTTTTTTTAAGTAGTCTTTTTGTTTAATTTTTTAATTTTAGTAGTTTTGGATTACTAATTAAATTTTTGTAGATTTTTATTTATTTTTGAATTTAGCGATTTTTGATTATCTCTTTTTGAGAATTAGATCTATTTTAATTATTTTTTTAAGTTTTTGATGGTTTTTTATCGCTTTACGGCATAGATTGTTAGGCGCAAAGAATTTGGCTGAATTTTTTTGCCATAGTCGCAAGAAGTTTCTTTGACGTCAAAACCACATTCGCCTAAACAGTTGACAACTTGTTTGAGCGAGTAAATGTACTGCGTGTGCGATTCGTCTTGGCGAATATACTTGCCGTCTTTTTGACGTTCGAACAACGTTAGATCCATCTTTACAAAGTTTTGGTTTAACTTGTTGCACCACAACAATGTTAAGTCGTCCGTATCGTAATAAAAAATGTTGTTGGCTATTACCTGTTGCAACTTGTAGTCGGTGGAAAAATCGAACACGAAGGGGGATCCGCTGTCGAGCGCACCGCTGACCGAACGGAAAAAGTCCGTAAGTCCGCTTGCCGTTAGATAGTTGATGCCGTCGTTTACGCATACTGCCATGTCAACCGTCTTTGTCAAGCGAAGCTTGGTCATATCTTGTAAGACGAATTTGCATCGGCAACTGCTTTGCGCTTCGGTGAGCATTTCTGCCGAAGAATCAATGCCGATTACGTCGTAACCGAAAGCATTGAGTCTTTTGGTCATTTTGCCTGTGCCACAAGCTAAATCGACAATTTTTTTGACGTTGTGTTTTTGTGCGACAGTTTGCAAGTAGCTTGCCCAACCATCGTAATTGCAATCGTTGGCGGAAATTTTGTCGTAGTAGGTTGCTAAAACAGAATAACTTTTGTTCATTTTACTTGTTGTCTGTGGAAGACGAATCATTACCTTCTGCCGATTGGCTGTCGGTTGCAACTTGGCTTTCTGCCGAGACTACGTTGTCCGTTGCAGTAGAATCTGCTTGCTTGTCAGCTTCAACAGAATTTGAATTTGATTGTGCAATATTGTCTTTGGCGGTTTTTTCGGTGGCTGTTTTATCACTTGCAGTCTTGCCGTTTGAAACGTCTTGTTTAGATTGTTTGGGCTCTTCCGGTTCGAAATCGCCGACTTCGGCAACCTTGGCGCCTTGGTTTTTACCTTTTTTGCTACGTGGCTCTACGGGGTGGAACAATGCAAATGTTTTCATCATGTGCGTTTGCCATACAAGTGGGAAGTACATTCCGCCAAACATCATGCAAAGCACCATGTAAAGCGAGAATAAAATTCCGCCATTGAAAATGAAGTAAAGTCCGATAGGAATAAGGGCAATTAGGAAGTGAATAATGTTGGGCAAAATGTTGAGCCACATTAGACGCCATGCATCGTCAAGATTTTGTGCGAGCGATTGTTTGTAGGTGACCGAAACCGAACATAAAATGAGAAGGTAAACCGCAACAAACATATCGAGGATGCAAAGCAAAACTAAAAGCACGATTGCAAGCCATAACGGCATTACCACACTTGCCCATGAGTAAAACATGAACAATCCGAAAATTGATGCGCCTAAAACTACTGCCGAGAAAAGCGCATAGAAAAAGTTGGCGGCAAAACCTTTGCCCATGCTTTTGAACACACCGACGGTAGAAAGCTTGCCCGTCCAGAAAGCATCACGAATTACGGCAAATCCGCCCGAGAAAAGTACGGCAACAAGCACCGAACAAGCAACACAATAAAGTCCGTAAACAAGGTTGTTGTTGTTTACTCCGCTTTGGTAGACTTGTTCGACTCCTTGCCAATAACCTGTTGAGAAACCGAGTCCGCCAAGCATTGGCAACGAATTTTTAAGTGCTGTGCTTTGCGCTTGACCTAAAAGCATCATTACGATGATTGGGGCAATGCACAAAATCATGAGAATGCTGAAACCGAATAGGCGCCATAAATTGTCACGATAAAGCACTTTGAAAAAATTCCACGTGTTTAGACGATTTAGACGTTTTGTGACGTGGGTGTTACGTTCGTTTGAAAGTTTGATTTTACTGTAGTCCATGATGAATAGTCCCTTTGGGGCAACTGTCGATAACGAAAATTGCCGAAAATTTGCATATTAAAATAATATATTTAGTATTTTACTATAAATCTATAAAAAAAGCAACGTTATTACCGAAGTTTGTAACGTTACTTGTAAAGTTGAAATGTGGCTTAAATTTTTTGGGGGTTTGGTTAGTGGGTTGTTTATGGGAAAACACTTAAAAAAATCAAATGCGGTTGTGGGCAAATTTAAATTGTGCAATTAGTCGTGATAAATAAAACAATTTGCAAGTTGAACACTGTTTGATTTTGACGGTTAAGGGGTGGTTAGTTGCGGACACGTAAAATGTCGCCTTCGGCAACCGAGTAAGGACAATTTATTGTTAAAATTTGCTTAACCTTGTTGCATATTTGCACGTCGTTGCCCTTTTCGTCAAGTGCAAAATTGACAGAAAAAGTTTTGTTGAGACTGTCGCCTGCGGACAAAATTTCCAAAACGTCTCCGACAACAAATTTGTTACGCTGTTCCACTACTATTTTGCCATCGTCTAAAACCTTTTTTACAACGGCAATAAACTTGTACTCTTCGACGGCTTTGCTTGACGGATAGTACTGACGGCTTTCCTGCTCGTTAAAGTAGAAACCTGTTGTGTACTCGCGGTGAGATGCCTTGTTGAGTTCGTCTTGCAAAACTTGTGTTAGGCTTGGGGTGAAACAATCGTTTTGGATGGCATCGAGCGCCTTGCGATAGGCATTGACTACGGTGGCAACGTAAAAAGCCGATTTCATTCTGCCTTCGATTTTGAGACTGACCGAGCCGGCTTGGATTACTTGCGGAAGGTAGGAAAGCATGTTCATATCTTTGCTGTTGAAAATGTAGGTGCCTCGATCGTCTTCCATAACCGGCATTGAGTCGGTGCGTGAAACTTCTTTGACTTCCCATTGCCAACGGCATGCTTGGACACATTCGCCACGATTGGAATTGCGAGAAGTGAGATAGTTGCTCATAAGGCAACGTCCGCTGTAACTGATGCACATTGCTCCATGCACAAAAGTTTCGAGTTGCACGTCCGGACAAAAATCATGGATGGCTTTTACTTCGGTTAGCGGAACTTCACGTGCAAGCACTACTCGCTCCGCACCATGATTTTTCCAAAAATTGACGGCATACTTGTTGGTTGTGTTGGCTTGCGTGGAAATGTGAATTTTGAGCGAAGAGTGAGCTTTGACAAAATCGAAAACTCCGACGTCCGAAACGAGAACGGCATCGACGTGGGCATCTTCCAAAACTTTTAAGTAGCAAGGCAACTCGGCAAAATCGTTTTCACTGGCAAAAATGTTGAGAGTGACGTAAACTTTTTTGCCTAAAGCGTGGGCGTAAGCACAAGCTTCGGCAATTTCGTCGTCCGAAAAATTGTCGGCAAAAGCACGAAGTCCAAATTTTTTGCCGGCAAGATAGACTGCATCTGCGCCAAAATGAAAAGCTGTTTTTAATTTTTCCATACTGCCTGCCGGAGCAAGCAATTCGATATTTTTTGTGTCCATACAAAACCTTAAAATTGAGTTATTTTTGAGATAAAAAAAGATTTTTTGCATTTTTACGTTTTGGCTATTTTAAGTTGAAAATAGGTGAAAAACGTGAAAAATATAACATTTTAATATCTTAAATCGATATTATGTTTGTAATAGTACATTGAAAAATGCACTATTTTGTGGTAGATGAGTGATTTTGCAAACATTTTGCAATTTTTGAGACAAGGAAAACGATTTGCAAAATATGTGAATTTTTTGATAAGCTAACTTGTAAAAGCAATAGCAATTTTGTAGGCTAACCTGTAAAAAAATCAAACGAAAAGACACGTTTTTGTAATCTGTACAAAAGTTCGATTTTGGCAAAATCAAGACAATTTTGTAGAAACGGTTACACCGTCACCTATGCGAAACAGGGTTGTTTGGTAGCGAGGGTTTGCCGTTAAGTCGTCAAGAAAAGCGCGCATGTTACGTGCAACTGTTATGTGCTTGTGCCGTTTGTCGCTTGGAACGTGCTCGACAAGTCCTTTGTACAAAACGTTGTCGCAAACAAGCGTTCCGCCTACTTCTAATAGGTCGGTTAGGTAAGAAAAAAAGTGTTCGTACTGACCTTTGGGACCGTCCATAAAAATGAAGTCGTAAGTGCCGACAAGCAAGGGAACGATTTCGCGAGCATCTCCTAAAAAAATGTTTACTCGACTTGTTAGGTCTGCTTTTTCAAAATTTTGTTTGGCAAGTTTGGCAACTTCTTCGTCCATTTCGATTGTGTTTAGCGTTGCCGTTTTGCATGAGGTTAGCATGACAATTCCGCTGTAGCCGACTGCCGTACCGATTTCTAAAATGCGCTTTGGCTGTTTTTGATGCACTACTTCGGCAAGCAATTTTTTGGTGTCGTCAAGCATTACGGGAATATAATTTTTGCGAGCAAACGTTAAAATTTCGTTTAAGTCGACACTCATTTTACACTTCCACTACTACGGGTAAAATCATGGGGTTACGTTTTAACGTGACACGAAAATACTTGCGTGCACAACGTTGAATTGCCGTTTTGATGCCGTTTATGTTACTACCATGCGAGCGATCGACTGTGGCAATTTCGTTTGCGACAAGACGTTTGATTTCTTCTGCCGGATTGTTGTCGCCTTGTCCGTCACCGAAAAAGAAACATCCGCGAGAAACGACTTCCGGCTTTCCGATAATTTCGCCGGAATCTTTGTTGACGGCAACAACACATACCAAAATGCCTTCTTCGGCAAGATTTAGGCGATCCTTTAAGACAATGTTGCCTACGTCGCCAACTCCTAAACCGTCGACAAGAACGTTGCCACCTTGCACCTGCCCTACTACTTTGAAGGTTGACTTGTCTACTTCGACAACGTCGCCTATATCGGGAATAATTATGTTGGAACGTTTTTGCCCTAACTTTTCGACAAGCATTGAGTGTTGCTTTAAGTGACGATACTCTCCATGAACGGGAATAAAGTACTTGGGTTTGATGAGCGAATACATGAGTTTTAACTCTTCTTGGCAAGCGTGTCCGGAAACGTGAACGGCTTGTAATGCCGAATAAACTACCACTGCGCCTAAACGATACAACTTGTTGATGACGTTGTAAACGTCACGTTCGTTGCCGGGGATGGGATTGGCGGATATTACGATTGTGTCGTTTGCGCCAATGTTGACTTTGTTAAATTCACCGTCTGCCATGCGAGTTAGCGCCGACATGGGTTCGCCTTGACTGCCTGTTGCCAAAATTACAAGTTTGCCGTCTTCGTAATTGCCGATTTTGTCAATATCGACTATCATGTCCTCATCGACGGTCATTTGTCCGACACGTACTGCCGTTTCGATGTAACGTTGCATGCTTCGTCCGCTTAGAACAATTTTGCGACGATACTGCTTGGCAAGTTCGATGATCATGCCGAGACGATCGACGTTGGATGCAAAAGTTGCGATGATTATTCGACGTCCTTTGGCATCTTGGAAAACTTTGTTGATTGTGTCTTGCACGACAGATTCGCTCATGGTGTAACCTGTCTTTTCGACGTTGGTTGACTCGCTCATGAGTAGCAAAACACCTTGCTTACCGATTTCGGCAATGCGGTTTAAGTTCATGATTTCGTTGCCGAGCGGTGTGTAGTCGATTTTGAAGTCGCCTGTGTGGAAAACTGTGCCGACGGGCGTGCGAAGTGCGATTGCAACCGAACCTGCAACCGAGTGCGAAACGTGAATAAACTCTGCCGAAAAATCGTCTAACGTGACAATGCTTTTATCCGATACAGATACAAGATTGACGTGTTCGAGCATGTTGTGCTCTAAAAGTTTGTTTTCGACAAGTCCTAAAGTTAGTTTTGTGCCGTAAACGTTGATTTTTCCGCCAAGACGGGCAACGACAAACGGCAAAGAACCAATGTGGTCTTCGTGTCCGTGGGTGAGAAGGATACCTTTGATTTTATCTCGGTTTTCGACAAGATAGGTGACATCGGGAATTACGACGTCGACACCGGGCATGTCGGTTCCCGGGAAGGACATACCGCAATCGAGAATTACAATGCTGTTACCGTACTCGAATGCCGTCATGTTTTTGCCGATTTCACCGACTCCGCCTAAAAATATGATTTTGAGTTTGCCGAGCGGTTGTTGGTAACGTAAAGGGTTGCGAAGATTGACTTTGTTGTAATCTTCCATTGTTTGCTGAATTGACATTTTTTTAACCTCGCCTTTTGTGGCCGATACAACTTGGGGTTGAACGTCGCTTACTTGCGCCTGCTTGCCGTTGTCTGTTTGCGACTTTTTGCTGTTTTTTTTGTTTTTGGGGGCTTTTTGCTTGCCCTTGGCAACTTTTTGAGAATTTTTTGCGGTTTTTTGCGTATTTATGTTTTGAGACTGCTCCGCAACATTTGTTGTTGGAACGGTCTTTTTTGACGAATTTTGCTTGTTGGAATTTTGCTTGTTGGAATTTTGCTTGCCTTGTTTGTTAGGCTTTTGTGCGGTCGGCTTTTGCTTTTTTACTTGGCTTTGATTAGCGGACTGTTCCGCATGTTCCGTAAGCTTTTGTGCGGTCGGCTTTTGCTTTGCTTGGTTGCCGTTTGCCGATAGTTGCATGGTGCCGTCAAGTTTACTTTGGCTTTTTTGCGTGGCGTTAGATTGGTCGGCATTACGTTGTTTCTTTTTGGAATGGCGCACCACGTTTTTGCCGAGATGGTCTTCAACAAGCGAAAGCGATGTTGTAGCTCCGCTGTTGAGTGTGTTGTTATCTTTCATTGTACTCCTTAAATTGACTGAATGTACGTGTAAAACGGCAAATTTTTGCTAAAATAATGTTATGTTTTTGAAAAAACAAAAAAATGCCCCTTTCGTAACATGTTGTTTTGTAAAAAATTTTTACGGCTTATCCTTTGCCGTTAAGTTTTAGAATTTTGGTTGAAATAAGAAAAATTACTTTTGTGCTTTTTCTAATCTCTTTAGTTCGCGCTTTACTTTGGCGCGAAAAATTACTTGCTTGCTTTTTCCAAACGTTTCAATTCGCGCTTTACTTTGGCGCGAAAAATTACTTTTGTGCTTTTTCTAATCTTTAAGTTCGCGCTTTACTTTGGCGCGAAAAATTACTTTTGTGCTTTTTCCAATCTTTTAAGTTCGCGCTTACGTTTGCGCTCGAAACGATCTGTACCTTCGATGTCGACACGTTTGTAGAAATACGGCTTTTGCTCGGCATGGAAATATTCGCACAAGTTTACGTTTTTTTGGATGAAAATTAAAATAAAGTTGGGGACAACCGGCAAAACAGTGAGCCAAAAATTGTCCGTTACGTAAAGTAAACTTACTACAAAAATTGCCACTTCGACAATGACTATTAAAAGCGTTTTCCAAAATACACTGCCAAACGATGCAAAAATTTTGCTGAGTCCTTCACGAAAAGCATCTTTGACAAGCATGTTGTCGTTGACTACTACCGACGGCAACGTGAAAGCAAAAAACGTGATGCGAACAGCGATGAGCAAAATTGCAATTGCCGCAACAGGTATAATTGCCCACCATCTGAGCGATACCATGAACACAAGATAAAAACCAAGACAACCGAACAAAATGAGCAAGTCTAAGGGCAAAACAATTAGCGTTTGCAAAAGCGAAAATGCCCATGATTTGCCTTGCTTTTTGACAAAATACCACAAAAACGGACGTTCGGCATTGGATGTCATAAATTCGGCAATTTGACAATCGGTTGCAACGTCGGTGATGGCAATTAACGTGCGATAAATTACAAATACTACAAAAGCAATAATGTAGGGAAATTCCGCACTGCCCCAGTTGCTACTTAATGCCGATATGTCGCTTTGAATTTGGCTGATGATTGTGGACAGTTGATTGGAAAAATCGGTGCTGTTAAATGTCCCTTCGGCTATCGAACGGAGCGTTTGACTGATGAAATCGGCAACTTGATTGTCTCGCAAAACGGCTATAATGTCGGCAATAAGTCCGCCAAGCACCATGGAACATAATGCCACCATCAAAAAATATATAATTGTTTGACACACTATAGTTTTTAACAAAACTTTCCAGTTGTGTGCCGATAGACTTAGTGATTTTCCTAATAACATGTTGATGTCCTTTTAGTCAAAAATCTTTTGGGAGAGATCCTTGCGGTCACGTCCGATGTAGAAATAGTACTTGCTAAATGCTAAACATGGAATAAACAACGTGAAAAACAAGTAGTCGACTGTGCTTAAGATAACCGAAACAATTCCGTTTTGCGTAAGCACTGTGACGAGCGCTATGACAAGTTGCATTGTGGGATAAATAAAGCAAAAAGTAAATAAGTACTTTTGATCCTTGGCGGTTAGACGTGCCGAATAACTTAATGCCGCACCAAAATTGTAGTTGTCGCAATAGCACAACGGAAAAGCACACAAAAGCGCACCGAAAACATAGGCAATTGCAACTTTGGACAAGTAGCCTAAACCTAAACATACCCATGAAACGGCATAAAGATTGGCATTTTTGAGTGCAACGACAATTCCGACAGGAATTAGCGACAAAACTTGAAAACACAAGTACATGACGGCAACGTAAATAAGCATTGTGGGGAAAACATTGAAAACACTTTTTATGTTTGGCGTTGTAAGCTCTCCTACGTACATGTGGCGGGAAACTTTTACGACAAGTATGCTTTGAGTAAGCGCAAACAAAAGAAGTATCGGGAAAACAAGCCACCACTCGTTACCGTAATGCGAAGCAGTGAAGGCATAAGTAAAATCGTCCACAAAAGACTCTGCCGTAAGCGTGCCTTGTACCAACTTTACTATGTACATGGACTCAAAATAATTGTTCCAAAATACACCCATCAAAATGGAAACGGGCAAAGCAATAAGCACAAGACTGAAAAAGTTGCGGAACATATATGAAATTGCAGATTTTCTTTGATATCTCATAAAATTAACCTAAAAAATTTGTGGTTAAATGTAGTTTAGCATAATTTAGAAAATAATTCAAGTTTTTTAGTATATATAATATATAAAGCAAAAAAGACTTCGTTGTGAAGTCTCTTTGAGGTGATTTTTTTGAATTTTTTAATACAAGAATATTTTTTGGAAGTTTGACGACATTGTCGTATAACAAGTGCGACTTTGCGTGTCGTAAGTGGCAACACCATTACAAGTTTTGATGTTTTGGGATAAAATATTGTTTAACTGCAAGTAGGCTTTGTTTCTGTATTTTAATCGTTCAATTGCTATTTTTTCTACTTCTTTTATAATTTTACACCAAGTTAAGCGAAAATTTAATAACTTTGGAAAATTAGTCGGCGGGGGACAAGGTTAGGTCGATCCAGTCGGTTAAGTCTGTGTAGTTGCTACCGAGTTCAGTGCGCATGAAAGTGTCGCTGTTTAGGCAATAGTAGGCTTCTTCCTTGTTGAGACTAGCAAAATAAAATTTGACACAATAAAGTTTTTCGTTTTTGATTTGCGCTTTTAGTCCCGTTTCGCCTAAACTTGCATACAACTTGGAAACGTTTAAGGCACGTTCGTACTCGGCTTCGCGTGCATATTCTTTGGCCTTGGCACAACTTGCTTGATACTTTGTTTCCTTTTCGGCAAGAGATTGATTGTATTTTTCGACCTTTTGACGCTCATTTTCTTGCTTGTTGACAAGCGTGTAGTACTGCTCTTCGCATAAATCTGCCTTTTCGGAATCTAAAGAGGCAATTTTTTCGTCGAATAAATTTGAAATATTTTGCTTTTGGGCGGTAAGCTCCTCCACTTGCACTTGGTAATCGGCATTTTCCGTTTGCACTTTTTGGTTGTACTCGGTGACAAGCTTTGTTTTTGTGGCATCGAAAACCGTTGAATAAATTAGTCCGTTGCGACGCATTTTGGCATCGGTTAAAGTGTACTGCGAATTGTAGTCCCCCTGCAACTTGGTGAGCGCATCGGCATGGTCTTGTGAAAGATAAGTGATTTTTTGATTGATGAGCGTTAGTTGCGATGCTTTTTGACTGTTGTAGTTGTTGATTTTTTCGGTAATTTGCGGTTGCACGTCAATTAGCGCTTGCTGACGTAAGTCTTCCTGACTTTTTTCGTCAAAAGTTAGCGGGGTTAGGTTGAGTGACTCCGGCAAATTGAGTTGCGGTTCGACATAGTCCAAAGAATATTTGACGTCGATGGAATAAAATTTTTGTTTAAGTTTTGAGTAAAACTCGGTAAGTTCTTGTGCGGTTTCTACGTCTATCATTAGATAGCCTCCCTGTTAAATTTTTGTGCGAATAACGTAAGTTTTTGCACGATTGAATTTTGGTTAAGCTGTACTTGTACGGTAAAATAATGTCCGTAAACTTCAAAAGCAAAAACACCGTCGGCATTTTGTAAAGACAACGTTTTGCTTTCCTTTTCGGATGAAATTGTGATGACGACATTTTTTGCCTTGACGTAAATTGAGGTGATTTTTTTAAGTTCCGCCGAGTTGAAGGCTGTTGCCGTCCAAAAAGAATTTCCGCTTGGCAAAATTGTGTAAAGCGTGCCGTTTGAGATAAACACAAAGTTGTTGCCATGCATTGCGACAAAATTGAAAGCGCAATTTGTTTGCAATTTTGAAAGCAATTTTTTTGTGGGAATATCGTAAAAATAAATTGTAGATTTGCCACTATTGTTTAGTTGCGTGTCGTCAAAAACCGCTAACGTATTGCCGTTTGTAATACAACTGCCCTGTTGTACACTATCGGTAAAGTTTTGCACTTGGCTTGCCGAAACGGCAACAATTCCACTACTTGACACATAATAAAATTTGTCAGATTGGGCTACTGCACCTTGGGGCTTAGGCAAAAGAAAACATGCATTTAGTTTAAGCAAAGACAAGTCCGAATCGTCGGTTAGGCAGTAAAGTTTGTCGGCAAAAATATACAATTTTGTTTGTGTAAAAATTGAATAAATTTGACTGTTGAAAGTGATGTCAATTGGTTCGGAAAAATTTGGGGAATTGGTGACAAAATCGAAAATGTAAAGTTTACTGCCGAAAGAAACGAATAAATGCGGATTGGCTACGGCAATATCTTCGGCTGAAAACGTGGTTGTGCAATCATTTTGAACGTCGTAAAAAATTGCTTGTTTTTTTTGAGAATCGAGTAAAATTGCCGTATTTAAAATTGGATTGTAAAAGCCTTTTGTAATGTGGCTACCGATAAATTTGCCTTGAAAAATTCCGTTGCCGTTTGTCGAAACAAGTCCGCTGTCTAACGTGGCAAAATAGGTTGTGTCAAGAGTTAAAATTCCGCAAAAATCGTGATTACTTGAACTTTGCACCACACTTAAAAAATGCGACAAGTTTTTGCCGAGTTTGGCTCCGTTGGGCGTTCCGCATAGAAAATTGTCCTTTTGCTCGGTGGAAAAATCGGCAAAAATTTTTAGATTGGTTGTTTTTACAGGGGCAACTGCCGAGTGGTAAATCATAGCCACCTCCGTATTGGCATTTCAAGATTGGACAACTTTTTTAGCGATTTTACACTATCTTCAAAACGTTGTTGCCAAATTTGTTGCTTATCGGCTTTGCCGTTTTGTCGATAAAATTCACTTGCAAACGAGTAGATTACTAACTGTTGCCCTACCATCGGGGAAGGATAAATTACGTCGTCCGTCCAATTGACAGACTTGTAGTGCTTGATGTAGGCAATAAAATACTTGCCGTCTTGGTCGACATGCAAACAATTTTCGCCAAAACGAAACTTTACGTTGTTGCCTTGAGAATCTTTTAGGCTGAGTACGTTGAATAATTTTAGATTTTTTGTGTCGATTTTGCCTTGGGTTGCAATTACCGATGCTTTACATAGCGCAGTTAGACATGCATTGTGAATTTTGCACATTGCAACGTTGAAACAAGTGAGTAAGCGAGCTGTTTCGGCATCGTTTTGTGCTTGCTCGTCGGTGTAAGATAGTAGTTTACTATCGAAAGACTCGCCACACATAGATAGACATGAGGTGATTAGTTGATAAACTTTCATTTTGTTCTCCTTTAAGTTGTTGCAATGTGCCGTAAAAAACGGCACATTGCATGTAATAATTAGACGTGCGGTTTGTGGGCGTTTGCACCGCTTTTTTGATTTTCTGCAAGTCCCTTTTGTTTTTCCACAAGTCTTTCAAACGCACTCTAAATTGTGCGGATGGCGGCAACAGGTGAAGCAAAATGAAGGGAATGTACCGAGCGTACATGACCGAGTTTTTGCAAGCACGTAGCCGTTAGACGTGTAATTTGAGGGCGTTTGAAACTATTTTTCGGTTATGCCGGTAATAACCCCCTGCGCAATAGGTCTTTCGCAAAGCAATTCTGCATATTTTACAAGCGTTGCTTTGTAGGTGGGACGATTTGACATTTGTTTTAGCACTTTGCCGTCGTCGTCTTCGAGCCATTTCCAATCGCATAGTTGGTAAATTTTGAACGAGGGTGTGTGCAATAAGTACATTGTGCCTTCCGGACAAAATCTGTCCGAAACGATTGGGATGCCGTTAAACATGATTGCTTTGTAACCGCCGTCAACTTGCGTGGTGACAATATCGAGATTGTTTTGTGTTAGGTAGTCGATGTAGGCACGCTTTACTCCTGCGGAACACACGATAAAATCGGTTGTGCAACCGCTGTTTTCTTCGATTTGGTCGATTGCTTTGGCAATTGTGACGTTGTCGATGGTTGTTGAGGTTGCTTTGTAGGGCTTGAGCCATTTGTAAGTGTCGCGGTTGAGATTGTAGAGATAAGTGTCGTCGTTGAACAACGCTCCGAGACCGGTAATTTCTTGGTAGTAACTGCCTTGAATTGTGATAAAATCGCCAACGGCTACCGCTCCCGATAGGCTTGCGCCTGAAAGTGTGATTTTTTTGTTGGTGCGGTCTACTCCGCTGACACGTCTTGCCGAAACGGTTGTTTCTTCGCTTTCCGAACCGATGACGTCTATAATCATGCCTTCGGTGATGTACTTGACGGTGTCGAGCGTCAACGTGCTACCGCTGACGGCTTTGACTGTGCCGAGAATTCCTCTGCCGTCACCGTAAAGCATACGTCCAAAATTGAATTTTGCCGAATTGAGCAAACTGTTCATTTCGGTTTCTAACACGTTGAGCACTGCACCGTCGTTTGAGTTGCCCGCTCGAAGTGCTTTGTCGGAAATTTCTAACTGTCCGTACAAGTTTTTGAGTTGCATGGAAAGTTCGACATACTCGTTTTGCGAACTTGTTGGCAATTCGCCGTCTTCAGTCCCGGCACCGAAACCGCCGTTGAGTCCGTTGGACACCACTTTGCGAATTTCTTTGCCTAAAACAAAATCGGTTGTCTTTTCGAATTTTGCCATGAGCGGATTGACTTGCGTGTTGAGAGAATCGGCTATGGCATCAAGATAGTAGGTTTTGAGCATTTTGTCTGCACTGGAAATTGTGATCATTGTTTCTCCTTGAGTTTTGTTTGTTTTGCTTTTTTTTGGTGTTTGTTGTGTTTTTGGGTTGATTTTTGTTGTGTTGTAGTTTTTTTTGTGGGTTTTGTTTGTGTTTTTTGTTGTGGCTGTGCTTGTGGTTTTGTTTGTGGGTTATGGGGAAACCTTTTTTTGTAAAAGCAAGTTTCCCCTTGCCACTACTAAAAAGTTGATAAAAAAATATTAAGTTGTAAGTGCTTTGCCGTCTACGAATTTTGTTTGCTTACATACTTGCGAGCAAGCTCGCCTGCTTCCTTTATGGTTTTGGGACGGCTGGGCATGGTTAGCTGAACGGCTCCACCGCTTGTCATGATTTGGGGTGCCGTCGGCATGCGAGAATTGAACAGTTGCAATACAAAATTGGGGTTTTGTAGCAAGTATTGTTCGATCTCTTGCGGTGTGGGTTGCCTGTCGGCATTGCTACAAGATTGCTCCACGATAAGCGTGGGTTCTTCTTGAGGGATCGTAGCAACTTGATCGGACGTCTCCGTTCCGACAGTAGCGATTGGTGGCTCGAGGCTTGTACCATCCGCGGTTGCGTTTTGTTGTTGCAATGCTGCGAGTTGTTGGCATTTTTGCGTGAATGCCTTTTGCAACTCGTTGTAGCTTTTGAGTAGTTGTTCTGCCGAGGTAAATTTTCCGTATTCCATTTTGGGACTCCTTTTTGTTTTTAGGTTTTAGATATTTTAAGTAATTGAGATTTTGGGGTAATTTTTGGGGGTAATTTTAGGGTGTGCGAGATTGCTTTTTAATAGATTTTTGAGAAAAAAATAGATTTTGGGGTAAAAAAATTAGTTTTTAGACAAGTAGGACTTGTGTTCGGTAATGTGGGAAAGTAGTTTTTTGCGGTAGTCTTTGCCGAAAGACTCGTCTTGATTGGAAACGATAAAACGTGTGTGCTCGGCAATGTGCAAGGCGTGATCGTCCACGTCTAAAACTTGGGCGGAAGCGATATCTAAATTTTCTCTTTGGGCGCGTGCCGTGTGCAACTGCGCCATGTCCTGTGCGGTTTGCCAATCGCCAAAACCGAGCATGGACAAAATTTTTGTCTTTGTGTAAGTGGGCAAATTGCCGTTTTCGTCCGACAAAACTCCGGCATTTAGTAGGTCGAAAATCATCGTTCGGCGAGTTGTGGGACTATCGGTAAGTTGATTTTCCGTTTCGAAAACAATGTCGTCGCTACTAATTTCGCTACCGCAAAAATAAAAGACTTCGGCTGTGTTTCCGCCGGTGTAACGAATAAGTTTTTGGCTTTGGACAAACTGCTTGTATAACCGCAAAATGTACTTGGAAACTTGCTTGATTGCATTTTTTACACTGTCGATGCTGTTGGACAAGCGAATTTCGTCCTGCTCGGCAATGAGTTGAAGTGCCGTTCCGCTACTTGCTCCCGACGGCGTTAGACTGTTGCCGGCAAACTCGGATACACCGCTGACAGTGGTAAATTCGTTGAGCAAACGATCTTCTTCTTCGCCAAAATCGGTTGGAACGGCATTGTTTTCCATGTAGGACGGCTTTGTTGCGCCTTGCCTGTAAACTAAAATTTTGCCCGGGGACAGACCTTCTTCTTCGAGATTGTCGGTATCGACCGAACCGTCTTCGACAGTTAAAACTCCCATACACAAACGATTGAGAAATTCGTGCTTGCGATTTTTGACCGCATTGTAGGCTCGTTGGACGGGAATTAGACGTTCGACAACACTTGTTCCCCAAAAGCATCCTGCAACTTCGGTGGAAACTTGGCGGACAAACGGATAAGTTGGGGTGTTGTTTTCACCTAACAGGTAAGGCATGTCGCCTGAATAAACAAGGGTGTTGCCGGCAACAATTTGTAACTTGCCGTTTGGGGCATCGCTTGTTGGCCGAGTGTAACGTTCGATAACAAGTACTTGGTTGGGCTTTGTTTCGCGAGTGACCGACGAAAAACCACTTTGACCGCAAACATCGAAAACTTTGAGCGGTTGACCTTTGACGTCAACTCCGTACATTGTTTTGACGTCGGCCGACGAATAAACTTTGGCATGGATGATTGAGTTGCAATTTGCAAGTGCCCCTGTGTTGGAATCCGGATAAATTTCAAACGGGGAACAAACCGACACTTCTACGTCTTGAGATAAATTGTTCCACGAAACTTTGTAGAAGGACGTTCCGCAAATTTCGCTCCATGCGGTTGCTTGAGTGATGAGTTGGTCGAGCGATAATTTTTCTTGGGCGCTATCTAAAATTTTTGTGGCAACTTTTGCCGAGGCAATGTCACTGTCGCTTGCGCTGAACGGTCGGGCAACGGTATGCGGACGGACTCGGTTGAGACGTGAAATGCGTGTTTCCACTATCGGCGCAATGTGGTTGAAAACTTGTAGTTGTTGCCAAAAATAAAATTTTGTTTGCTGTTCGATGTCCGTTTTGCCTATTTGGCAATACTGGTTGCCCATGAGAAAATTCATGTTGAGTTGCCAGACAAGTTCGAAGGGACGGCGCATTTGCTGTCGCGCGGAAAAATCTGCTAAAATTTCCTTTACAATGTCTTGTTGATAATTTGGCATAAAAACTCCTTAAAATAAAAATTTGAAAGTGCATAAAAAATGTAATGTGGGTGAAAAAAATGTTGTTAAGATTTAGATAAAATG
>CAVEYD010000018.1:10730-23849 GCA_963619835.1 bacterium | reverse complement strand
AAAAAATATTTATGTTGCTATATAATATATAAGCATCTTTATGTATAGGAGGAAAAAGCGAATGTCTTTACGTACCAAAAACTCGTATGGTGATATCACTGTATCGGATGATGTTATTGCATCTTTGGCCGGTCATTTTGCCGCAGATTGCTATGGCGTTGTAGAAATGGTTCCTTTCGGTTTTTCCGACTCGTTTAGCGATATCTTTAAAAGGAACGGTTTAAGTCGAGGAGTGCGAATAGCAACCAAGGGCGACAGAATCTACGTCGATTTGTTTGTTAAAATTAAATATGGTTTGCCCGTCTCGGCTGTTTCCGAAAGTTTAAAAAGTACTGTCAAGTACGGCTTAGAGCGCTTTACGGGAATGATTGTGGATTCTATTGATGTCCACGTTGTAGGTGTAAAACTATAATTAGATTTTAAAAAGAGGTAGATATGTCTTCTGCTCGTTCAAATACAACCCATATAACTCCGTCTGTAATGAAACGTATGTTTATAGCAGGCGGCAAAATGTTAGAAGTAAATAAATCACAAGTTGATGCTTTAAATGTTTTCCCTGTTCCTGATGGTGATACAGGTACAAACATGTCTTTGACTTTAAATTCGGCAATCAAAGAAATCAATTCTCTTACAACGGCTTCCATGGCCGATCTTGCCGAAAAGCTTGCCAAAGGTGCTCTCCGCGGAGCACGTGGAAACAGCGGTGTAATTCTTTCTCAAATTTTAAAGGGATTCAGCAACGTTATCGCCAACAATGACGAATGTGATGCCCGCCAGTTTGCCAAAGGCTTAAAAGAAGGTGCCGAGCTCGCTTATCGCGCAGTAAGTAAACCTAAAGAAGGTACAATTTTAACAGTTATTCGTTACATGGCAGAAGAAGCTGTTGATACTGCTAAGCGTACAACCAGCATCGAAAAGCTTATGAATGCAACTCTTGCAAAAGGTGAGGAAGTCCTTGCTCAAACTCCCGATATGCTGGACGTGTTAAAGCGTGCAGGTGTTGTCGATAGTGGCGGATACGGACTCATCACTATGTTTAAGGGCTTAATCGCAGGTTACCTTGACAAGGAAATTGACGGTGCCGAAGATCTATCTTCCGTAGCGGTCGAAAATAAGCCTGCTTTGTCCGATCCTGCATTCCCGACTGATGAAGCTGAGCTTGTTGTTGATTATGATAGTCTCGGAGAACTTGATTTTGGTTATTGCACGGAATTCTTTATTATAAATATAAAAAAGAAAACCACATTGACAGATATCGACAAATTACGTGAATATCTTAACGATATCGGCAATTCCGTTATCTGCATCGGTGACCTAAGTTTAATTAAGGTTCATGTTCACACCAACAATCCGGGCAGAGCATTAAGCAAAGCATTGACTCTTGGCGAACTTGACAAGGTAAAAATTGAAAATATGATGGAGCAAAATCGTCGTTTGCGTGAAAAGTACGAAGCTGAGCGCAAAACGATTGGTGTTTTGTCGGTATGTGCAGGCGATGGCTTTAATGCTATTTTCAAAGATTTGCTTGTTGACCAGGTAATTGAAGGCGGACAAACCATGAATCCGTCCGCAGATGATATAGCTACGGCTTGCAAAAAAATCAATGCAGAAAATATAATTATTTTGCCCAACAACAAAAATATTATTTTGTCTGCCGAACAATCTCGTACACTTGTACAAAATCGTAACATTTTTGTTTTGCAAACGAAGGATATTCCGCAAGGCTTGGCTGCAATGCTTGCTTATGATCCCGATGCATCGCTAAGTGACAATCTTAGAGAAATGAATGCGGCATTCCCTACAATAGATGCCGGTGCAGTTACCTATGCTGTTCGTGACACAACAATAGGTAAATTCAAAATTAAAAAGGACGATATTATCGGTCTAGACAAGGGCGACATTACCGTTTCCGGCAAAGGTGTTGAAAAAATCACAACGGCACTTATTGACAGCATGCTTAAAGAAGGTAAAGAGGTTGTCACTCTTTATTATGGCAAAGACGTCAAGGAAGAAGATGCTGAGAAATTTGTCGCAAAATTAGAAAGTACTCATCCGGAAATTGAATTTATTTTGCATTATGGTGGTCAACCATTGTATTATTACCTGTTAAGTGTTGAGTAATTTATAGTTTGAATTATTTTGGGACGTGGCTGTTTAACCACGTCCTTATATATGTAAAGTATATTTTTAGAATTTATAAAATCTTTGTAATAATGTTAGAATATTTATAAAATTTTGGGGGTTTAATATCAATATTTTATAAAAAACTAACTGGTGAGGTTACTATAATGGTTAGAATAAATAAATTTCTTGCCGATTGCGGGGTCGGAAGTAGACGCGAATGCGACAAGCTTGTCGCGGACGGTTTTGTGAAAATCAATGACAGAATTGCTGTCTGCGGTGATCTTGTAGATGAAAACGACAAGGTTTCCGTAAAAGGTAAAAGAGTTTCTAATAAGCAAAGACTTGTTTATATAATTCTTCATAAACCAAAAGGATGTGTGACAACTGTAAAAGACGACAAGGGACGCAAAACGGTTATGGACTTGGTTAAGGACGTAAATGTTCGTTTGTATCCTGTAGGACGTCTTGATTATGACACCGAAGGCCTTTTAATTATGACCAACGATGGCGAATTGTCCAATCGTCTAACTCATCCTCGCAACGAAGTGAACAAAACCTATATCGCACGTATTAGTGGACAACTAACCGAAAGTGAACGTGCAACTTTGGAGAATGGTGTTTTAATCGATGGTACCAAAACAGCACCGGCAAAAGTAAAAATTTTGGAGAAAGATCAGCATCACACGCGTTGCGAAGTGATTATTCACGAAGGCCGCAACAGACAAGTTAAACGTATGTTCGAGGCAGTCGGTAAGGAAGTAGAATTTCTTAAGCGTGTTGCTGTCGGGGATTTGCGTCTTGGTGGTTTGCAACGAGGAACTTATCGTTATTTGAATCCTGACGAAATCGAATATCTAAAAAATATTTAACTTTTTTGAATCAAAGTGCATATTTTGCAATTAGAGTTTTCTCTTTATACTGTAAAATGTGCTTAAGAATTACTTAACATTTTTATTACAAATTATGAAAATATTATTAACTAACGATGACGGATATTTAGCAGAGGGAATAGTGCTTTTGTGCTCACGATTGGTGTCGCTTGGACATGAAGTTTACGTAGTCGCTCCGGACGGACAGCGATCCGGTTTCTCTCACTCTGCTACAATTTATAAAGATGTTTCTTTTAAAAAAATTGACAACTTTTGCGGTGCAAAACTTGCCTATAGTTGTAGCGGAACACCTGCTGACTGTGTAAAATTTGCAGAAAGTGCTCTTGACGTTAAATTCGATCTTTTGATAAGTGGCCCAAACAATGGCGAGAATTATGGTAATGCTATTCTGTACAGCGGAACGGTTGCCGCAGCGGAAGAGGGCGTTTTGTGCGGAATTAAAAGCATTGCTTTGTCTCGAATTGGTTTTGGCGGATCGTATGGCTCGGTAGTTGACTATATTTGCTCCAATTTACAAGAACTTTGTCGCTTTGATAAAGAACATTGTTTCCTCAATATAAATGTACCAAATTTGCCTTTAAAGGAAATTAAGGGAATTAAAATTGTACCACAATGCGAAAGCCGACTTTACAATGATTACTTTTTAAAAAAGGATGAACAAGATCTCTACTTCGCAACAGGAGATAAGCTTAACGTTGAGCATCTTGAAAGCGACGTTGGATCTGCTGATGACGGTTATATTTCAATCACGCCGTTGTCTGTACTTAGAACGGATTTTGATTCACTAAATCAACTTGATTATTTAAAGAACACAATTATAGAAAAAAAATGAAAATTGCAGTTATTGGTGGTGGACCTGCCGGAATGATGGCAGCAATATCGGCTTCTGAGTGCGGTGCAGAAGTGACTTTGTTCGAGAAAAATGAAAAGCTCGGCAAAAAAATGTACATAAGCGGAAAGGGGCGTTGCAATTTGACGAACGACTGCATGCCTACCGAGTTCGTTCAAAACATTGCAACTAACCCAAAATTTGCTCTAAACGCTTTGTATGCTTTCCCTTCTCAAAGCACAATAAATTTTTGTGAAAATGCCGGTCTCGAACTTAAAGTAGAACGCGGAAATCGCGTGTTTCCTTCTTCTGACAAATCGTCGGACGTTATAAAGTGCTTTTCCAAAGTTCTTGTCAAAAATAATGTTAAAGTTGTCTTAAACGAAAGAATAACCGACATATTGTTACAAGAAAATGCCTTTCTGTTGTCTACTATTACAAACATAGTATCAAAATCAACGTCTTTTAACGATGAAAGTACGCAAAAACGTTCGTCTTATTCTTTCGACAAAGTTATTATTGCATGTGGCGGAAAATCTTATAGTGCTACCGGAAGTACAGGCGACGGTTACTCATTTGCTCAAAAACTTGGACACGAAATTGTTCCGCTCAAATCTGCTTTGTGTCGTATTTTGTGTAAGGGTACAAAATCTCTTGAAGGCATTTCTTTAAAAAATGTTCAAGTTTCTTTTGTTGGTAACGAGTTTTTTTCCGAGTTTGGTGAAATGTTGTTTACCGATGACGGAATCAGCGGCCCTTGTGCTTTGACACTGTCTTCTCTTATCAACAAGGTAGAGCAAGTAGGAAAAATCGTTATTGATCTTAAGCCGGCTCTCGACTTACAAACTTTGGATGCCCGTATTTTACGAGACTTTTCGCAATCACAAAATAAAGATTTCTGCAATTCGCTTACTCAATTGTTGCCACAACGTCTTATAGCGGAAGTCGTCCGTCAATCCGGAATAAATCCCTACAAAAAAGTTAACCAAATTACATCTGCCGAACGTTCCAATCTTGTGCATACATTAAAAAATCTCTCATTTGATTTCGTCGGATTAGACAGCATAGAACATTCTATTGTTACAAGTGGCGGTGTTTCTGTAAATCAAATTAATCCCAAAACAATGGAAAGTAAAATTGTTACAGGATTATTTTTTGCGGGCGAGGTCATCGACATTGATGCTTTCACAGGCGGTTTTAATATTCAGCTTGCTTTATCAACCGGCTTTGTGGCAGGTAAGTATGCTGCTTCAGATGATTTATCTAAGAAAAAATAGTTATTCAATGGTGCGTTATGCCCAAGTTTGCATAAACAAATTTTACAAATAAATTTGTTTTGGTGTTCAACTTTCACAACGTCTTATTGTGTTGTGAATCTGTAGTTAAATTTTTTTTCCTTTTATATTAAATGCCGTCATTTTTTTAATGGTGCAAGGAGTTAAAGTTTATGGCTTATATTCGTGGCGCGATTACAACCCAAAATACAATTGAAGATATTTCTAACTCTTCTGTCTTACTTGTCGATGAAATTATGCTGGAAAACAAGCTTGTTGTAGCCGATATTTCTGCTATCATTTTTACTGTCACAAAAGATATAAATGCTACCAACCCTTGTACGGCAGTTAGAAAGAAAATCGGTGGCAATTGTGCTTATCTTTGCTTTGCCGAAGCCGATATTGTCAATGCTTTGCCGCTTTGTATCCGTGTTTGTTTGATCGCCGAGAAAATTCAACAAAACGATGCAAAACACGTTTATTTACGTGGTGCTTCTTGCCTAAGGACGGATTTGATAAAATAACCTTTCTTATTTTAAGTTTTAATGTTCGTTGCCATTTTAGATTCTTTTTCTTTTTTTTTCAGCTTATTTTTTCATTTACGTTGTTTAGTTGCTTTTATGTCGGACTTATGTTAAAATATCCGCAATCGTAAAAAAATGACATTGTACAAAATCAATGCACTTTGCCTTTATTTTTTTTCGATACTTTATTATAAAAATCGGAGTAAATCTCTTTAATGAATAAATTTGTAGCGTTTCTTGCCACAATCGGCAAGGCATTTGTTCGCCCGTTTTTCCCTGTAAAAATTATTGGGCCTAAAAAATTTGAAAGAAAAAAATGTTTATATGTTGCCAATCACGTTTCAGGTTGGGATCCTTGCCTATTTACAATGTGGACGAAA
Source organism: bacterium (assembly GCA_963619835.1). Classification (GTDB taxonomy): domain Bacteria; phylum Bacillota; class Clostridia; order Christensenellales; family CAG-314; genus Fimimonas. The sequence goes on along the minus strand of CAVEYD010000018.1, from coordinate 17,828 downwards.
GGCTTCACCGGGTTTGTCTACAAGGCCGATTTCCGCAAAAGTGCTTTTTTGCGTTGGGTTTTTGATGGTTTGGAATGTATCCCTGTTCGTCGCGGAGACGTTGATATTGCATCAAGCAAACAAATCATAAACATGTTAAACGAAAATAAGCCGGTTGCCCTTTTCCCTGAGGGTACACGCAATCCAAACGTCGATTGTCTACAAAAATTCCGCACAGGTGCAGCGTTGTTTGCTCTAAAAACTCATTCTCCAATTCGTCCTTACTACATTTGGGATAAAGCAAAGCCGTTTTACCGCAATTATATAATTGTCGGGGACGAATTCACTTTGGACGAATTTTACGACAAACCACTCGATAAGGATACGTTGCTTGCCGCAACGGAAGTTATTAAACAACATGTTGAAGATTTGCGCGTCAGATTGAACGTGATACTTGAAAAGAAAAATATCAAACGTCGTAAACGCACCAAAAAGGAAATCGAAAAAATCAACCAATACAACAAAAAACAAAAAACTTTGCAAGATCGCATGCAGCAAAGTGAAACGAAAACAGATGTCGAGTCAAAAGACTCGTCAGACGGTTTGCAATCTAAAGTTAACCCCGAGGAAACTAAATGAAAAAACGTTTGATAACAGCTCATTTTCCACGAGAGTTAGGGTTTTGTGCAGGTGTTAAAAATGCAATAAATCTTGCATTGAAAGCCGGGGATGCTTACTGTATCGGAAATATTGTACACAACTTGGTCGTTGTGAAAAATCTTAAACAAAATGGATTAAAAACCGTGGATTCAATCGATGGTGTACCAGACGGAGCTACGCTTGTTATTCGTGCCCACGGAGCGACACCGCAGGTTTTTGCCGAAGCAAAAAGAAGAAACATTACTGTTGTTGATGCAACTTGTCCGTCTGTAAAAGCAATTCAGCAAAAAGCAAACGATTATCACAACAAAGGTTATGCAGTGGTGCTTGTCGGACAGGCAAATCATCCGGAAATTATCGGTATCAACGGTTGGTGTGAAAATTCCGCAATTATCACCGACGGTACACAAAAAATTGATCTAAACGGCTTTGAAAAAGCAATAATTTTGTTTCAAACTACTTTTGACACAAGATTTTATAAAAAAAGTTTGCAAAATATTTCATCTGATTGCGTAAAAACGCTTGAAATATTTAATACTATTTGTTATACTACTAAAGTACGACAATATTATGCTCAAATGCTGTCCAAAAGATGCGACATGGCAGTTGTTGTTGGAGATAAAGAAAGTGCCAACACAAAACGGCTGTACGATATAGCATCGCAAAATTGTAAAACGGTTTTGACGGACGGTAGTGACAATATTGACTACAATAAAACACGAAACATATGTTTCATTTCAGGCGCATCAACTCCAACCGAGTTGATCAAGGGGGTTTTTGAAAGAATGATTGAAGAAACAAAAGACACCGCTGTAGTAACAGCAGTATCCGACGAAAGTGTCGAGATTGCTCCGGAAGCAGTTGCATCCGAAGAGAAAGTTATGAGCAAGGATGAATCTTTGCTTGCTAAGGCAGTTTCAGAAATGAAAGAAGGGCACAAGTACAGACTCGGTCAAAGAGTTAAATGTCGTGTTGTTCTTGTAAGTGATGATGGAGTTTATGTAAGTATCCCATCTTCCAAAAAAGAAGGATTTATTCCTAACGAAGAACTTGCTTTAGACGGCGATTTCGAGGCAGTAAAACGTTCATTAAATTCAGATTCAGTTTTGGAATGCGCTGTGATTAGTGTAGATAAAGGCATTAAGCTTTCTAAAAAGACTATCGACGAGCGTTACAAGGACGATCAACTTGTCGGCGGAATTAAAGAAGGCAATCAATTTGAATGCACAATGACCAAAGTTGGTAAGGAATGCTTAACAGGCAAACTTGGAAGCTACACGGTAATCGTTCATGCTTCTCAAATTAAACTTGGTTATGTTAAAAATTTGGAAAGTTACGTTGGAAAGACACTCCGTCTTGTTGTAACATCCGCTGATAAGGTAGATGATGCAAAACGCGTAATCTTTGCAAGTCAAAAAGCAATTTTGCTTGCCGAAAAGAAAGCAAAAGAAGACGAATTTTGGAACAACATTGAAGTTGACGAAATCGTTGAAGGTAAAGTTTTGCGCTTTGCTTCGTTCGGTGCTTTTGTTGACGTAAGAGGTTTTGACTGTCTTGCTCATACATCCGATTTGTCTTGGTTCCATGTAGCAGGCCCGGCAGATGTATTGGAAATCGGAAAGACTTACGAATTTGTTGTTTTGGCACTTGACAGAGAAAAGAACAGAGTTTCTTTGGGATACAAACAACTTCAACCTCAACCTTGGGAAGTAGCTGCAGAAAAATTCCCAGTGGGCGCTAAGGTTGTAGGAAAAGTAGCTCGCATTTTGCCTTTCGGTGCATTTATCGAACTTGACAAACACATTGACGGATTGCTTCACGTTTCTAATGTTTCTTGGGAATGGCTTGATGATATCAACAAGGCACTCAAGATTGGTGACGAAATCGAAGTTGAAGTTATGGAATTTGATGCTGAAAACAAACGCATTACACTTTCAAGAAAGGCTTTGCTTGAAAAGCCGGAAAATACTGACCATAAAGACGCAGAGTAATCTATGTCTTTGGACCATTTTCTACGAAAATAGACGACTCCGACTTTCTCGTGGATAGTGGCGAATATATATAAGGAGGAAACCAATATGACAAAGCAAGAAATTATTGCTAAGTACGGCAGAAAGGAAGGAGACACAGGTTCTCCTGAAGTTCAAATCGCATTGCTTACAGAACGTATCAATCACCTTACCGAGCACCTTCGTACTCATCAAAAGGACCATCACTCAAGACGTGGACTTTTGCAAATGGTAGGTCACAGAAAAGGACTTTTGGATTATCTTAAGCAAACCGATATTGAAAAATATCGTAAGATTATTGCCGACTTGGGCTTGAGAAAGTAACAAATTGGGAGAAGGGGCATTCAATAGTTTACCCCCTTCTCCTTTTTTACGCTTTAACTTTTTTTTGTTTAATAAACAATTATTGTCTTTTTATTTTGTTATTAAACTTTAGTGTTTGTATTTTGTATTATAAGTATTTTCTTATTATTTTATAATATATAAACATAATTTTAAGTTAGCCTATTAGTGAAAAATCCATGGTGCATATTTTTGCGCATAAAGGTTTTTCGTGGGAAATATAGTGTGAAGGAGAAAAGGAAAAAGAAATGAACTCAGAAAAATTTAGAATGACAGAAGGTCAAATCGGCAACAGAAAATACCACATTTTCGAAACAGAAATTGGCGGCCGTACCGTATCTGTAGAAGTTGGCAAGTATGCCGAACAATCTAACGGATCTTGTATGGTAAGTTGCGGTGAAACCGTTGTAATGACAAACGTAACTCTTGCAAAAGCACCTCGTGATGGTATAGATTTCTTTCCTCTCGGTGTAGACTTTGAAGAAAAAATGTATTCAGTCGGTAAAATTCCCGGCGGATTCAAAAAACGTGAAGGACGCGCAAGCGACAAGGCAATTTTAACAAGTCGTCTTATTGACCGTCCAATTCGTCCGTTATTCCCCAAGGGATTTTTAAACGATGTATCTGTAATTGCTACTGCAATGTCGGTTGAACCTGATATTCAACCCGAGGTTTATGCAATGATGGGTAGCAGTATAGCACTTTCCATCTCGGATATACCTTTTGCCGGTCCTACAGGTAGTGTCGTTGTCGGTTATGTTGACGGACAATATATCATCAACCCGACACAAGAACAAAAAGAACGTAGTTTGCTTAACCTTAACCTTGCAGGAACAAAAGATGCAATCATGATGGTTGAAGCCGGTGCAAACGAAATTTCCGAAAAGGAAATGCTTGATGCAATTTTGTTTGGTCACGAAGCAATTAAAGAACAATGTGCATTTATCGAATTCATTAAAGAAAACGTTGGCAAGAAAAAGGCTGATATCGAACTGCATTTGCCTTCTGCTCACAGCGAAGAAGTTATCCGTCCCTATGCAGATCAAATGCTTACCGATGCACTTAAAACTTTTGATAGATATGAGCGTCAAGCTAATCAAGATGCAGTTGAAGCTAATTGTCGTGAACATTTTGCTGAAACCAATCCTGAAGTTTTGGACGACCTCGGTGACGTATTGTACAAAATGACAAAAGAAAAGGTGCGTGCACGTATTCTTAACGAAGGTATTCGTCCCGATGGCAGAAAACTTACCGAAATCCGTCCTATTTGGTGCGAAGCAGGAATTCTCCCGAGAGTTCATGGAAGCGGTGTTTTCACACGTGGTATGACTCAGGTTATCACAACCGCAACGCTTGGAACAATTTCCGAAGTGCAAAAACTTGAAAATTTGGACGATAACGACACTTTCAAACGTTATATGCATCACTACAACATGCCCGGTTATTCCACAGGAGAAGCTAAACCTCTTCGTAGTCCGGGACGTCGTGAAATTGGTCATGGTGCTCTTGCAGAACGTGCATTGGAACCTGTTATTCCGTCGGAAGAAGAATTCCCCTATGCAATTCGTACTGTTTCCGAAGTTGTTTCGTCTAACGGAAGTACATCTCAAGCAAGTATTTGCGGTTCGACTCTTGCTCTTATGGATGCTGGTGTTCCTATTAAAGCTCCTGTAGCAGGTATTGCAATGGGACTTATGAAGTCGGAAGATGGCTCAAAAGTTGCAATTTTGTCCGATATTCAAGGATTGGAAGACTTCCTTGGCGATATGGACTTCAAGGTTGCCGGTACTACAAAGGGAATTACTGCAATCCAAATGGATATAAAGATTAAGGGAATTGACGAAAATATTCTTCGTACTGCTTTGGAACAAGCACGTCAAGGAAGATTGTTTATTCTTGATCAAATGCTTAAGGTTCTTCCTGCTCCTCGCAAGGAACTTTCAAAGTATGCTCCCAAAATTATTTCCTTCAACATTGATCCGGACAAAATTCGTGAAGTAATCGGCAGTGGCGGAAAAGTAATCAACAAGATTATTGAAGATACCGGTGTTAAAATTGACATTACCGATGAAGGAACAGTGTTTATTGCAACAGCTGATTCTGAAATGGCCGAAAAGGCTAAAAAGATGGTGCTTGCAATTGCCAAGGATCCTGAAGTCGGTGAAGAATTTACCGGAAAGGTTGTTCGTATTTTAGACTTTGGTGCATTTGTAGAACTTGCTCCGGGCAAAGACGGAATGATTCACATTTCCAAACTTGCTAAAGAACGTGTTGAAAAAGTTACCGATGTAGTTAACGTTGATGACACTGTTGTTGTTAAAGTTATCAAAATTGACGAAAAGGGACGTATCGATCTTAGACTTGTCAAAAAACTGTAAAATGTTTGCCTAAAAACATAAATGCATTTGTAGTTTTGGGCGATACGTGACATTTCTGTTTCGAACAATTTATATTAACTAATCGAAATTGGTGCAATTAAAAATTGTGCCAATTTCTTTTTGTATGTAAGTATTGATTTTACTTTTTTTTAAATATGATATAAAATAATTACAGAAATAAAAAAGATAAGGTAAAAATATGAATTTAATAAAAAAGTATCCAAGTGGTCTTACTCTTATAGCATCAAAAATGGACAGTGTTTATTCTGTAGCAGTTGGCGTTTTTGTTAATGTCGGTAGTGTGTTTGAAGACGAGACAAACAACGGCATTTCGCATTTTCTTGAACATTTGCATTTTAAGGGAACTGAAAATAGATCGGCAAAACAAATTTCTGAGGAAATTGAAGATATCGGTGCAGTAATAAATGCGGCCACAGCTAAAGACAAAACATTTTACTATACTAAAAGTTTGTCGACAGATATTGAAAAGTGCATCAATATTCTTTCTGACATGTACTTTAATGCAAACATTCCGCAGGAAGAACTTGATCGCGAGCGTAATGTTGTACTTGAAGAAATAAAGATGGCCGAAGATAGTCCGGAAGATGTTAGCGGTGACGCAATATATGAAGCAATGTTTAAAGGGCAACCTTTGGGACAAACTATTCTTGGAAATCCTGAAATCATCAAATACTATGACAGAAATAGCATACTAAATTTTAAAAAATTGCATTATATTCCATCGAATACGGTGTTGTCGGTATGCGGTCAATTCGATTTTAACGCATTGGATGATTTGATCAACAAATATTTTGAAAGTAATTTTAACCCTGTATCATCTTTACCTCAACAATATCCCGTTTCAAATTATACTAATAATTATGTAACTGTTAACAGAAAAATCAAGCAAGCTCACATTGAATTTGCTTGGAAAACTTTTGAATTTTCATCAAATCGCAGACAGGCTCTTTCTATGCTCACAGATATTTTTGGTGGTGGTATGTCAAGTCGTTTATTTCAAACAATTCGAGAAAAACATGGTCTTGTCTATTCTGTATATTCGTCAACTTCTTTTTATAAGCACAACGGCTTTTTCGATATTTATGCAGGTCTTTCTCCTAACAATGTCAAACTTGCAACACAGCTTATTCAATCTGAAATTGACCTGTTGCTCGATAAAGGTGTAACGGAAGCCGAATTTAATCGTGCAAAAGTTGCCGCGAAAACTCATTGTTATTATTCTGTTGAAAACATGTCTGCAATGATGTCTTTCAACGCACTTTTCTATATTTACAATGGTTATGTTCCGTCGATGGAGCAACAAATTGCCGAGATCGATTCGATTTCAATTGACGATTTAAACAACCTTGCGAGAGATATTTTTGCAAATTCAAATGTTGTGGACGGCACCGGTTGCGCTCGTTCTTACGTTGGCCCCAAATGCAAATAGACAACATGGTCTTAGAAATATTTTTTAGTGTACAATTTTTCATTGCTATAATCATTTGCCATAATCATATTATAAAACCAATCTTGCTAAATGAATCTTGTTCATGATTTATAAAGATTTATTTATCTTGCATCAAAAGATATTTTTAAAATTTTTTTATGATGCAACTGAATAACTCTTTATTGTAATATCATATCTGTTGCGCCGTATCTTTTTGCATATTTATTTTATTATTTTTATGGCTTTTCGTCTTTTTGCTTTAAAGAAATAACACTTAACC
>CAVEYD010000018.1:0-10720 GCA_963619835.1 bacterium | reverse complement strand
CATTTTTGTAGAAAAACCGCATTTTACCGTTAACCTTAAGCTTTATTTGTGCTTTTTAGTAAATTCTTTTTTCTGCATTTATGGCTTTATGTTTTGTCTATGTTTTTTATGTAAATTTTTGTAATTTTAATTATAAATCAAGCTCTTAACTTGCGGAGGCATTTAAATGAATTTGAAGTCTAAAAAGATTTTTAATATTGTTTCCATCTCGGTGGCTTCTTTTCTTGTTTTGTTATCATTTTGTGGCAGATATTTTAATTCTTTTTTGCGCCAAGTCGCAAACTTTTTCCCGGGATGCTTTGGTATTTCTTTTTATGGTTTGATGGCTGTTGTAATTGCATTGAGTTCGCTTTCTCTTGCCGGTAAAAATATCAAAATCTCAAAAAAATACATTGTATTTTTCTCTTTGTTGTTTTTGGCATCTGTATTGTTGATACACACGCTCACAACAATAGCTCTTACAAATATTACAATTGGTAATACCGGTGGTTTTGCAACTTATGCAAATTATGTCTATCACTTTTACGATTGTTTCCCAACTATGGGCGGAATTGTTTTTGGTAGTATAGCTTATGCTTTACAATCGGTGTTAACTATTTATGGAGCAATTATTGTTTATGTTTTGCTTATCGGTGTTTGTGTCTATTTTGTTGCTGAGTGCTTGCACAATGTTGCGGTAGGAAAGCTTGGTGTAAATGAAAACCTAAGCAAAGTTTCTCAAGAAACCGATTCTCAAAAAGACTACGATTCAACCGGCAATTCAAAGGAACAAATTTCCGAACATGATCGCGCAATGTCAATTTTGTTTAGTCACAACAACGATGGCGTCGGTGGTCAGCAAGTAAATTCAGCCGATGAAAACTTTGGTTTGCAAAATACTCAATATGCAGATAATGATATTGCTACAAACAGTACCGTCTCTCGCAACGAAGCTCAAAATATTTTGTTCGGTAACAATTCTTCGCAACAGTCTTCTTTAGATAGCTCATCGTCAAATAATTTCTTTGCCAACAATAATTCAGACGAACAGCAAACCGATACAGTTAACACTCGTGGCTTTTTCAGTCCAAAGCAAGATATTCAAGAAGACAGTTGGCGCATTACTTCAACAGATGTATCATCAAAAAATACACAAAGTAACAACTATTTTTCTAAATTTGACGATGCCAATACTTCTGTAGAAAAGTCCCAAAACAGTTCGCTTAACAGCGACTCTAACAAGACTTTCAACAATAACAATTCATTTAATAGCGTAAGTTCATTTAATGATGTCAACTCGGCAGAATCTTATAAACAAGATTTGTCTGAGGATGAGCCAATTGTTGCCGATACCATAGCAGTGGACTCTTTTGAAAACAAAAATACAGTTGTTCAATCACAAAACGATGGTGTTGTTGTTGATGAACAAATCAATAATTATTCTTCAAATTTATCCGAAGTTGAACAAACTTACGATAACAATGCCAACAAAGATGTTCGTGAAGATGAATCCGACATTGCATCGTCTTTTGAGCCTACTAACCGACAAACTTCTTTTGTTGACACATCATTTAGCGAAACAAACGTAGAAAACGAGTCCGAAGTTGTCGTGAAAGATGATACAAACGTTGACGAATCTTTTGGGTATATTCAAACAAATGAAGATATTTCTCAAAATATTGATTTGGTTAACGACAATTATTCGTCCTATTCTTCCGAACAAAACGAATTTACGGACGAAAAAGACATTTGTGAAGACGATTCGGCAAGCGATTCAGCAAATCATGACCAAATCGATGCTCAAGATGGGCAAACAGACGATGAATCTACTACAAGCGACAGCACAAGTGATGTTGAGACCGATGATGAACAAATTATCGTTCCAACTTCAAAAGTTGTAGAAGGCGGTATTCAACAAGGGTTTGACGTGGTAAGCAAAAAAGAATATGAGGAGCAGACATCAAAAGTTCATCATTATTTAGAGTACAACGTTCCGCCGCTTGATATCTTGCACGAACCCGAAAATTTTGTTGATGACGAAGCAGAAGATCGTCAAAAAGCAGCGCAAGCAATTATAGCAAAACTCAAAGTGTTTGGCATTGTCTTAGAGCTTTCCGATATTATTGTCGGTCCTGCTTTTTCAAGGTATTTGTTTAAGGTACTTTCGCAGAAAACTCGAATGAGCGATTTTGCAAAGTATAGCGACGACATCAAAGCATGCTTGGAAGCGTCAAGTAATATTCGTATCGAAGCCCCGGTACACGGAACAAATCTTGTCGGCATTGAAGTGGCAAACAAAAAGAGAAAGGTTGTTGCTTTGCGAACAATTTTGGAATCCGATGAGTTTAAAAATGCAAAAGGTGCTTTGCCGTTTGTTATCGGTCAAGACATCATGGGGCGTCCGGTTATTCGCGATTTGGCTAAATTACCTCACTTACTTGTCGCAGGTCAAACCGGTAGTGGTAAGAGTGTTTGTGTAAACTGCTTAATTGTAAGTTTGCTTTACAAATTCGGCCCGGAATATCTTAGATTTTTAATGGTAGACCCCAAGCAAGTTGAACTTTCTCGTTACAACGGAATTCCGCACATGCTAACGTCAAAAACCATAACAAAGGTTAATGATGCGCTTGCCGGAATGGACTATTTGATTAAGGAAATGCAAAATCGTTTATCGCTGTTTTCCTTACTCAAAGTCCAAAATATTGCAGATTACAACAAAAAGATAAATCCCGAAACTACTCAAAAATTGCATTATATAGTTTATGTTATTGATGAACTTGCCGAACTTATGTCTCAAGCAAAACAGCAAGTGGAAAGCAAAATCAGTACTTTGACGGCCATGTCTCGTGCAACCGGTATTCACCTTGTAGTTGCAACGCAACGTCCTGACGTAAAAATTGTAACGGGAAGCATTAAGGCAAACTTGCCCGCACGTTTTGCATTAAATGTCGCGTCGCAATTCGACAGTCGTACAATTATTGACCGTGGCGGTGCTGAAACTTTGCTTGGCAGAGGCGACATGTTGTTTATGGATCCTTCTTCGGCGGGTGATCTCGAAAGAATTCAAGGCGCTTATGTTGATCAAGAAGTTGTAGATTTGGCTGAATACTTAAAGAACAACAACGAAACGTATTTCGATAAATCGGCAAGTGATGCAATTTTTGTAACCCAAGCACAAGAAGAGCAAGCAGCTCGCGAAGCTCAAGCGGAAACAGAAAATGCAGACAAACCGATGATTGATGAAAAGTGTAAGGATGCGCTTAAGTTTTGGCTGGAGCGTAACGGCGGAAAGGCTTCAATTGCATCCGCGCAACGTGCATTAGGAATTGGCTTTAATCGTGCAGGACGTATTATGAATACTTTGCAAGAACTCGGCTATGTTGAAACTCCTGAGCCAAGCGAATCTAACAGTAAACCTGTAAAAGTCTTAGTTACACTTGAAAAACTTGACGATTTGTTTAAAGACAAAGAATAATTATATTCTTTATCTTGTCTACAAATTTAAACTTAATTATTAAAAAAATATGAGTACAAAAATTGGTGTGGTGTCGCTTGGTTGTGACAAAAACCGTGTTGACACAGAAGTAATGTTAGAAAATCTTACCGAAGGCGGTTACGAGATAACCGCTGATCCAAGCGATGCCGATGTAATAATTGTTAACACATGCGCTTTTTTGCAATCATCTCGCCAAGAATCTATCGACACGGTTCTTGAAATGGCACATTTTAAACAAAACGGAAATTGTAAAAAAATTATCGTTACAGGCTGTCTTGGACAAAAATTCGGAAAAGAAGTTTTTGACGGATTAAGTGAAGCGGATGCAATTGTTGGTACAAACGACTATGAACATATATGTGATATAGTTGCCGAAACGCTTGACGACAAAAGACAGCTATACAATTCTTGCAACAATGCAATTACATTTGGCAAGCGCATTTTGACAACCGCTCCGCATGTTGCATACTTAAAAATTGCCGATGGTTGCGATAATTTTTGCACATATTGCCTAATTCCCTATATTCGTGGCAGATTTCGCTCTGTTCCTATGGATGAGATTGTTTCACATGCACAAAGTCTTGTTCAAACAGGTGTTAAAGAATTGATTCTTGTTGCTCAAGATACGACGAAATATGGTAAAGATTTGTATGGTAAGCCATGTCTTGTCGAATTGCTTAAAAAATTGTCGTCCATTGCCGATTTAAAATGGATTAGACTTTTATATTGTTATCCGGAACTTTTAACTGATGATTTGATAGACGAGATTGTTAAAAATCCCAAAATAGTAAAATATGTCGACGTTCCGTTGCAGCATGTTAATGACGAGATTTTAAAGAAAATGAATCGTAAGTCAAATTACAAATCGATATGTGAATTGTTTGACAAGCTAAACGACAATGGAATAGCTGTGCGTTCAACATTTATTTGTGGATTTCCCGGAGAAACAAAAGAATCTGTAAGCGAAATTTCTGATTTTCTAAAAAAATACAAAATGCGTAACGTCGGTTTCTTCCCCTATTCGAGAGAAGAAGGAACGATTGCTTACAAAATGGATGGTCAAGTATCAAACCGTCAAAAAAATTCTTGGGTGAAAAAGCTTTACAACGTTCAGCATGTTGTTGTGGATGAACTTTGCAAAAAAGACGTCGGACAAACATATAAATGCATTGTAGACAAATTTGATTCTCAAGACGAAAACTACAATATTTATATTGGTCGTACTTATTTTATGGCGCCCGAAATTGACGGTGTTATCTACATCTATTCGACTCGCATTTTAAATAGTGGCGATGTGGTGGATGTCAAAATCACAAATGCATTAGAATACGATTTGATCGGCGAAGTGATTTAGAAAAAACTAATCTTGTTGTAATCTTTTTTTGTGTTATTTTATTTACAAAACTCAAATTATTATAAAAATATAGCAAAATAAACAATACTATTTCAATCATAGTATCCATAAATTTGAATTTTTATCGAGGTCACACATGAATTTGCCCAATAAACTTTCTTTATTTAGAATAATTCTTATACCATTTTTCGTATTGTTCTATTTTTTGTCGCACGAATGGGCTGTGTTTGTTGCATTATTTATTTTTGTATTAGCAGCTTTTACCGACTTTTTAGATGGTTACATTGCACGCAAATACAACTTGGTAACTGACCTTGGAAAATTACTTGATCCCATTGCCGACAAGGTTCTTGTTTGTGCAGCTCTGTTTTGTCTTGTCGCAACAAATCCGTTAGCAATTCGCGGACTTTATTTTTCACCCGATTCTTTCGCACAATTTACCAACACTTTTTGGCAGAGTTACGGATATGTTGTATTGGCTGTCGGTTCCGCGATTATTTTGGCTAGGGAATTACTTATTTCTGCAGTTAGACAAGTTGCGGCTACCAAAGGTGTTGTTTTACAGGCTAACATTTTTGGAAAGATAAAGACAATTTTACAAGATATTACCATTCCCGTTTTGATAGTTTTGCAGTCGGCCCAGTACTTTGTTGTCGGTTGTTCTTATCAATCTAATGCACAATTTGTGTTTTATAATGTAATGTGGTTTATCGGAATTATTTTGTTCGGTCTAACAGTGTTTGCTACCATTTTTTCCGGCGTAGTTTATATAGTTCAAAATCGTAAAGTTTTTAATGAAAACGTAAAGGAATGTAATGATTAAGATTCTTTCAAAAACATATTCTAAAGCTGTTGTTTGTTTGGCTAATTTGCTTGACGATCAAGGCTCTCAATACGATATTTTAGTCACAACAACAAAAAGTTCGGAAGTCGATTTTCTTTTATCACAAGTAGGTCAATGCAATGCCGTCTTTTTGGTTGGTAACGTGGGAAACTATTCTACGTTGCTTGCCGATGTGTTCGAACTTTCTGTTTTTTACGATAAATTTGCCGAAGAAAACTTAGTTCAGTACTGCAAATTGACTCACACCGACTTGCCTTCTGATCCGATAAAGGAAAAATTGTGTATTATTCCCGAATCTTTTAATCATTTTTCTTCGACTTTTGGCATTGAATGTTCGGCGTTTGGTACTTTAAAAAACACACAAATTTATATTCTTCCGGATAATCCAAACGAATGTGCGTCAATATTTACCAACTACGTTACTAAAAATCTTTTCAAAAAAACATCTAACGTCGAGCGACACGTTTTTAAAATTTTCGGTTTGTCGCAAAACGAAGTGGAAAGTCGCTTATCGAATTTTAATCCAATTGTGCAAAAAAAAGTTAAAACAACTAACCTTGACACAATCGTCACACTTGACTTTAACAGTCGCATTGGAAAGCAACTAATTTCCCAAATTTTAAATGACTTTAAAAAGATATTCCAAAAAAACTTATATGCAACTCGTGATCAATCACTTGCTCAAACTGTCGTTGAAGTGTTAAAATCATTAGACAAAAAGGTTTCCACGGCGGAATCGATGACAGGCGGAATGATTGCATCTTCGCTTGTGGATATCAATGGTGCAAGCAGTGTACTTTATGAAGGTCTTGTTACGTATTCAGTTAACAGTAAGTGTAGTCGTCTTGGAATAAGTCCGCATTTTATTGACGAGTACGGAGTTGTTTCTGCTGAAGTTGCTCAAGCTATGTCGCAAGGGTTGTTAAAAAACGGAACAGACATTGCAATTTCCATTACAGGTTATGCCACAAAACCGGATGTTGACTTGCCTTCAGGCTTATGCTACATAGGAATTGCCACTTCAAACGGAAAATCTGCAGTTTACAAAAACGTTTTTAGTGGCGATAGAAACGCTGTTAGACAAACTGCAACAAACATGGCATTATTTTTAACATATAAAACTTTAATTTCTTAATTATTAACCATCTCAAAGGAGAATTAAACAGATGACAGACGAAAAGAAAAAGGCCTTAGAACAAACCATAATACAAATTGAAAAAGAATTTGGCAAAGGTTCCATTATGAATTTGGGTACTTATGCCGCCTCTCGTTCAACAGAAGTTATCCCCACGGGTTGTTTGCCACTTGATATAGCTTTAGGTGTTGGTGGACTTCCCAAAGGACGTATTATCGAAATTTTTGGGCCAGAAGCTTCAGGAAAAACAACGGTTACTTTGCATGTTATTGCGCAAGTACAAAAAATGGGTGGTGTAGCCGCATTTATCGATGCCGAACAAGCTTTAGATCCGGTTTATGCCGCAAATCTTGGAATAAATATGGATGAGCTGTATATTTCACAACCTGATAGTGGCGAACAAGCTCTCGACATTTTGGACTATCTTGTAAAGAGTAATGCGCTTGATTTAATCGTAGTAGACTCTGTTGCAGCTTTAACTCCTCGTGCCGAAATTGAAGGCGATATGGGCGATAGTCACATGGGTGTACAAGCTCGTCTTATGTCTCAATGTTGCCGTAAAATTGTTGCAGCCGGCAACAAATCAAAAACTTGCGTAATATTTATCAACCAACTTCGTGATAAAATTGGCGTTATGTTCGGCAACCCTGAAACAACAACCGGTGGCAAGGCGCTAAAATTTTATGCAAGTGTTCGTCTTGACGTTCGTAAAATTGATTCTGTAAAGGATGGTTCAGAAATTATCGGCAGCAAAACGCGTGTCAAAGTTGTTAAAAACAAAGTTGCTCCTCCTTTCAAAACGGCAGAATTTGAAATTATTTTCGGAAAGGGAATCTCGAATACAGGTTGCATATTAGATATGGCCGTACAACAAGGACTTATTGAAAAGAGTGGTTCTTGGTTTGCATACAACGGAGAAAAAATTGGTCAAGGTCGTGAAAATGCAAAAACTTTTCTTGAAAATCATCCTGAAATTATCGATGAGCTCGACAAAAAGATTCGTTCTGCATTGCTTGCACCGGCCGAAGAGGAATCTCAAAATTAGTAATATTTTCTTATTAGTCAAATTTTTTAAAACGACAGTATTTTACTGCCGTTTTTTTGTGATTTTTTTTATTATTATTTACATATTTTGCCTTAATATACTCTACAAAATGTATTGCTTATTCATAAAAAATGTTTTACATGTCTTTGTGATAAACGAATAATAAAAACACACATTTTGATTTTTTACCTTTTTTAGTATAAATGCTTTAATAAATTTTGCCGTATTAGATTTTATTTCTTTAAAATCTATTGCTTCTTTCTAAGTAAACCTTGAGATTATAATAAACATTAAGATTATTATATACATAAAAACATTATATTAGTAAAAAATATTATTTTACGGGAACTCTTGACAAATATTATGTTTGTATGTAAAATATAAATGTGATATTTTTATCATAAATTATTTAAATATAGCGGAGGAATAAATAATGCAAACATTGTTATTCTTCCTTGCTTCCGAAACTCAAAGTTGGGTTATTCCCGTAGTAATAGCATTGGTAGCTATTGTATGTTTAGCTGTCGGTTTTGCTATCAACTTTTTTATCAATCGTAACAAAAGTAAAAAAGTCAACGAAATGAAGAAAGAGTGCGACGGAATTTTACAATCCGCCGACGAAATTCGCACCAAAGCAGAGAACGATGCTCAAAATAGAAAAAAAGATATTTTGAGAGAAGCAAGAGAAGAGGTTCAAAGAATAAAAGCCGAAAACGAACGCACTTACCGCGAACGTATAGCCGAAGTTCAAAAACAAGAAAACAAAAACGCACAAAAAGAAGATGCGCTCGACAAACGTGAGGAGACGTTACTACAAAAGTTGGACAGAATCGATGCTCAACAAAAGCAACTTATGTCTCAACAAAACGAATTGACCAAGCGCGAACAAGAAATTGCCAAATCCGAAGAAAAGGTTACGGCAGAACTTGAAAGAGTTGCCGCAATGTCTAAGGAAGAGGCAAAGCAAACCTTAGTTGATTCTATGGTTTCGGATGCTCGAAAAGATGCCGCAAGCATTGTTAGAAAGATTGAAGCAGAAGCCAAAGAAAACGGCGAACAAAAAGCTCGTGAAATTATTGCAACCGCAATTCAACGTTGTGCCGGCGATCAAGTAAGTGAAACAACCGTTACAACCGTTCCGCTTGCAAACGATGAAATGAAAGGTCGTTTAATTGGTCGTGAAGGTCGAAATATTCGTGCAATCGAAAATGCAACAGGTGTCGAACTTATTATTGACGACACCCCGGAAGTTGTAATTTTGTCAGGTTTTGACCCGGTAAGACGTCAAATCGCACGTATTGCCATCGAAAAATTGCTTGCCGATGGACGTATTCATCCTGCCCGTATCGAAGAAATGGTCGAAAAGGTTAAGCGCGACATGGACGTAACAATTAAAGATGCCGGCGAACAAGCCTCGTTTGACACAGGAGTATTTGGACTTCACCCCGAACTTGTTAAATTGCTCGGTCGTCTTAAATTCCGTACCAGTTACGGACAAAATATTCTCAACCACTCAATTGAAGTAAGCTACATTGCGGGGATTATGGCATCCGAACTTGGTCTTGACGTTGCACTTGCAAAACGTGGTGCATTGTTGCATGATATCGGTAAAGCTGTTGACCAAGAAGTTGAAGGAACGCACGTTCAAATTGGTGCCGATCTTGCAAAGAAGTACAAAGAGAGCAAGGAAGTTGTAAACTGCATTGCATCTCACCACGGAGATGTCGAGCCTATGACCGTCGAAGCGGTTATTGTTGCTGCTGCAGATGCTGTTTCGGGAGCAAGACCCGGTGCAAGACGTGAAACCATGGAAAACTACATCAAACGTCTTGAAAAACTCGAAGAAATCGCAAACTCATTTGACGGTGTTGCAAAATCTTATGCTGTTCAAGCAGGTAGAGAAATTCGTATTATTGTCAAGCCGGAACAAGTTAACGATGAAACAACAGTTTTGCTTGCAAATGATATTGCTCGTAAGATTGAAAGCGAAATGGAGTACCCGGGACAAATTAAAGTTAATGTTATCCGTGAAACTCGTAGTGTAGATTATGCAAAATAATGTATAAAAACCAATTAAAAAGAGACGATTTTTACAGTCGTCTCTTTTGTTTTATATATATGTCTTTGTATAAAAAAATTTAGCCTTAAGTGATTTTTTTTTAAATTAAATATGTCAATTTTTTATATCACACAATTTTGTTTCTAAAATCTTTTTAAACTGCCAACAACTTTGCCCAAAATTTGTGGAAATTCGTCAGCTAATATTTCAATATCGGTCATTGTATCATTTTCAGGATGTAGCACTAAGTTTGGAGAAACTGCTTTAATTGTTTTGATGGTTGCTTTGTCTTGCCAAAAAACTACGCCAATTTCTCCTATGGCAATGTTAGATTGTTTGTGCACAACAACCAAATCTCCGTCGTTTATACCAACATTTATCATGCTTTGTCCAGACACTCTTAACAAAAAAAGATCTTTTTCTCCAAAATAGTCGGATGGCAACGGAAGTTCGCCTTCAATATCTTCAAAGGCAAGTATTCCTGTTCCGGCGCTAACTTTTCCTACAAGTGGTGCATACATTGTGTTTGCCTTGTTGTTAATTGAAACACTCCTACTTTTGTATGGATTTGTAGTAATAATCCCTTTTGATTTTAATTTTTCAATGTAGTAGTGCACATTAGAAGTCGATTTGATACCACAAGCAGCAGCGATTTCTCTTACAGAAGGCGGATAATTGTTTTTTGTAGTGTATTCATTTATAAAAGTTAAAACTTTATCTATTTTTTCATCACTTTTATTCATATTTTTCCTTGTTATTTTCATTTTATTTCTTTATTTATAATATAAAAAAATATTTATGTCAACAT
>CAVEYD010000017.1:10101-24154 GCA_963619835.1 bacterium | reverse complement strand
AGTATTAAAAAAATAAAAAATTTTAATGTATGATGTTGTAATCATTTGACTTAGAAATGAAGTAGATATATAATAATCCTATCAAAAAGGTAGGAAATTAAAATTGAAAATGTCCTCCAAGGCAAGATACAGCTTGTATGTGGCTGTCGAGCTTGCCAAAAATTACGAAAATAACAATATTGTGCCTGTAAATGTACTTGCAGAACGCACCGGGGTTACCGAAAAGTATCTTGAACAAATTGTCGCACTTATGAAAAAGGCAAACATTGTGTCTTCTACACGTGGTGCAAACGGCGGATATATTTTGTCGGACAGCCCGGACAAAATTACTGTAGGCATGGTTTTGCGTGCCGTTGAAGACAATTTGGAAATTGTTGACTGTTTGCATAATCAGTGCGGAAACAGTTGCAAGTGTGTTTCGCATTCGCTTTGGAAAAAACTTTACAACAACATTAACGAATATCTTGACACAATAACTTTGACAAAACTTTGTGAAGAAGATTTTTAGTTTTGTTTTGAGTTGAAAAAGTCGGTATTTAGTAAAAAAGTTTTTGTTTGATTTGTTGCAAAATTAAATGAAAATTTGTTTGATTTAGTAGATAAAATTACTATTTGTTAGACTTA
This sequence comes from bacterium, assembly GCA_963619835.1. Lineage (GTDB taxonomy): Bacteria > Bacillota > Clostridia > Christensenellales > CAG-314 > Fimimonas. The sequence continues at coordinate 23,530 of CAVEYD010000017.1, read as the reverse complement.
GTAAATAAATTAGTATTGAAAGTAGATAGGAGATTGTAAATGAAAGTTTATATCGATCACGCTTCTACAACACCATGTGATCCGCAAGTTGTAAAAGAAATGTTACCGTATTTTACGGAAGAATTTGGAAATGCCGATAGTCAACATTTCTTTGGTAGAGAAACTGCTAAAGCCGTTGCCGATTCGAGAGCAAAAATTGCTTCGCTTATTGGTGCGCATCCAAACGAATTGTACTTTACGGCAAGCGGAACGGAAGCCGACAACTGGGCGCTTAAAGGTGCGGCACTTTCCAGACGTGAAAAAGGCAATCATGTAATAATTTCTGCTATTGAGCATCATGCAATTTTAACTTCTGCCGAGTGGCTTGAGAAAAACGGATTTAGGGTTACTAAATTGCATGTAAATAGTCACGGAATTGTTGATCCCGCGGAGCTTGAAAAAGTTATCGATGACGAAACCACGATAGTTTCTGTAATGTACGTAAACAACGAAGTCGGAACTATTCAACCGATTAGGGAACTTGCTAAAATTGCACATAAACACGGAGCACTTTTCCACAGCGATTGCGTTCAAGCTATGCCGTATATTCACATTGACGTTACCGATTTAGGTGTTGATTTGCTTTCTATGTCCGGACATAAGTTTTACGGTCCTAAAGGTGTTGGTGCACTTTACATAAGAAATGGTATTAAACTTGACAAGCTTGTTTCCGGTGGAGGTCAAGAACGTTCGCAAAGAGGTGGAACAACAAACACTCCAGCTGTTGTTGGAATGGCAAAAGCTTTGGAATTAAATTGTGCGCATATGGATGAGTACAATGAACACATTGCTAAAATAAGAGATCACTTTGTGGAGCGTGTTGTAAAAGAAATTCCGTACATACGTTTTAACGGTGATATGGAACATAGAGTTCCAAGTGTTGCTAACTTTAGTTTTGAGTACGTCGAAGGCGAAGGCATTTTGATGCTTATGGACTTTAACGGAATTGCTGTTTCGAGCGGTTCAGCTTGTAGTAGCGGAAGCTTGGATCCGTCGCACGTACTTTTGGCTATGGGAGTACCTATTGAGATATCTCACGGATCAATTAGATTTAGCTTTGGTAAAGACAATACGATGGAAGAAGCAGATTACGCTGTTGATAAATTGAAAGAGACGATTTCTAAACTTCGTGAAATGTCTCCGCTATACAATGATATGAAGGAGGGTAAATAAATGTACAATCAAAAAGTATTAGATGCTTTTGCACATCCGCAAAACGTGGGTGAAATTGAAAATCCTGACGGAGAAGGAACAGTAGGTAACGCTACTTGTGGAGATATTATGAGAATAACACTCCGTATTAAAGACGATGTTATTGTTGATGCCAAATTTCAAACTTTTGGTTGCGCTGCGGCTATTGCAACAAGCAGTACGGCAACACAAATGATTATTGGAATGAAAGTTGAGGATGCATTGAAGGTTACAAATGCAAAAGTAGTTGAGTACTTAGAAGGTCTTCCTCCGCAAAAAATTCATTGCTCCGTTCTTGCCGAAGAAGCTATTAAAAAGGCAATTGAAAACTATCGTGAAAAGCAAGCAGGCATTGAAACGAAAAACGAAGAGGTTCAGTACGTATAATTTTTTAATTAAAAGCAAGGTAAAGTTTTTGCCTTGTTTTTTTGATTTTCTTGATTGTTTTTTTAAATTAATTTATAGATAATGGCAAAAATTATTTTAACAAAATATTTGCTAAAAGGTTGTTTTTTGTATAATAAATGTGATAAAATAAAAACATGGGAAGAATATTAGCATTAGATGTGGGGGATGTTCGCATAGGTATTGCAGCATCCGATCCGATGGGAATAATTGCAAATCCGGTTGAAACATATACTCGCATTGGCGACATTGAAAAAGATACCGATTATATTTTGAAAGTAGCTAAGGAAAAAGAAGCTACTTTAATAATTAGTGGTTTGCCTTTGGGTTTAAACGGCAAGGAAAATGAACAAACGGCTAAGACAAGAACGTTTATTGACTTGTTGCAAAGCAAAACTCAAATTCCTGTTAAATATATGGACGAACGCTTTACGACTATTAGCGCAGAAAGAGTGCTTATTGAGGGCAATGTTCGTAGAGAAAATAGAAAAAAAGTAATAGATAAACTTGCGGCAACTATAATTTTACAAAATTATTTAGATAGAAATGCTTAAAATTTAGTTAGACAACAAAAATTTTGGAGGTAAAAATTATGTCTGAACACAAACACCAACATGAATGCGACTGCGGTTGCGAACACGAACATGATATTCACGAAGGCTGCGATTGCGGTTGTGAAGATGATGTTGTTATTTTGCAAGATGAAAACGGAAACGACGTTGCTTTTCATTTTATAACTACTCTTGAACATGAAGGCAAAGAGTATGTTTATCTTCAAGCTGCAGATGCTGCCGAAGATGAAGAAGTTGAAGTTGAAATTTTTGAACTTGGTTCTGCCGAAGAAAACGGAGAAACTTTTGATCAACTTTTCCCTGTAGAGGATGACTTGTACGAAGTTTTGTTTAACAAACTTTTGGAAGAAGTTGAACACGAATCCGAAGACCCTTGTGCAGATTGCGACGAATCTTCTTGTGAAGGATGCGAAAGCGATCCTTGTGCAGATTGCGAAGATGATTGCGCAGACTGTGATGTTGAAAAGGGATCAAAAATTTCTAAATAATTGATGTTGATTTACTAAAAAAGACGGCAAATTTAATTGCCGTCTTTTTTTTGTAACTTTTTCAAAATTTTTATCGCATTTTTAATTATTGCGCGAGAGCAGCTTGAATTGACTTGTAAAAGTCCTCGGTAAAGGGACTGCTGATGCCGACTTTTTCCAAAACTTCCACATAAGTGTCGCCTGTTTCGTAATTAAACAAATCTAAGTAATGCTGTTTTGCGGTGGCGTAGTCTGTTGCAGCTTGTGCATATATTTCGATTGAAGCAAGTGCGCTTATCGAATAGGAAATGTAGTAACAAGCTTGATCGAAGCAAACATAAGACCAATATTTTGTGTTGAAAAGATCATCTAATCCGTATTCTGCCATGATTTCTTCAAACAATGCTTGGTAGTTTGAGGCATCGATTTTGCCGTTGTAAGTTTCGTCGCTGTAAGTGTTGGTGTAAACGGCATATTCAAATTCGTCTACAGCGGCACTCATTAAAATATTTGAAAGCATGTTTGTTAAGTTGTATTTTACTAGTGCAGAGTAGCCGTCGGTGATGCCTGTAGGAAGGTTGTTTTTGAGCCATGCAAGGAATAACATTTCGTTACCTTGTGAGTGTGTCTCGGCTAAATCCATGTCGCTTTGTCCGATTTGTACGAAGTCTTGATAGTGACCAAATTCGTGTATAAACGTGAATGCGTTGGAATAGTCGCTTTCTTCTTGGAAGTAAACATAAGGCATATACTCGTACGTAGTTGAATCAATTACATAATAGGTGTAGGCGCCTTCGGTTTGTCCTAAGAAGTAGTAGCCTTTTTGGAACATTTCTTCAAGATAATTTCCGTAACCGTTGCTTGTAATGTAGCCACTGATTAAGTTTAGTGTTTGCTTGCAAGTTTCAAAATAATCGGATGATGAATCGGCAAAAATATCATCGGAGATTAAGCCATAGAAAAAGTTTTCGTTATCTTCATCGCTTATATCGAAGTATTGATTGACATAGGGGTTGTCTTCGTCAGCAATGTAACTTGCGAAAATCGGCTTTATGTAAGTCTTGAGATATTCTTGAAGTTTCTTTGATTGTTCCGGTGTGTAAGCACGACTGTATTCGTTTTCGTAGGCATATTCCATGTAGTTGGAGTAACCTTCGTTGACGGCATATTGATTGTTTTTGGCTACAAATTGTTCGTACAGACTTGCTACTGTTGTAATGTAGTCGGTTGCTTCGCTGTCCAAATTGTAGTATTGAGACAATATTGAAGCAATTTCGTTTTGAAGTGTGCTGTCGCTTTTTGTTGAAGCTTCGGTTGTGAGACTGTCTTGTGTGCCGAATCCGTATTCGGTCATGACTTCGAAGAATTGACCTTGTAAATCTTCGTTGGAACAACTGTTAACATCGTTAACTAAAACGTAAATGTCTGCATAAAGTTCGTTGTACCATTGTTCGCATTGAGTGTTGTTGGCTTCGTCGGTAGTAGAGCCGGAAATTGCATAAATTAAATATGCGTTGTATTGTTGATCGCTTACTTCAGAAAATCCTGTAATAAAGTCGTCTAACTTTTGTATGTAACTATCTGCGGAAAGTGTTGAGATGTTTGTGTGAAGATCTTCAAAAATTTCTTTGTAGCCTTCAACCTTTGCAGATGTAAGAGTGTACTTGATGCTGTTTTGAAAAGTGGGATCTTGCGCTTTACGTCCAACTACGTTGCAACCTGCGACGGTGCAAGTGCTGTAAGTGAAAAAGCTTGAATATTGGTGAGTGTGTTCGGCGGGTTTTTCGCTTGGCGTTTTACCTTCAATTGCAACAATAATTGGGCTTACACTTTTGGAACTGTTGTAGGCAACTTCGTAAATATTTTGGTTAGACTTAACATGGTTTTTGAGATAACCATAAATTGTTACTTTGTCGCCTTTGGATGGTGCATCGAATTTCCCGGCTTGAACTGAGTAAGCTTGGAAAGATTGTGCTCCGTCCGCTGTGTCGTCCATGTAGAACGTGTAAGACCAAAATTCTCCGTTTAATTCCGGCTCATTTGTAACGTAACCGGTAACATAAACTTCGGAAGTTGAAAACTTACCTGCCTCAAGAGCTTGTGCTACAGCGGTAGCTTCGGCTATGGTGTAAGCAGTGGCTTGCGTTTTGCCATCATTTACTATAGGTGTAGGAGTAGGAGTGGGCGTAGGTGTGGGGGTTGGGGTAGGAGTTGAGCTATCACCAACTTTTTCTACAATTTTAGGGCTTGCACTTGCGGAGCTGTTGTAGGCAACTTCGTAAACATTTTTTGTGCCAGCAAGGTGGTTTTTGAGATAACCGTAAATTGTTACTTTGTCACCTTGAGCAATTGCGCTGAAGCTTCCAAGTTGAACCGAGTAAGCTTGGAAAGATTGTGCGCCGCCTGCTGTGTCGTCCATGTAGAATGTGTAAGAATCGTGTTTTTCGTCATAGGACGGAGCGCTTGTAATGTAACCTGTAACGTAAACTTGACTTTCGGAGAAAGCACCGCTTGCAAGCTCTTTTGCTATAGCGGTAGCTTCGGCAATAGTGTAAGCTGTGGCTTGCGTTTTGCCGTCGTTTTGTGTGGATGGTGTAGGTGTTGGTGTAGGCTCTGGAGTGTCTCCATCGTCTGCGTTTGTCTTTTCGGTTGCCAAAAATTCTTTTACTTTTGTTGTGCCGTCAGACATGGTGAATGTGAATACCCAAACACCTTTTTCTTCGTTTATTTGGACATCGACGGATGAAATTGTTATGCCGTTAGATTCAACTGATTTTGCGGCTGCTTCCCATTCGTTGTAAGTGATTGCTTCTTTGCTTGTGCCACTTGCAAAGTTGCAAAATTGTTCGTACAAATTTTTGTACAGGGAGTTGTCTTCGCCACATGCCACAAGGGATGAAAGTGCAAAAACAACAAGCAATAAAATAGCAAGATATCTTGTTAGTTTTTTCATGGTTGCTCCTTTATAATTTTGATCGTATAAATTATATAATATTATTTAATTAAAAACAATAAATTTTAGGCAAAAAGATTTGATAAACTTGTAAAAAAATGTTGCAAACGATGTTGCATTATGATATAATGTACAAGGTTTAATTTGCATTCGTGTAAGATTCGCGCGCATGTGTTGAGTTTTGCCACTCAATTGCGTTAGGAGTAGACGACACGGAGAGGTTAAAAAACAAAAATAAAGGAGAAAATTTAAAATGGCAGTTGTATCAATGAAACAACTTCTTGAAGCCGGTGTACACTTTGGTCACCAAACAAGAAGATGGAACCCCAAAATGAAGAAGTATATCTATGCAGAACGCAATGATATACATATTATTGACCTTCAACAAACAGTCGCTCAAGCTGAAGTTGCATATCAATTTGTTAGAGATATTGCAGCACAAGGCAAGCCCGTATTGTTTGTAGGTACTAAAAAACAAGCTCAAGAAGCAGTTAAGAGCGAAGCTGAACGCTGCGGAATGTTTTACGTAAACAACCGTTGGCTTGGCGGTACACTTACTAACTACAAAACAATCAAGAGCCGTATTGAAAGACTTAACCAAATTAACCAAATGGAAAAGCTCGGCGAACTTGAAAACTTCCCCAAAAAAGAAGTTGCTAAAATGCTTGAAGAACGCGACAAACTTGAAGCAAACCTTGGTGGTATCAAGGATATGAAGGGTATGCCCGGTTGTATCTTTATTGTAGACCCCAAAAAGGAAGCTATTGCAGTTGCAGAAGCACACGCACTTAATATTCCTATCGTTGCAATTGTAGACACAAACTGCGATCCTGACGAAGTTGACGTAGTTATTCCTGCAAACGATGACGCTATTGGAGCAATTAAAGTAATTGCATCAATTATTAGCGGAGCTGTTATCGAGGCTAAAGAAGGAACGGTTATGACTGCTCCTGAAGATAATGACAATGTTGAAGAAGTAGAAGAGGAGACAAACAATGGCTAATTTTACGGCATCTGATGTAATGAAACTTCGTGAACAAACCGGTGTTGGTATGATGGACTGCAAAAAGGCTCTTACCGCAACCGACGGAAATTTTGATGAAGCTGTTAAATTTCTTCGTGAAAAGGGAATGGCAACGGCTGCTAAAAAGCAAAGTCGTGTAGCTGCCGAAGGTCTTGTTAAATGCCTTGTTTCCGATGATAAAAAAGTTGGTGTTGCCGTTGAAGTTAACTGCGAAACCGACTTCGTTGCAAGAAGCGATCAATTTATTGAGCTTATTGACGGAATTGCAAAGCACATTGCACAATCTAATGCCTCAAACGTTGATGAACTTTTAAACGAGAATTACTATGCAGATTCTTCAAAGACTATTGCTTTGTTGATTGCAGAAGCTACTGCTAAAATCGGTGAGAAGATTTCTCTTCGTCGTTTTACTAAATATGTTGCAAGCGAAGGTATGGTTGCAAGCTACATTCACATGGGCGGAAAAATTGGTGTTTTGACTGAAGTTAAATCTACAGCTCCTGCCGATGCACTTCAAGAACTTGCATTTAACATTTGCATGCAAATTGCTGCTAGCAAACCGCAAGTTGTTAACATCGCTGACGTCGATGCTAGCCAACTTGACAGTGAAAGAGAAATTTTGACTGCACAATCTCGTAATGAGGGCAAACCTGAGGCAGTTATTGCTAAAATGGTTGAAGGTCGTATTCACAAGTTCTACAAAGAAGTTTGCTTGCTTGAACAAGAATACGTTCGCGATCCGTCTCTTTCGGTTAAACAAGTTGTTGCTAACACTGAAAAAGAAGTTGGAGCTCCCATCTCTGTTGTTCGTTTTGTTCGCTATGAAATGGGCGAGGGAATTGAAAAGCGTCAAGATAACTTTGCTGAAGAAATTGCAAAGGAACTTAACGCGGTTAAATAATTTTTTGATTGAGAGAGGGGACAATGTAATGTTGTTCCCCCTTTTTTCTAAAAAAAAGTTTTTTGCGTTAATAAAAATTTGCGATAAATTAAAAATAAATCTTAAACCTCTTAAGTAGGGAGTTGCTATGGAAGAAATTAGTAGAGTTTTGATTAAGATTAGCGGTGAGGCTATGTCGGGCGCCGGAAACTCGATTGATAGCATTGGCGTTAGAAATGTTGCCGACAATATTGTTGAGCTTATTGAACACGATATTCAAGTTGCTGTTGTTGTTGGCGGTGGCAATATTTGGCGTGGTCGTTCGTCGTCGGAAATGGATAGAGGTGTCGCTGACGGAATCGGTATGCTTGCAACTGTTATGAACGGTTTGGCACTTTCGGACATGTTAACTTCTCTTGACGTGGCAAATGTTGTGGTGTCTTCGGTAAATATTGACAAAATTTGTCGTACGTATTCGGTTTTGGATACGCAAAATATGCTTAACGAAGGCAAGGTTGTTATTTTTGTCGGCGGAACCGGTGCACCTTATTTCTCAACCGATACTGCGGCTGTGCTTAGAGCTTGCGAAATTCACGCCGATGCGGTGTTCTGCTCAAAGGCTATCGACGGAATTTATGATTGCGATCCAAAGGTAAATCCGGATGCATTTAAATACGACGTTTTGGATTATGACACCATTATTAGAGATAACCTGTCAGCACTTGACTTAACTGCTACTGCGATGGCAAGAGAATATAAGATGCCTTTGTTTGTATACAGTAAAACCGAACCTCATGCAATTTTGCGAATTATTGAGGGCGAACAAGTAGGAACGATAGTTAAATAATTTGATAAAAAAATTTCCTTCTTAAAATTCAAAGTATAGATGTTTTTGCATAAATATTTTTTGCAAATGTATTGAATAAGTTGATTTTTTGTTGTAAAATTAAAGAAAAATATTTAGGAGTTAATTATGAATTACGCTAATCCTCAAATTGAAGAATTGTTTATGAATTTTGATTTTAATTGCGAAAAAGCAATAGACTATATGAAGAGTGAATATAATCTTATGCGTGCCGGTAGAGCAAATCCCAAACTTGTTGAAGGTATTAAAGTTAGCTACTACGGAGCAATGACACCCATCAATCAAATGGGAAACATTTCCATACCCGAACCGAGACAAATTGTGATTTCTTTGTGGGATAAGTCTGCAATGAAAGACGTTGAAAAGGCTATTTTGGCCGCAAATATCGGTGTTACTCCGCAAAATGACGGAAATGTTATTCGTCTAACTTTCCCTGTTCTTACGGAAGAACGTCGTAAAGATTTGGTTAAACAAGTTAAAAAACTTGCCGAAGACACAAAAGTTGTTTTGAGAAACGCTCGTCGTGATGCGATGGATGCTTTGAAAAAAGAGAAAAATGCTAAAACTGTGTCGGAAGATTTGATTTTGGACTACGAAAAAGAAATCGACAAAAATTTGGCAAAATTGATTGAAAATGTAGATAAGCTTTCTAAAGATAAAGAAGCTGACGTAATGGCTGTTTAGTATGGATTTTAACTGCCTTGTTGGTCTTGAAGTCGATTGTGCCAAAGATTTGTTGAATAAGAATGGCGTAAATCAATTTGAAGTAATTTACTGTTTGGATAGAAAACAATTGCATTTTGACAAGGAGATTGTAACGGCAATTCGAGTTGTTGACAATAAGTTGCAACTTGTAGTTTGCCGTTATTTATTTAGTGTGCAATGAATCATATAGCTTTTATAATGGATGGTAACGGTCGTTGGGCAACCCAAAGAGCTTTGCCTCGTGTTGTCGGTCATCGCAAGGGTTTGGAAGTGGCTCAAAACGTAATTAACCATACTATCGATTTAGGAATTAAATACATTTCTCTCTATGTGTTTTCTACTGAAAATTGGAAACGCCCTAAAAGCGAAATCGATTCGTTGTTCTCTTTGTCGCTAAGTTATGTTTCGCAACTTAAAAAGTTTTGTGAAAAAGGTATTAAAGTGGTTGTTTCAGGAAGAAAAGACAAGCTTCCGACAGAATTGCTTGAGAAAATTGAATCTATAGAAAAAGAAACCGAAAAGTTTGATAACATTGTTGTTAATTTGTGTATCAATTACGGTGGTCAATTTGAGATTGTCGATGCCGTAAATAAATTGATTGACGAAAGTTTGCCTGTTTCCGTCGAAAATATACAGAGCCATCTTTATAATGATTTGCCAAGTCCGGATTTGATTGTTAGAACAGGCGGTCAAAAAAGGCTTTCTAACTTTTTGTTGTTTCAAAGTGCTTATTCTGAATTGTATTTTACTGACACTTTGTGGCCGGATTTCACTGAAAAAGAATTTGACGATATAATTTTGGAATATTCTCACCGAGTTAGAAATTTCGGAGGAATAAATAATGATAAATAAAAAATCTTTGCTTAATCGTACTTTGGTTGGGCTTGGAATATTTGCACTGATGCTTGGCATGGTGCTACTTGATGTTTACGTCCCGGCGAGATTGTTTGAAGATACGCCGTTTCACTTTATGAGTGGTCGTGCAATAAACTCTTTTTTGTTGTGCGTAATAATTTTTCTTGCTGTGGTTGAAATGCGTCGAGCTTTTGGGGTAGATAGAATACCCGACTGCTTTAGTTGGCTCTTGTGGGCTTACGGAATTGGTGTTGGTGCTTCATATTGTTTCTTTGGATACCCTGGAATAATTTTTATTACAATGCTTGTATTTATTGGAGCGGCAATAACTTCTTTGTATGCAAAACGTGCCGATAGCTTGGTTTACGTATCTTTTACGCTGGTTTATCCAGGAATGTTTTTGGCAGCTTTACTTTACATTAATCGTGCCGCATCTACGCGTATTTATGATGCGACAAACATTATGTATCAATTTGTGGAATACGATATTTGGAAGTATTTTACTTTTGCTAAAGTTCGTACATCACAGCTTTTGCCGTATAATGCAATAGGTTTGGCATTTGTGTTTGCGGTATCTTCCTTTACAGATGTGTTTGCTTATTTTGTGGGTAGTTTGTTTGGTAAACACAAGCTCGCGCCGGAAATTTCTCCTAAGAAAACGGTCGAAGGAGCTATTGGCGGTATTTTGGGAGGAATATTTGGTTCTTTTTTAGTGTTTTTCGTATTTGACTGGTTGAAAATTTTTGGCGATCATTACGGGTTAACTTTTGAAGGGCTTGGTTTAAATTCGTTTGGCGTTGCCTGCATTTATATAATCGTTGGTTTGTTGGGTTCGGTTGCAACTCAAATTGGTGATTTGCTTGCGAGCCATGTAAAACGTTTTTGCGGAATAAAAGATTTTAGTCATATTTTGGGTGAACATGGTGGCATTATGGACAGATTTGACGGTATAATGATGAATGCTGTTTTAGTTGCCGTTGTGTTTATGTTTATTTTGTAATGAAGAAAGTTGCTATTTTAGGAAGTACTGGTTCGATTGGTACTCAAACTTTGGATGTGATAAGAAAAAATAACGACAAGTTGAAAGTTTGTTCGCTTGTCGCGTTTTCTAATAAAGAAAAGCTTATTGAACAATCAAAAGAATTTTTACCTGAATACACGGGGCTTATTTCCGAAAACATGAGTTGTCTTTTGGAAGCTGTAAAAAATTGCGATGCTGTTGTGGTTGCAACGCGTGGTATCGCTGCTATTGAAGCTGTTTTGTACTGTTTGAAAAATGGAATTGATGTTTGCCTTGCGAATAAGGAAACTCTAGTTTGCGGTGGTAAATTGGTTACGGATTTAGTTGACAACAATTTGTTTCCCGTAGATAGCGAACATGCTGCAATTAAACAGTGTATCGGAGAAAATAGTGAAAGTGTTAAGCAAATTTTACTTACGGCAAGTGGAGGTCCTTTCTATGAAATGAGTAAGGATGAATTGAAACTTGTCGATTATAAAAAGGCTTTGAAACACCCCAATTGGAGCATGGGTAAAAAAATAACCATTGACAGCGCAACGATGATGAATAAGTCATTGGAAGTTTTGGAAGCTAGTAGACTTTTCAATGTGCCGACAAGCAAAATAAAAATTGTGGTGCATCGACAAAGCGTTGTACACTCAATGGTTCAATTTAATGATAATAGTGTTGTGGCACAACTGGCGAAACCGGACATGAGGTTGCCAATTTTACAAGCTTTGTTGGGTTACGGAAACAGTGCTGTTGTAGAAAGTCTTAATTTTGACGATATGTTAAATTTAACTTTTGAACCATGTGATTTTGATAAATTTCCTTGTGCTAAACTTGGATACGAAATTGATAAATTACATCCGCTTTGCGCGACGGTTATGAATGCTTGCAATGATGTTTGCGTCGAAAGTTTTTTGAAATCTAAAATTGCATTTAATGACTTTTATTCGATAATTTGTTCTACCATTGAAAAGTTTGAAAAACAGTGTAATGATTTTGAACTTTCTGTAGGCAATATAATGAAATTTGATGAATCGTCGAGAAATTATACTAAAAAACTTATCGATAATAGAATATTATTATAGACATAGTATAATTATTTTGGAAAAAATATTGATTTATGATGGATCTTATGTGTAGTTTCGGCTCGGTTGTTCAAACTATTTGGCATGTTTTGTTGGCTTTTGTCATTTTGATGATAATGGTTACAATACATGAGTTTGGACACTATTCTGCCGGAAAATTGTTGAAATTTAAAATAAATGAGTTCTCGGTAGGCATGGGGCCTAAAGTTTTTTCTCATACAAAAAAAGACGGAGAGGTTTTTTCGCTGAGACTTTTACCATTGGGCGGATACTGTGCTTTTGAAGGAGAGGACGAAGAGAACGAAAGTGAAGGCGCTTTTAACAAGCAAGCACCGTGGAAGAGATTGATTGTGCTTTTTTGTGGTGCGTTTTTTAACTTTCTTTCGGCACTTTTAGTTTGTGCTATTTTGTTTGGATGTTACGGCGAGACTGTCGCAAAGGTTGGAACGGTTTTTGGCTACGCAGATGAAAGTGTTCAAACTTTGTCAGAGGATGATATTATTTACGAAATAAACGGAAGAAAAGTTTTTATAATCGATAGCCTTAGTAGATATATGTCAAAGGATGACTTGACTATAAAAGTGTTAAAAAGTGATGGCACTTTTAAGACAATTACTGCAAAAAAAGGAACATTTACTAATGCTTATCTTGCAGATGATTTAGACACTGATTTAGTATTGAAAGAATATGAGGATGGAACAAAAATCACACTTACAAGTGGCACCATGGTTTATAAGATCAGTGGTAATATTTTGAAGGAAGTCGGTGATTTTGAGAAATATCTAAATAGTTGTGGCTCTGACGCTATTTCACTTACTGTTTATGCAAGTGACGGAAACTTTTACGATGTTTCTCTTTCGAAAAGTCTTCTTTCGGTTGATAATATAAATGAATCAACGTATACAGGATTAGGTATTAGTCCAAGTTATGGCGTTCATAAATACGGATGGCGTAGTTTGGGAAGAATTTTTCCTTATTGTTGTGAAACGGGACTTGTGATTTTACGTTCGTTAGGCGGCATTTTTACCGGTGCTACGTCTGTTAACGATTTGGGCGGCCCCATTACAACAATTTCTACCATTACAACGGTTGTTAGCTATGGATTTTCTAGCGTACTTCTTTTGATTGTGCTTATTTCTGTTAACTTGGCAGTTTTTAACTTGTTGCCGGTCCCCGCACTTGACGGTTGCAGAATGGTTTTTGTAATTATTGAATGGATACGCAAGAAGCCATTAAACAGAAAAGTTGAAGCTTATATTAACGGAATTGGACTGATAGTGCTAATTGCTTTAATGATTTTGATAGACTTGTTAAAGCTTTAAAAATAATATTTGAATTTTTTAATCAATTTTTGTTGTAGAGAAAAAGCAATTTTTTTT
>CAVEYD010000017.1:0-10091 GCA_963619835.1 bacterium | reverse complement strand
TCGGTGACGGGAAAATTACTATTCAGTCTATGACGAATGTTCCCGTAACGGATTTCGAATCAACATGCGAACAAATTAGAAGGTTGTGTGCTGCGGGATGCGATATCGTAAGAATTGCCGTGCCGAATCAACAGTCTGTAGAAGGGTTTGCAAAAGTAAAAAAGACTTTTAGTGTTCCGCTTGTTGCAGATATTCATTTTGATTATCGGTTGGCCATAGGCGCTTTAGAGGCCGGTGCAGATAAGATAAGAATTAATCCCGGAAATATACCGAAAAATCATCTAAAAGAAGTTGTTGAATGCGCAAAAATGCATAATGCGGCAATTCGCATTGGCGTAAACGGTGGTTCGGTTGATAAGCAAGCGCTTTTGCAATACGGCTCAAAAAATGTTGCATTGTACAAAAATTTAGTGGACTATGTTAATTTTTTTGAGAACAATAATTTCGACAATATTGTCCTTTCGGTTAAAAGCAGTGATGTTGCAGAAACTATTGAAACAAACAGACTTGTTGCTCAACTTGGATATCCAATGCATTTGGGAGTTACTGAAGCCGGGTTGCCCGAAACAGGCATTTTGAAAAATGCGATAGGAATAGGCTCGCTTCTTTGTGACGGAATTGGTGATACAATTAGGGTTTCATTGACGGCGGATCCGGTTGAAGAAGTGTATGCCGCAAAAAGAATTTTGTCAGCTTTGAATATAGGAGAACAAGTGCAATTTGTTTCCTGCCCTAAATGTGGGAGATGCTCGGTTGATTTAGAAAGAACAGCAAGGGAAGTTTTTGATTATGTAAAAAATATTCCTTGCAAGATTAAAGTTGCGGTCATGGGGTGCGAAGTTAACGGCCCCGGAGAATGCAAGGATGCCGATATTGGTATTGCAGGTTCAAACGGAAATTTTGTCTTGTTTAAAAACGGAGTTTTGCTTAAAAAACTTGATGCCGAAACGGCAGTTAGTACTTTAAAAAAAGAGATTGATTTATTAGTAAAAGAAAAATGTAAATAGAAACAAAAGCTTTTTGCTTTTGAGGTAGTGTTTATTGTATGATTGTTGAAAGTTTGCATGAGAATTTTCCACAACTTAATGATTTGCGTACACGCAGTATTCGTGTAGATAAAATTCAACACAAAGTTTTTGTGTCTGTCTCTTTTTTTGATGTGGCTAAACTTGACGATGACACAAGAAAAAGCATTACAGAGTGCGTAAAGAAACAAATTCCTAAGGGATACTTGGGCATTGTTTCATTTGTTGACGACAAATTTACGGAAGTTTCTTTTAGAAGGTATATTGCTGAATTGTTAAAAAAGAGATTCCCCATTTATCAGATAAATAAGGAAAAAACGCTTGTTAAGATTGTAGAAAAGAGTATCTCGGTAAATTTCTTTGTAAATAGTGTTGATAAGCTTAGTATGGAACTTTCTGGCTTTGTTGAGCAAATCACTTCGATTGTGAGCGAATACACTTGTTACAATGTGGAGTTTAGCTTGACCGAAAACAAAGAAGATGTTGTTGTCGTTGATTTTGCAGATCAAGAAAGACTTGTAAGCTTGGCTGTAAATAGAGAATTGCTTAAACCTTCCAGATATTTTCATGTTGAAAATGTTGAAAAATGTATTGGAAAGTTGATCGATGCTTCTCCAATGTACATATCGGACGTAAGAAAACCAACCGAAAGTGTTGTTGTTTGCGGAAAAATTTCTGACAAAACTTTGAAATCGTCTCAAAACAACCCAAATATGAAAATTTGTAAGTTTGCTTTGTCGGACGATAGCGGTTCTAAAATAAATTGTGTAATGTTTTGCAAGTTGGATATTGAAGATATTGATGCATTACGTGCTACGCATGCAGATAAAACCGACGACGAACTTGAAAAAATTCGTCAAAGAAAATCCGCAACTAACGGAAAAAAATTGCAACGAATGATGAATTTGTTTGATGGACTGTCGGTTGTGGTAAGAGGAAAGGTTGTATTTAACGACTTCTCACAAAATTTAGAAATTTTAGTTTACGACTTGTGCAAGTGTAATATTTTGCCTATTTCCTTGCAACCGACTTATCTTAAAGAAGTTCCAAACGAATATGTTGTTGTTAAACCGACAAAATATGAGGAATTTAGACAAATTTCTTTTTCGTCGAATGACCTTGTGAGTGATGATTTTGTCGGAAATAACTGTGTCGTTTTGCATTACAACGGAACGGGCTTGGACTTTACTAAAGACAAACTTGTGTCAATTTGTGCTGTAAAAATACAAAACGGACACGTCACTGAAGTTTTCTTTACAAATATAAATCCTGAAATTTCTGTTGATGCTAAATTGCTTTCGACTTGCGACGTTACTGTGGAAAAGCTGGTTTACTGTCCTACAATTTCCGAAGTAATTGCGGACTTGTATAAATTTGTTTTTGGATTTAATTTGGTAGGAAACAATCTTGGATCTTTTTTAAAGTTTTTGAATTACTATGCCGCACCGGTTGGATTTAATTTTTCCAACTTGACGGACGGACAAACTGAGCTAATATCCACTTTGTGGGACAGAAGCTACTTTGATAAAAAGCCTAATTGCGGTTCGGTTGCAGAAGTGAGTAAGTCGCTTGGAATTACATGTGCATCTGAAAACTTTTGTAAACATTCGGCTTTAGCTGTTGCAAAAGCTATTTGTGTTTTAGGTGAAAATTCTAAAATTTAAGGTTTAACAAACATTTTTTAGATGAATCGTGGCTTGATTTTCTTCGATAAGGTAATGTGTCAACAGAAGATTTGAGGCAGAATTATCAAATGCGAATGTGTTAACATTTTTTTCTTTTTTTTTGTATGTGGTAATTTTAGGCATCGATTTTTTGTGTTTGTTTTTTTTGTTATCATATTTTTATTATTATAAATAAAATACTTGCAATAATAATTTGGGTGTGATATAATTTGTTTGTAAAAATTGTGAAGTATGTTTAGATTTATTGATTTTTACTTTGCAATTTTTCTTACCAAAGTTAATTTTTTGCTATGGTGAGAGTGGGGTTTTTTTCTCCACTCTCAAATTTATGTAAGGAGTTTTTATGGGAAAAGTATCTGAAAGTGTATTTCAACTTGTAAAACCTATTGCCGATGGCTTTGGTTTGGAAGTTTTGGAAGTTCTCTATGAAAAGAAACCTGACGGGATGAATTTGACTATCGTAATTGACAAAGACGGTGGAGTTACAATTGATGACTGTGAGCTATTACATAGGGCAATTGATGCGCCATTGGATGAGCTTGATCCTATTGAATGTTCGTATACACTTAACGTCTCGTCTCCGGGAATCGACAGACCATTAAAAACAGAGAGAGACTTTAGACGCAATTTGAATAAAGAAATTTCCGTTAAGCTTTACAAGCCTTTAGACGGCAAAAAAGAGTATAAGGGAATATTGACAGATTTTGACGATGACACTTTTACCATTGTTGTAGGTAAAAATAAAAAAGTTTTTGTAAAAAAAGATGCGGCAAAAATCGAGCCGATAATTGAGTTTTAGGAGGAATAATTATGACAAGTAAAGAGTTTTTCTTGGCGCTTGACGAACTTGAAAAAGAAAAAGGTATTAGTAAAGAAAAAGTGATTGAATCACTTGAAAGTGCATTGTCTGTGGCATGCAAGAAAAGTTTTGGTGAACAATCTAATATTTCTATTTCTACAAACCCTGAAAAATTTACCATTAGAGCTTACATTTCCAAAACTGTAGTTGAAAACGTAGAAACGCCCGAATCGGAAATTTCTCTTGAAGCTGCAAAAGAAATTAAGAAGTCTTACAAAATCGGTGATGAGGTTTTGACCGAAATTGATCCTCGTACATTTGGACGTATTGCAGCACAAAATGCGAGACAGGTTATTATCAACAGCTTGCATCAAGCAGAACGTGATGTTACGTTTAGTCAATACTCCGATAAGGAAAACGAAATGCTTATCGGCGTTGTTACTCGCGTTAAGGATGACGGAACAATTTTTGTTGAAATTGGCAAAAATTCTTTGGAAGGAGTGCTTGCGGTTGCTGACCAAATTCCCGGAGAAAAATATCATCCGGGCGATAAAATAAAAGTTATCGTAAAGCGTGTTCGCGATGGTGTTGGTGGAGCACAAGTTTCACTTTCTCGTAGCAGTTTTCAATTTATTCGTAAATTGTTTGAAAACGAAGTGCCGGAAATCCGTGCGGGAATTGTTGAAATTAAAGCAATCGTTCGTGAAGCCGGCTTCCGTACAAAGATGGCAGTTTACTCAAACGATCCGGAAATTGATGCAGTCGGTGCATGCGTTGGTAACAAGGGTGCACGTGTAAATGCAATTGTTTCCGAAATAGGTGGAGAAAAAATTGATATTATTCCTTGGAGCAACGATATTTTAGACTTTATTGCTCGTGCACTTAGTCCTGCTACAGTACTTATTGTACAAGCAGATGAAGACACTAAAGAAGCAAAAGTAATCGTTCCCGATGAAAAGCTTTCTCTTGCTATTGGTAAGGAAGGTCAAAATGCTCGCTTGGCAGCTCGCTTGACGGGTTGGAAAATTGATGTTAAGTCGTATAGTAATGCAATGAAGAGCGGTATGTTTGACAATGTCCATGAGGAACAATAAAAATATTTTGATATGTCAAAAGTTAGTCATGTGCCGGAAAGAATGTGTGTTTCGTGCAGAACGATGAAAGATAAAAAATCGCTTATACGAATCGTAAACACTGAAAATGGCGTAATCATTGATAAAACAGGAAAAGCACAAGGAAGAGGCGTTTATCTTTGTCCGAGCAAACAATGTGTTGAAAAAGCTTTGAAAAACAAATCGTTTGCAAAAGTAAACGGTTTCTCTTTGGAATCGGTTGCTGAAGAATTGGAGAACTTAGTTGAACAGTAAAATCGAAAGTTACATAGGATTTGCAGTTAGAAAAGGATCGGCAGTTTTTGGCGTTGACAATATTGTTGTTTATCGCAAAAAAATGTACCTGATTTTGGCGACTAAATCTCTTTCCGAAAATTCGGTTAGTAGACTAAAAAAATGTGCTATAGAAAAAAATATATTTTTTGAGACAATTGAAGATTACGAGTCGTTGTCTAAAAAAAATTGTAAAGCATTGGCGATTTGTGATAAATCGTTGGCGGATGCTATTCGTGAAAATTTGAAGTAGATTGTTGGAGGTTATAATGGCAAATACTACTAATACGCAACAAAACAAAAGTTTTGAAAATGTTAAAAATGTAAAAACTAACGTTTTGAATACTGCAAAAGATTTACAACAGACAATTCTGTCGCTTAAAAAACGTGCACAAGATTTGTCTGCTGAGATTTCTAAACGCAAAAAATCTTTTGTTGTCGAAGAGGCTGTCGCTGCCGAATCTAACGTTGTAGAAAGCGTAGAGGTTGTTAAAGAATCCACAAAAGAAGTTGAAAAAGTTGAACAACAAGTGGTTGATGCTGCAAAAGAAAAGGAAGTTGAACAGGTTAAAGCTGCTAAACCCCAAAAAGAAATTAAAGCTGAAACTGAAAAAGTTGTGGAAGTTTTGGAAAAGCCTAAGGCTAAAACGGTTGAACCTTCTGTTGTGGTTACCAACGAAAACGGTAGGGAAGTTAAAACATATACTGACGACAAGGGAAATGTTAAAGTTCGTAAGTTTTTGGATACTTCCGCACAAAGACATCCTTCAACGGTTTCTTCCGGAAATAAAACAACACGCACTTTTGCTGATGGCGGAAAACAACAGAAAAACGGAGATTCCGCTTATAAAGGACGTAATGCAGCAAGTGGTCGTGGCGCTGTAGCTAATAAGGATGCCGATGATAAACGTCCTTCTTCTACTCAACGTGGGGGACAAAAAAAGTTTGGTGCAAGCCAAGCTGCTCCTATTGAAATTCCAAGAAACGAACCTCAAAAGAGTCACGGAAATAAAAATAAGACAAAAGAACATCCTGAGGAAAAGCATGTCGGAAGAAAAAATCTTATTACAAGAGATTTTTCTGCCGATTATGATGAAGATAAGGTTGTTAGACGTAACAAGAAAAAAAGTAGTGAGCAGTCGGCTCCTACAGTCGTTGCTCCTAAAATTACAAATGCTGTTATTACAACTCAAGAAATTTCCATTAAGGCATTGAGTGAAAAAATTGGTGTTACTGCATCGGAAATCATTAAGCAACTGTTTAAGGAAGGTATAATGAAAACGATCAACGATACTGTTGATTTTGATTATGCCGAGTATATCGCCGGACTTCATGACGTTACACTTGAATTGAAGCTTGAGAAAACGGCAGAAGAGACAATTGCCGGTGCTCAAGAGGATGACGGATTGGAAAACAATCAAAAACGTCCTCCGATTGTTACAGTTATGGGGCACGTTGACCATGGTAAGACAAGCTTGCTTGATGCAATTAGAAATACAAATGTCACAAGCGGTGAAGCAGGCGGTATTACACAACACATTGGTGCTTACACTGTAAAATGTAACGGTGAACTTATTACGTTTATCGATACGCCGGGACATGCTGCATTTACGGCTATGCGTGCAAGAGGTGCAAAAATAACCGACGTTGCGATAATTGTGGTTGCAGCAGATGACGGTGTAATGCCTCAAACAATTGAAGCTATCAACCATGCTAAAGCCGCAGGCGTTTCTATTATTGTTGCGATAAACAAGATGGATAAACCTCACGTTGATCCGGAAAGAGTTAAACAACAACTTACCGAATATGGACTTCTTGCCGAGGAATGGGGCGGTGATACAATCATGGTTCCTGTTTCTGCAAAAACAAAGATGGGGCTTGAACAACTTTTGGAAAGTGTGCTTTTGGTTACAGAAATGAAGGAACTAAAAGCTAACCCTGACAAACGTGCAACAGGTACGGTTATTGAGGCCAAACTTGATAAGGGAAAGGGCCCTGTTGCAACTGTACTTGTTTCTAACGGTACGTTGCATGTAGGTGACAGTGTTATCGCAGGCGCTGCAACCGGTAAAATTCGTGCAATGTTTGACGATCACGGCAGAAAAGTTAAATCTGCAGGCCCATCAATTCCTGTAGAGGTGCTTGGATTTAGTGAAGTTCCTCAAGCTGGTGACTTTATGTACGTTGCAGACGAAAAACTTGTTAAGAAGGCTGCTGAAGAACGTAAGGAAAAGATTAAGCTTGAAAGCGCACGTCAATCTCAATCGCTTACATTGAATGATTTGTTTGGAAGAATTTCCGAAGGACAACTTAAAAATCTCAATATAGTTGTAAAGACGGACGTACAAGGAAGCTTGGAAGCTTTAAAGAGTAGTTTGGAGAAAATATCTAACGATGAAGTTAAAGTTTCGTGCATTCATGGCGGTGTTGGCGGAATTAACGAAACCGATATTATACTTGCAAAAGCTTCGGAAGCAATTGTTATTGGATTTAACGTACGCGCGGACAGTAATGCAAAAGTGCTTGCAGAACGTGAAGGAGTTGACGTTCGCTTGTACAATGTAATTTATGATGCTGTTGATGATGTTACTGCGGCAATGAAAGGTATGCTTGCTCCTAAATTCCAAGAATCGATTGTCGGATCTGTTGAAGTGCGTAGCACATTTAAGATTTCAGGAGTTGGAACTGTTGCCGGCGGATATGTTGTTAGCGGTAAAGCTGTACGTAACGGTAAAGTTCGTATTTATCGCGATAACGTTAGTATTTATGATGGTACAATCAATGCCCTTAAGCGCTTTAAAGACGACGTAAAAGAAGTCGCACAAGGCTATGAGTGTGGTATCTCGGTTGTAAATTACAACGATATTAAAGTCGGTGACGTTTTTGAAATTTATCAAATGGAAGAAATTGAACAATGAGCAATCGTGTTGAAAAATTAAACTCCGAATTTAAAAAATATATCGCTGAATTACTTTCCAAAAAAGTTAAAGATCCCCGTATTACAGAAATGTACACGATTTTGGAAGTTGATACCGATAGAGAACTGACTTATGCAAAAGTTTATGTAAGCATTTATTCTACAAATGCCGAAAAGGCTGCTCAAACTTTTTTGGGAATTAAAGATAGCGAGCCGATTATTCGCAAGGAAATTTCACGGTTGATGCATATTAGAAAAGTTCCGCAATTTAATTTTATTTTAGACACGACAATGTCTTATGCACAAAAAATTAACGATATTTTAAATGAAATATAGAAAAACTACTACAGAGCAAGCGTCAAAGATTTTGCTCCAAAACAACAGAATAGCTTTGTTTTCTCATACAAACCCGGATGGTGACACGATTGGCGCATCCCTAGCACTTTGTCTTGCGTTGAGAAAGATTGGAAAAAAAGTTGACGTTTTTTGTGACTCCGAACTTTCTAAAAGTTTGTTACAATTTGACGAATGTGATCTTATTAAACGTCAATTTGAAGGGAAATACGACTTGTTTGTTAGTATTGACTGCGGGGATATTTTTCGTACAGGTGAATTTTCCGGCTTGTATGCTGATTTTGAAGAAACTCTTACAATCGACCATCACGGCGGAGAATACTTTTCGCGCTATAATTGCTTGTATGGCTATGCAAGTACATGCCAAATTGTTTATGAGATATTAAAACTTTCTAATATCGAAATTGACAGTTCCATTGCAACATACTTGTACATGGGGTTGTGTACGGATACGGGAAATTTTGCTCACAACAATACAGATAAGGACTGTTTTTTGATGGCAGCCGATTTGGTTGAAAAAGGTGCTGACAATCAAAAAGTTTATAGAGTGTTTTTTAGAGACACGTCTATAGGTGAGCTAAGGTTGCAAGCTCGTGTTATAAACAGGTTGCGTTCGTATTATGATAATAAAATGATACTGTTTTATGTCAACAAATCGGACTTGGATGAATTTGGATTGGAATCGTCGGCTACATCGGGACTTGTTAGCTTTGCTATAAACGTTGATACGGCGCGTGTTGGTGTTTGCGTTTCGGAATATTCGGAAAATGTTTACAAAGTAAGCATGCGTGGAAAAGATTTTAACGTTAGAGAAGTTTGCGAACAATTTGGTGGCGGTGGTCATTTGTTGGCCTCGGGTTGCATGATTTCAGGATTTTTGGAAGACGTTATTGAAAAAATTGTTCGTGTTGTCGGGTTTACGATATGAACGGTTTTATAAATGTTCTTAAACCTGTTGGTGCAACTGCAAGTGATATTGTTGTTTGCATTAAACATGTGTTACACGAAAAGAAAGTCGGTCATTTGGGAACACTCGATCCCGGTGCAAGTGGCGTTTTGCCGATTGCTGTTGGTAAGGCAACAAAGCTTTTTGATTACTTGACAAACAAAGTTAAGTATTACAGAGCTTTTTTTACTTTTGGCATTACAACCGATACTTTAGATGCTTACGGAACTATTACCGACAGAAGTGATATTTTGCCTTCCATGGAGCAAGTCGAAAAATGTTTGGCTACTTTTGTTGGTGAAATTGACCAAGTACCGCCGATGTACTCGGCATTATCGGTTGGCGGTGTTAGAGCATACGATTTGGCACGAAGTGGCATTGATGTTGAACTGAAGGCTAGAAAAATAAAAATCTTTGAATATAATTTAGTAAGGCAATGTACTAAAGATACATTTGTTGTTGATATTAAGTGTAGCGGTGGCACATACATTCGTTCGCTTGCAAGGGATCTTGCGTTAAGTCTTAACACTGTGGGATACATGAGCGGGCTCATTAGGTTATCTAGCGGATGCTTTGATATAAAAGACAGCTTTACGCTTGACGAAGTAAAATTATTTGGCGATAAGTGTATTTTGCCAATAGACTTTCCGCTTAAAGATTTACCTACAATTTGTTTCGAAGAAAAATATTTTGACGATATTTGTTGCGGTAGACGTGTAAATGTTTTGACTAATGAAAAGGTTTTTAAAGTTTACTGCAAAAACGAATTTTTTGGGCTTGGACATAGCGAAAACGGAATATTAAAAATTGACTTTTACTTGCGGACATAGTAGTTTGTTGCTTAATTGGAATATTTATAATATTGTTGTTTTCTTTGTTAGATTTTTTTAATGTGACAATCTTAAGTCTATGATAAGTATGTGAATTACAAAAAATGTTGATTTTGTGATATACTATGCGTGTGATAGTAAATAAAAAAT
>CAVEYD010000016.1:5003-26132 GCA_963619835.1 bacterium | reverse complement strand
ATACCATTTTTTGTGTGTATTCAATATTTTTTGTTAAGTTTGGGTTTAATAATGATTTTTTTGTTGATTATTAGTACACAACTTTTATTTTGTGTGTTAAAATAAAATAGCTATATTGTATGTTTTACATTACATAAGGCTATATTTGCATCATGTGGCAAAAGTTTTTGTAAGTATAAATTGATTTTTGTCACTAAATAAAAACATGGAGAAGGTAAAAAGGTATGAGTATAAAAGTAAATTACAACAACATGATGCAGTCTATGCTTGGAGACAAAGGAATAACCGATGAAGAACTTGCTTCGCATATACAGCTTGCTAAAAACGCTCACAAAGGAGTAGAAGAACACCGCGGTCAAGGTATGCAAGGTTGGATGGACAGCCCGTATAACCAAGACGAAGTTGTTGAAAGAATAAATCAAGTTGCAAAGAGAGTACAGAACAGTTGTGAAAACTTTGTGGTCCTTGGAATCGGCGGATCTGCTTTAGGTCCCATAGCTGTGTTTACAGCGTTAAAGCATTTGTATTACAACGAGTTGCCTAAGAAAGTTCGTAAATATCCACGTTTTTATGTAATAGACAATGTGGATCCGGAAAGAATGAATGCGTTGTTTGACGTTATCGACGTGGAGCAAACAGTATTTAATGTTATTACAAAGTCGGGTGCTACCAGTGAAACAATGAGCCAGTATTTGATTGTGATGGATATGCTTATTAAAAAACTCGGCAGAAAAGCTCGTGAGCATATTATTGCAACAACAAGTGAGAAAAAGGGCAATCTTATTAAACTTGCTCATGAAGAAGGATTTGAGACTTTCTTTATTCCCGATGGTGTAGGCGGACGTTTTAGCGAACTGTCGCCCGTAGGTCTACTTCCCGCTGCCGTTGTGGGTATAGATATTGCAGAAATGTTAAATGGTGCAAAAGAAATGGATGTTTTGTGTAAGAGCGATGACATCGCTAAAAACCCCGCTCTTGCAATTGCAACGTTGCAATATATTTCAATGAAGAAAGGCAAAAATGTTGGTGTTATGATGCCTTACTCGGATAGTTTGAAGTATGTTGCAGATTGGTATTGTCAGCTTTGGGCCGAATCTCTCGGAAAAGAAGTTGATAGAGATGGCAATATTATCAATGCCGGACAAACTCCGGTTAAATCGTTAGGAGTTACCGATCAGCACAGCCAAGTACAGCTGTACAATGAAGGTCCGTTTGACAAGGTGATTACGTTCCTTGAAGTCGAAAACTTTCGCAGTGAATGTGCTATTCCAAACGGATGTAAAGATTTCCCCGATGTCAACTTCCTTTGCGGACATACACTTAACGAACTTATCAACAAGGAATTGTATGCTACCAGATACAATTTGACAATACGTGGAAGAGCAAACTACACAATCAGCATGGATAAAGTTGATGAGTACAATATTGGCGCTTTGCTTTACCTTATGCAACTTCAAACCGCATATGCCGGTGAAATGTTGAACATTGATGCTTACAATCAACCCGGAGTTGAAGGCGGCAAAAATGCCACGTATGCTTTGTTTGGACGCAAAGGATACGAAGAAAAACGTAAGGAAATGTCTAATGCACCGCAAGATAACAATAAATATATTGTTGGTTAGTGCTTTGTAAAAATTGAAAAAAATTTTGTGTATGTTTGCATTGCTTTTATTCAATTTTTACTTGATTTATATAAAAAATTACTAAAAAGAGGTTTAACATGTTACCCAAAACGCCTGCTAAAGGAATGCGAGATTTTTTACCTTCAGAGTATTCTCATCGCCAAAAAATTCTCTCTATTATACAACAAACATATGAATCGTTTGGATTTACTCGAATTGAAACGCCTGCAGTAGAAAATAT
Organism: bacterium; assembly: GCA_963619835.1. Classification (GTDB taxonomy): domain Bacteria; phylum Bacillota; class Clostridia; order Christensenellales; family CAG-314; genus Fimimonas. The sequence continues at coordinate 24,269 of CAVEYD010000016.1, read as the reverse complement.
ACAATTGTTGACTTCTAAACAAGGTGGAGACAACGAAAAACTGATTTTCAAAATTTTAAAACGCGGCGAAAAATTGGAAAATGCTACGGAAGATTCGTTGTGCGATTTGGGATTAAGATACGACTTAACAGTTCCTCTTGCACGTTTTTACAGTAACAATTCCGGCAAGCTTCCTTCCGTTTTTAAGGCGATGCAAATTGATAATGTTTGGCGTGCGGACAGACCGCAACGGGGCAGATTTAGACAATTTGTTCAATGTGATATCGATATTGTCGGAGAAGAAACGCGTCTTGCGGAAATTGAGTTGATTAGTGCAACAATGCAAGCACTTGATAATCTCGGTTTTGACAATGTTACCATTAGACTTTCGGATAGAAGACTTCTAAATTCATTGGCTGAAAAATGCGGATTTACCGATGAACAAAAATCAAATGTTTTTATTGCTTTGGATAAATTAGATAAGATTGGAATTGACGGCGTTCGTGAAGAAGTTGGCGAAATTGCTTCCGACAAGGCAAGTGCATTTATTGATCTTATTGAAAAGATAACTAAATCCGAATGTCCGCTTGAAACATGTATAAACGAACTTGGTGATTATTTGCCACAGGAAGTGGCATCTAATGTCTCGGATATTATCCGTATATCTAATGAAACGGTTAAAAACGGAAAGGTTGTGTTTGACGTTACTTTAGTACGCGGAATGGGGTATTACACAGGTACTATCTATGAAATATCCATAGATGGACTTAATATCAGTGTCGGCGGTGGCGGTCGTTATGACAAAATGATAGGAAAAATCACCGGCACAGATGTTCCTGCGTGCGGCTTTTCCATTGGCTTTGAACGTATTTGTCTTTTGCTTGAAGGACGTGATATGGCTGGCCAAAATGTTGGCACAGCTGTAATTGTCGACAAAAATTTGTCTGCCGAGGAACTTGTTGATGTCGCTAATAAATGCCGAGAGCTGCGCAAGACCGGTAAGGTGTCTGTGTATAAACGCATTAAAAACTTTAGTTTCCAAATTAAACAATTGCAAGAACAAGGGTACAATCAAATTTTACGTTACCAAAGCGGAGAATTGATTTCCGTCGATTAAACTAAATTTAATACATTCATGAAGAAAAAAAATGCAATGCATGATCAAAGTGTTGAAAAAAAAGCATTGAACGAAGAATCTGTTGAAAAAAGTGAGACGACATCGGATGTTCAGCAAGAAACTTCGAATGTAAAACACGATGAATCAAAAAAGAAAAAAAATAAAAAGCCACAACTTCCACTCGACTTAACCACCGTCGAGCGTTTTGACGTGGAAATTAATCAGGGCTTAAATGATCAGCAAGTTCAATCTCGTATTGAAGCAGGACTTGTAAATTTTGATTCGAGCAAAAAAAGTAAAAGCATTGCAAAAATTATTTTTTCTAATATTTTTACATTTTTTAACATAATTTACTTTGTTATTGCAGCAATTTTGTTGTATTACTGTATGCCTATGCAATGCACATTTTTGCCTGTTGTCTTTGCTAATACGTTTATAGCTATTATGCAAGAAATTAAAGCAAAAAAGACTTTGGATAAGCTTAATTTGATCACTGAGCCACATGTAAAAGTCGTTAGAAACGGCACCGAAAAAGAAATTTCAATTAAAGATATTTGCTTGGATGATGTTTTTCTGCTTAAAGTGGGGGAACAAATTTCTGTAGACGGTGTAGTTCTCGATGGATTTGTTGAAGTTAATGAATCTATTTTGACCGGTGAAAGTGATGCCGTTTTAAAAAAGGTTGGAGACAAACTTTATGCCGGAAGTTATGTAGTTGCCGGAAGCTGTTCTGCACAAGCTTGTGCCGTAGGTAAGTATAACTACATAGCGGGGTTAACCGGCAAGGCGAAGCAATATCAAAAGCCACGTTCTCAAATGTTGCTTTCGTTAAAAAGAATTTTGATTTTTGTTGCTATTATTATTGTTCCGACAGCAGTTTGCTTGTTTATAATAAACGCAACCGGAAATGGTGTGAATTGGAATAATTTTTCTTTGTTTGACCGCAGTGATTTGATTATCAGTAATTCTATTAAATCAACTGCAGGTTCAATCATATCGATGATTCCGGCAGGACCTTTTTTGCTTACAAGTGTTGCCTTAGGCGCTTCCTTTTTGAGACTTTCTAAAAACGGCACTATGGCACAAGAATTGTACTGTATTGAAATGCTTGCTCGTGTTGACACATTATGTTTGGACAAAACGGGAACAATTACTGACGGAACAATGCGTGTGGTGGATGCCATTGATCTTCGTTCCGGAAAACCATCATATACTATTAGAGAAATAGTTTCTTCGATGAATTCTGCACTTAAGGCTGATAATTTGACCAGTAAGGCTTTAAAAGATTATTTTGGTAATCCGCAAAATGCTGTTCTTGCTTCAGCTGCAGTTGTACCTTTTTCTTCCGAAAGGAAGTGTTCTGCTGTTTCATTTGTCGGTGCCGGCACATACATCATAGGTGCTCCTGAATTTGTTTTAAAGACAGATAATCAACGTGTAGGCGAAATTGTAGAAAAGTATGCTAAAGAGGGACTTAGAGTTTTGCTTTTAACACACTCTAACGGAACTATCAATAAGGGGCAACTCCCCAATGTTCGCAGACCTGTTGCGATTATTGTTATAGAAGATCATATTAGACCCGATGCTGAAGAAACAATTTCGTGGTTTAAAAAGAATGGCGTTTCAATAAAGATAATATCCGGTGATAATCCAATAACTGTAAGCAACATAGCTACTCGTGTCGGTGTTGATAATGCATCAAACTTTATTAGTTTGGATGGTCTTACGAATGAACAGGTGGCTGATGCAGCAAACAAGTACACTGTTTTTGGTCGTGTTTCGCCCGAACAAAAGGCACTTCTTGTTAGGTCGATGCGCAAATACGGATCTACAGTGGCAATGACCGGTGATGGCGTAAACGACATACTTGCAATGAAAGAGTCAGACTGCAGTATTTCTCTCGCAGGAGGTTCGGAGGCTGCAAGAAAAGTTTCTCATTTGATTTTGTTGAACGATAGTTTTTCGGCTTTACCGAAAGTGGTTTCCGAAGGAAGGAGAGTGGTAAACAATATTCAAAGCGCTACAAGTATGTATTTTATGAAAACGCTTTACGTTATTGTGTTAAACTTTATGTTGATTTTGTTGCATTTTGGGTGGAATCAATCTTTTACAACTCCTCTTACAAACACTCGGACGTTACTTTTGGAGTGGGTTATTGTTGCCCTTCCTACAACAATTTTGGCATTGCAACCAAACGAAAGTTTGATTAAGGGTAAATTTTTGGGAAATGTTTTGAAAAAATGTTTGCCAGCATCTCTTACTTTTGTTGTAACAACAGCTTCATTGTATTTGTTAAAGTTTCTTACAACACCGTCTATTGTCTCGACGCCGGATGAGTTGAGTACTCTTGTAACTATAACATACACTTTTGGAGGATTGTTCGCTTTGTTTGTGGCATGCAAGCCTTTTGATGTAGTTTGGAAAAAAATACTTTACGTCGCAGTTTGGTTGATCGTCTTGTGTGGCATATCCATACCGCAATGTCGTATGATTTTTGAGTATGTTGATTTGAACAGAGAAGAAATATTGTTGTTGCTTGTTGAAATTTTAGCAACGCCGTTTTTGCTTCATTTATTTTTGTATTTGTTTGGATTATCCAAAAATGTTAAATTAAAAAAATAGAAACATAGCTTTGAAAAGGCGACGTAAAAACGCCGTCTTTTCCTTTAAAAAAATGTTTGTCCCATATTCTTTAAACTATGTTTATAAAAAATATAATTTAAAACATGTCCTGTGTAAAACATGTCTTGTGTAAAACCAAGGTGCGATGCATGCAAACTATCACTGTTTATTTTTACATCGAATATGTAAAAATACTAAAAATATTGGTAAATATTTTTATTTAAATTTTAAAATAATTGGTTCAAATAATGTTATTACAAATTAAATCTGCTGAATTTAAATATGGCGAAACTACTATTTTTAAAAACGTCAATTTGGATGTAAAAGAAGGAGAAAACATTGGAATTGTCGGTGCAAATGGTGTAGGTAAAAGTACTTTGCTCTCGTGCATTATAGGCGAAAATGATTTGTCCGGGGGAACAATATCTAAAAAATCCGGATTAACGATTGGAATATTAAAACAAAAATGTGATTTTGTTTCCTCTAACACATTGTATCAAGAATTGTTAAGCGTTTTTTCTGAACAGTTAAAACTAGTAGAAGAGATAAACAATGTAGCTCAGAAAATGGCTTGTTGCGAAAAAAATCAGTATGTCTTGCTTTCTGAAAAGTATCATAGACTGAGTGTGCAAGCAGATGTATCCGAGGCGTATTTTTGTGAACAAAAGGTAAAAACAGTTTTATCAGGCATGCGAATGGATGAGTTTTCGGATAGGATTGTTTCAACCTTGTCCGGAGGCGAAAAAACAAAAGCAGCTCTTTGTAAATTATTGTTATTAAATCCTGAACTTCTTGTATTGGATGAGCCGACAAATCATCTCGATTATAAAACTTTGGACTGGCTTGAAAACTACCTTTCCTCAAAAAAATCCACGTTGATTGTTGTTTCTCATGATAGATATTTTTTGGACAAACTATGTTCCACAATTTGGGATATTGAAAATAAATCTGTTACATGTTATAATGGAAATTACACTAAATACAAAAATTTGAAAGCAGAAAAAGTGCTAACTCAAGGTCGTGAGTATGAAAAGCAGCAGAAAGAAATTGCAAAATTGCAAGATTACATAGCACGCAATAAGGTTAGAGCTTCTACTGCAGATATGGCAAAATCAAGAGAAAAAACTTTAGAGAAAATGACTCTTGTGGAAAAACCGTTTGATCAAGTAAAACCGCCAAGATTTATCTTTTCTTACACAAGTGAACCTTCTGAAATTCCATTAACAGTTAGAGATTTCTCCGTTTCTTTTGGTGAAAAAAAAGTGTTGGAGCATGTAAATTTGGAAGTTAGGCGTAGTCAAAAGGTTGCTTTGCTAGGGCTTAATGGTACGGGGAAAAGTACTCTGATAAAAAGGATCGCTGAACAAAATGCTTTTGATTTTTCTCACATAATTTTGGGTAAAAATGTTCGTTTGGGATATTACGATCAGGAAAATTCCAATCTTGAAGGAAACCTTACGGTGTTGGAACAACTTTGGTTTAACAATAGCCGTATGTCTCAAACGGAGGTGCGTAGCTTGCTTGCACAGGTGAATTTGGGCGCTGATGACGTTTACAAAAGTGTGAGTAGTTTGTCCGGTGGCGAGCGTGCTAAACTTGGATTAGCAATGATTATGGCAAAAGATTGCAACTTTTTGTTGCTTGACGAGCCTACAAACCATTTAGATTTGCCAAGTAGAGAGGCATTGGAAGAAGCACTTAAATTATACACAGGTACGTTGTTGTTTGTTTCGCACGATAGATATTTTGTAAATGCTATAAGCAGTCAAATTGCAGAATTGGAAAACGGCAAAATAATTTGTTACAATGGCAATTATGATGACTTTGCAAAAAAGAAGTATATTGAAAAGCCGTTACTGAAAGCGAGCGTTACTCCAAATAAGTATCGCACGCCAAAGCAACGTGCGGAGCAAACAAACAGAAACAAAAAAATTAAGGAATGTGAAGAAAAAATCACTAACATTGAGGAAACAATAGATTTGCTAAACAAGCAATTGTCCATGCCGGAAATTGTTTCAAATTACACAAAAATGAAGGCGATAACAGACGAGTTGGAAAGTGCGAATAGCGAATTGGAACAAGTAATGAATGAGTGGGAAATTTTGTCAACGGATTCTGCAGATAAATGCTAAAAAACATTGATAATTATTGACTTTTGTACTAAAATGTTAACATGAAAATTGTATTAGTAACGGGCGGTTCAAGAGGAATCGGAGCTGAAACTTCCAAACTGTTTGCCAAAAACGGATATACAGTGATAGTAAATTATAATAAAAGTGGTGATTTGGCAAAAAAACTTTGTGAAGAAATAAATAATGATGGTGGAGATGCGCACCTGTACAAGGCAGACTTGCAAAATCAAAATGAAATTGAAATGATGTTTGATTACATTGCAAAATATTTCAAAAAGTTAGATGTGTTGGTGAACAATGCAGGTGTTTGTTTTGAAGGCACAATTGATAGCTTATCAATTGATGACGCAAAAAAAACATTTGAAATAAATGCAATTTCTCCATATATTTGTTGCAAATGTGCCTTTAAATTGTTGAAAAAATCGTTAAATCCGTGTGTGGTAAATGTTTCGTCTATATGGGGAATTCATGGAGCGTCTTGTGAGGTTGCGTATAGTATGTCAAAGCATGCGGTTGTTGGTTTAACAAAAAGTCTTGCAAAAGAATGGAGTTTTGTACCAATAAATGTCAATTGTGTTTGTCCCCCCTTTGTGTTGACACAAATGACAAAATGTTATTCTGCTGAGGAAGCTGAAGCATTTTGCAAAGAAACAGGTACGCATGTTTACGAACCATTGGAAGTCGCAAATGATATTTTTAAACTTGTAGAATCTAACAAAACAGGTGTTATCTTAGAAGAAAAATAAATTTTTCTTGATAATGGTGTGATTTTTTTAAATTGTTCGATTTTTTGGAATAAAAGAAGGTTTTTATGGATTGGTATTTTATTTTATTGATAGTTTTGGGCTGCTTAGTTGTTGCATACACTATACTTGCATATGTTATAAGTAGAATTGTTTTAAATATGGCAACAAAACCACGTCCGCATACTTATGAAGAGGCTAGAGTTCATGCAGCAGAGCTAAATGAATTTGATTTTTCTATCTATGACAATGAGTGGAAAAGAAAGCCCTTTTCGGTAGTCGGAAAACAAGGAAATATAGTAGGCGAATTTATTTATTCTCCAAATCATGATGATAAAAAAGCTCATAAGGTAGTTGTAATTGCCCATGGTCATACATGGAATCACCTAAACTCGCTTAAATATGCCAAAATCTTTTACGATCTTGGCTATGATGTGTGTGTGTACGATCATGCGTACTTCGGGAAAAGTGATGGCGATTTTACCACTTTGGGATTCTACGAAAAATACGATTTGTCTAATGTGGTGGATAAGGTTAAAGCTGAGTTTGGAAATGATTCTTTTGTGGGGCTTCATGGAGAAAGCATGGGGGCTGCTACCGTTTTGGGAGTGTTGGGATTAAGGAAAGATATTGATTTTGTTGTGGCTGATTGTCCTTTTTCTGACACAATGAGATACTATAGGGAAGTTTGCAAAGAAGTTGTGCATCTTCCGGGATTTCCTATTGTTGACTTTGCAAACTGCATGGCGAAAAAAAGATTCGGTTATGATTTTAAAAAATTTAGACCTATTGAGGCAGTTGAAAAAAGTGAAACACCAATTTGTTTTGTTCATGGAAAAGCAGATAGATACATTTTCCCACACAATTCGCAAGATATGTTTAATGTTTCAAAATCTAAATTGTCTGAAATACATTTGATTGACGGAGCAAAACATGCCAGTAGTTTTACGGTAGATAAAGAAAAATATGCAAAGATTGTTGCTGATTTCACATCAAAGGTAGAAAACGCAAGCAGTAAAACAATCTAAATAGTGTTTGTAAGTTTTCAATAGTTTAATAAAAGTAAATTTATAATCAAGGAGTTTTTTATGACCAAGATTTCTCAAATAAAATACGAAAGACCGAATAAAGCAGAAGTGCTCTCTAAACTTGCAGAATTTGAAAATCGCTTTAACAATGCAAAAAGTGTTGAAGAGTTTTATAAAATTCATGAGGAATACAAGGATTATAGTATTGATTTTGGAACAAATATTCGTATTGCGTTTATTCGTTTTACACAAGATACACGTGATGAATTTTATGCTGCAGAGCAAGACTATCTCGATGAGATAGGCCCGGAAATATCTGTGGCAAATGCTAAAATCTCGCAATGTTATTTAAACAGTCCTTTCCGTACAGAGCTTGAAAAACGTTTTCCGCCGGTAATGTTTAAGAACATTCAAATGGAAGTTGATGCAGCCGATCCGCGTATTGTTGACGAACGAGTGGAGCAAAACAAAATTACCACTTTGTATACAAAGCTAATGAGTACCATAACAATAGATTTTAATGGTGAAAAACTTACTATGGCAGGCATTGGCAAGTATTTTACGCATCCAGACAGAGAGTTGCGCAAAAAAGCAGTTTATGCTTGGGGACAAGCTTTGGAAGATAACAAAGAACAACTTGATGAGATCTACGACAAGCTTGTTAAAATTCGTACAAAAATGGGACGTAAGCTCGGGTACGATGGATTTTCGCCTTTAGGCTATTTGCAAATGCAACGCAATTGCTACACAAAGGAAGACATTGCCCGTTTCCGTGCAAACGTTCTTAAGTATCTTGTCCCACTTGCGACAAAGATTAGAGAAAAGGTCGGAAAAGATCTTGGTATTGATAAACAATACTATTACGATAACAGCGTATTTACGATTGAAGAACCTAAACCCATCGGAACTCCGGAACAAATGTTTGACAATGCTTCTAAAATGTACAATGAAATGTCTCAAGAAACCGGAAAATTGTTTGACACTATGCGCGAGAGCGAGTGTTTTGATGTGATGGCAAGAGAAGGCAAGTGGGGCGGTGGTTACTGCGAAGGTCTACCTAAGTACAAATTACCTTTTATTTTGTCTAACTGGAATGGTTCTGCCGGTGACGTGGATGTGTTGACACATGAATTTGGTCATGCGCTTGAGTTTTATAAGTCATTCTTTATCGATAGCGAGTTTTTGTCGAGTATTTCAATGGAAACTGCTGAAGTGCACAGTATGTCAATGGAATTTTTGGCTTATCCTTGGATTGATTTGTTTTTTGGAGATAAAACTGAGGAATATAAATTTAATCATATAGGCGGAGCGGTAACATTTATTCCATATGGAACGATAGTAGATTGTTTTCAACAGACTTGTTACGACAATCCTGACATGACACCTAAAGAAAGAAACGATTTTTATAATAAGTTGGAAAAGCAATTTTTGCCACATATGACAACGGAAGGTATCCCTGCGTTACAAGACGGACGTCGTTGGCAACGACAAGCACATATTTTTGAAAGCCCGTTTTACTATATAGACTATTGTTTTGCACAATTTACTGCTTTGCAGTTTTTAGCACTTTCTCAGCAAAACTATCAAGAGGCATTCAAAAAGTATATTAAATTTCTTGATTACGGTGGAACAAAACCTTTTACGGAGTTGCTTTCAGAGTGTGGTCTGCTTTCGCCTTTTGAAGAAGAAAGTTTTAAGCTTGTGGTAGATTCTTGTGAAAAAATTCTTGGTCTGTAATTTTTTTCTAATCAAAAAATCTTTAAAAATTATTCAAAAAAATAAAGACGTAATTTTATACGTCTTTATTTTTTAGGTTATTTTTCTGCTTTTTTGTTGGTTTTAAATTGATTTGCCAATTTTTTACTTGTTAGTGCAATTTTAATAATCGTCATTAGCACTTTTAGAAATAACAATAATGCATTAATTATTGTTAAAAAAACAAGCTTAAAACTGTAGTCGCTTTGAAGAATTTTTATGTTGTCTAACAGCACTAAAACGGATACGCATAAAAACAATAAGTTTTGAAATAACTTTACTATTTTTGTTGTTAACTTTAATTTTTTTATACTTTTTTTTGTGCAGTTTTTGTTGATTTTGACAAATATCAAAACTATACTTATTAAAATATAACTGATTGTGGCTGTGATAATATACGGTAAAAGTACTGAATCATGAGCATTTTTGATAATTCGCCATGTTGAATAAAATGCGAAGTATGCTATTCCGAATAGTGATATCAGTATTTGTAAAAATCTAAAAAACTTTTTAATTTTGCTTTGTGGCTTATTTTTTTTGTCGTTTTTTTGCTGTGGTACGCTATCGATAGCATCATCGCATTGGTTGTTTGTGGAATTAATTTGTTCGTTTTCTTTCATTGTTCAATAATTATTCCGTTTTTGTAAAAAGGTTTGTGTGTTCTTTTCCTTAGCTCGGTTACTAATTGTTCGTTGCTGTGAATTGGATTTTCCAAGTAAACACCGCAACAGTCAACACCTGTACAGTGAAAATCGGTACCGCAAGTTTTTAATAGATTGTTTTTTTCTACAAACTCTTTTGCTAAATCATTGTGATTTTGTTGGTGCGGATGGCCATTAAAGAATTCGGCCCCCTCTAAAAAAATGGGGGATTGTACATTTATTTTATCTCTAAAGGGATGAGCCTGTGATATAATCCAGTTGTTTTTTTTGCAAGTTTCATAGAGTTCTTCAAGTGATAGTGCAAAAAGTTTGTACGGATTTGACAAAAGCCATTCTTCGCTTATGCCATAGATTAGCATTTCAGCATAAGGGGGATTTGGTTTGTAATACGTTAAGCTATCAATCAATAGCTCCATGCCTAAAAACACATCTATATCGTAGGTACTACATTCTTTTTTGAGTTCGTGAAAACAACCTAACCAATACTGGACATTTTTTAGTTCGGAGCCTTTGTTGTAGTAGTTGTCGCACAAATATCTGTTAAAGTGGTTTGTGCAAACAATTCCGTCGTAGTTGTTCGATGCATAAAGCTGTGCAATATCTTTTGCGCCTGTCATTGCACAAGGCGATCCTCCAAGAGTGTGGAGGTGCATCTCAAGTTTATACATTTTTTATCCCTTCTTTAATAACTATTTAATTACCCATTCTCCGTCTCTAAACAGTGGTGTTACTGTTCCGTCGTAGGAAATTCCGTCAATATCGATATCTTTTGTGCCTACCATAAAGTCTACGTGATGTATGCTGCTGTTCATTCCGTGTTCGGCAAGTTCTTTGTCTGTCATGGAGTTTCCGTTTTTAACTGTTGTCGGATAGCTTGCTCCAAATGCAAGGTGGCAACTTGCGTTTTCGTCAAAAAGTGTGTTGAAAAATAGTATTCCGCTTTCGGCAATAGGACTGTTTTTGCCAATCAAAGCAATTTCTCCAAGAGAAAGGACACCTTTGTCAGATGTTAAAAGACCATTCAATGCATCGTAGCCAACTTCTGCAGAATAATCTACAACTTTTCCATCTTTAAATGTAATGCAGAATTTATCTATGATGTTGCCGTTGTTAACAAGTGGCAAGGCATTTACAACTTTTCCGTTAATTTTTTTGTTGTGTGGAGCTGTAAAAATCTCTTCTGTTGGCATGTTAGCAGTGAAAGCAATTCCGTCTTGCCCTTGTTCTTCGGCCGCGAGCCATTCGTGGTCAGTGGCAAGACCTACGGTTAGATCGGTGCCTTCCTTATTTGTCATATGAATATACTCAAAGTTGTGATCGTTTAAAAACTTTGCTCTGCGGTGGAGTGTGTTTATATGGTTTCTCCAAGCTTCTGTTGGATTTTCGGTATCTAAACGCATAATATGACCTATAGCGTTCCACATTTTGTCTACGGCTTCGTTTACTGGAATGTTTGGAAAAACTTGTGCAGCCCAAGCGGGTGTGGGAATTGAAACTATTGTCCAACGCAAATAGTTTGACATTGTTGCTTTTCTAAAATTGATAAGTGCTTTGCTGGATGCTACGTTTGCGGCACTTATTTTGTCAGGATCGCATCCTTTGTAGATGTTTGGATTGCCGGCAGATATGCTTATGAGACAACACTTGTGATCAATGAAATACTGTGCTTGAGCTACTTGGTAGTCGGGAATTTCGCACAATGTTTCTTTGGTTGCATTTAGCATGTTTATTCTTCCTAAAACTTCATCACGCCATTGCATTAAAACGCGTTTTGCTCCGAATTGATAGGCTTTTTCAGCTATAAGGTGTGCAAAATCAGCACAGTTTACATCGCATCTTATTACAACTTCTTGATTTTTTTGCATATTTGCGCCTATGCGCACAGCAAGTTCGGCAAAATTTTCCATTTGTTTGTTTGTAAGCATAAATAATTCTCCTTTGCTTTTTTAAAATTATATGAAACTTTTTTCATTTAGTCAAACAATGTAACAATATTATCTTTTTTTGTTTTAAAAAAAGCTTGTATTGATATACTTATAAATAAAATTGTGATAAAATGCTTGTTGAAAATACAAAATATCATATTTTTTGAAAAGTGAGGATTTAATTATGAAAAAGCCGATAGTACAAATAACAATGAATAATGGCAAGCAAATGAAAATTGAGTTGTATCCGGACATTGCACCTAAAACAGTCGATAACTTTCTTTCGTTAGTTAACAAGGGTTTTTACAACGGATTGCTATTTCATAGGGTGATTAGAGGTTTTATGATTCAAGGCGGATGCCCCAAAGGTAATGGTACCGGCGGCCCCGGATATTCGATCTTTGGTGAGTTTGCTCAAAACGGATTCAAGAATGACTTGAAACATGAACGTGGCGTGATCTCGATGGCGCGTTCGTCAAATCCGAATAGTGCAGGAAGTCAGTTTTTTATTATGCATCAAGATGCGCCTCATCTTGACGGTGCTTATGCGGCTTTTGGTAAGGTAATTGAGGGAATTGAGGTTGTCGATGAAATAGCGGATGAATACACAGATTTTATGGATAAACCTTATCAGCCGCAAGTCATTAAAGAGATTAAGGTTCTTGATTAAAAACTTGAATTTTTTTTGATAAATAAAATGCAAGAAATTATGCGGTAAGTGTTAGTTTTTACTAACGTTGTGAGGAATATGCTTTGAGGATTTGTTAATATGACAAGAAGAAAACACGGTTGTCTTTGGACTTTTATAATAATATTTTTGGTTTTGGTGTTGATTGTCACTTTTGTGGGAATTTTTCTGTTTAATTCTACACCGAATGAGATTGGACTTGGCAAAATTAATTTATCTAAGAAGTACACAATAGATAGTGTTGGCTTGGGTGATTTTACCATTAAACAGCTTTGGAATTTTAAGGATTCGCTCCTTGCAAATTCAAAAGCTCCAACTTTTGATTATGCTCCTGATTCTCAAGATAAGTTGTCCGCAGATGCTATTGCAGAACACTGGCTTTTAGAAAAATCTGCAAATGATGAAATCTTATATAAGAATTTGTTGACTCGACTAACCCCTGTTGCCACAACGTCATTAGAAGCTCAAACGCTGACTCAAAAGCAATTATGTTATATATTTGACACTGTTTTAAAACAGTTTTATGCTTCAAATGAAGGAGAACTGCTTTCGGAAATTGTTTCGGCAATAGATGTGTTGAAAACGCTTAATGCTTCGGTTACAGAAATGTATTTTCACCGTGAAGCAGATGGCGATTATTTACGAATTACCGTTCATGTTGAATATGGTACTTACCTTGAAGGCGTCAATATTCCGTTTTTTAAGCTTGCAGATAATGGATATGTATCCTTAGACAGCAAAATTGAGGTGGTTGACACCATTTTGTTAAAAGGTGTATTGAGCGAAAAGAAGTTTGAAACAGTTTCTATAAACAACTCGGATAAAACGATTAGTCATGCTGCTTTGGATGCGCTTTTTAAGTTGATTGCCGAGGACGATGAAGAACCTCTTACAACCGAATCGATTAGTAGTTATGTCTATACCGTTTTAAGCTATCTTACAGGAAAAATTGGTAAGATAGGTACAAGTTTGTCAAGCGGAATTGAGGGAATAGATTTTGAAAAAGGCACAATCAGTTTTCAGCCTGTTTCAATTTTGTAGCGGCAATATTATATGTCGAAAAACTTAGTAATTTTGGAAGTATTAATTTTTTGAATAAAGTATATTTTGCCACAGTCATTCTGTTGCTTTTTTGCAAGCACTGAGAAGGTTGACAATTTGATGTGTTAAATGTATAATAATTAAATAATTTTATTGTTATCGTAATGATGATTTTTTCTATTGGCAACATGTTTTGTTTTAAGTGCTATTAAAATATATTTGTAAAGGGAATTTAGAATTGATAAATTTTTTATCGTTTGTACAAGAAAATAATTTTAGCTGGGGAAATGAATCGTTTGGCTTTAAGTGGGTTGGAAAACATCCGGCTCTTTATATCGCTAACTTTCAAATTTATGTTTACGCATTGTGCATTGTTGCAGGCATGATTTGTGCGATTCTAACTGCCGCATATTTGTTTAAAAAACGTGGATATGATCCGTATGATGTTACAATATATGCTTTAGTTTTGATTCCGGTAGGTGTGCTTGGCGCTAGGGCCTATGTTTACATCTTCCCATGGGAAGATACCGGAGTTGCCGATTGGTCTACTTTTTTTGAGTTTAGAAATGGTGGACTGGGTATTTACGGCGGAGTAATAATGGGCTTTGTTGCGGCATACGTTTTGTGTAAGATAAAAAAACAGGATTTCCGTATAATTGTCGATACGATTTTGCCCGGTGTAATGATTGCTCAATGTTTAGGTCGTTGGGGAAACTATGCAAACATGGAAGCATATGGCGAACTTATTACTTCGGACTATTCTGCAATGCCAAACTTTATGGAGTTTTTGGGTAACGGAGCGGATCATGGTTTCAACCTTTTAGCTGTTTGGATACCTAACGGCAAATTTGGAGATGGTTGGTATGAGGCTACGTTTTTCTACGAGAGTTTTTGCACATTTATAGGATATTTGGTATGCATGCTCATTTTAATCAAATGTAAAAAATATCGCATTGGATGGTGTTCGGCTTTTTATGGTATTTATTACGGCACAATAAGATTGATAATTGAAAGTATGCGTACGGACAGTCTTTACTTGTATGTAGGAACATATTTAACCGACATAAAAATCTCTCAACTTGTTTCTGTTTTCGCTGTGTTTAACGGGCTTTGGACATTGTCACAAGTGTACAGAAAAGAGATTCATGCATTGTATCGGCGAATGTTCAAAACTGAAAGACAGGAAGTGTCGTTATCTCGCTGGTTTTTGTGTGCATTAATTGCTGTTTGCATAATCGTTTCTACAATAATGTTTACGTTGGGCGGAGAAGGAAAAATCCTAATCGGGTGCGGTTGTATTTGTCTTGCTGTTTATTCGATTATCGGTTTCTTTGCGCTTTGCGACAGACTTAAACTTTATTGTGATAAATGCGGTCAACGAAAAGCATACGATGTTCCTCTTCAGTCTGACTATGATAAGTACAAAACAAAAATAATTTGCTACTGCATTGCATTTGCATTGTCGTTAGCATTTGGTGTCTTTTCATTGGTGCATTGGGGCATTTTGAGTCATATTCCCAATGGAACGGTTTTGTTTGTTGTAATAGTTGCATTGGATGCCGCTCTTTGTATTTGGGGAATTGTTCCGTCTATTCAAAAAATGCTTTTAGCTATCCCACAACATATTGAAATTGAAACAAAATGTGATTGCGGAACTACAAAATCTGTTAGATTAAATAATTTTCTACTTTTTGTTTTTCCGCCAAAAGTTTACTTGGATTACTCGGTTGATAACATTAAACCATATGTTGAACCTGAAAAAACAAAGTAATACACCGGCAAGCATATTTGACTTTTGAAAAATAAAAATTATATAATTTATTGAAAGGTGCTATATGAATAAAGAAAATGAACGCAATTTAACATTACTTACTGATTTTTATGAACTCACCATGATGTATGGGTATTTTTTGCATGGAAAAACAGATGAAATTGCAACGTTTGATTTGTTTTTCCGTCCTTTTGACGAAAGTAACTTCTGCATTGCAGCGGGATTGCAACAGGCTGTTGAATACATAAACAATCTGCACTTTGGAAAGGAAGAAATAGAGTATTTGCGTTCAACCGGAGCATTTAATGAGGATTTTTTGCAATACCTGTCTGAATTTAAATTTACAGGAACAATTAAAGCAATTCCTGAAGGCACGGTTGTTTTTCCGTATGAACCTCTAATGATAATTACAGCTCCAATTTGTCAAGCACAGCTTTTAGAGGCGGCATTACTTAATATTGTAAACTTTCAAACACTTATTGCAACAAAGGCGCGTAGAATTTGTTATGCCGCTAAACCTGCGAGCGTTTTGGAATTTGGATTGCGTCGCGCACAAGCACCCGATGCAAGCATATATGGGGCAAGGGCTGCAGTTATCGGCGGTTGCTCGTCAACGAGCAATGTATTGTGTGCAAAAATGTTTGATTTGCCCCCAAAGGGAACTCATGCACATAGTTGGGTTATGTCTTTTCCGACAGAACTTGATGCTTTTATGGCTTATGCTGATACCTATCCGGATTCTTGCCTGCTACTTGTTGATACTTATGACACATTGAAAAGCGGTGTTCCTAATGCAATTAAAGTGTTTGATTATCTTAAAAAGAACGGACACAAGCCTATGGGCATAAGATTGGATAGCGGAGACTTGGCGTATTTGTCAAAAATTGCGCGTAAAATGCTTGATGAGGCAGGACACTCGGATTGCAAAATTTTTGCTAGTTCGGATATTGATGAGTATGTACTTGAATCGTTAAAACAGCAAGATGCAAAAATTGATATCTACGGCGTTGGTACTCGTATGATTACAAGTAACAACACTCCAAGTTTGGGCGGTGTCTATAAGCTTGCAAATATTAACGTAAACGGAATAGATAGTCCCAGAATGAAGATCTCTGACAACCCTGTTAAGGTTACAAACCCAGGAATTAAAACTGTTTACAGACTATTTGGTCGTGATACAGGAAAAGCAATTGCAGATGTTATTTGCTTGGCTGACGAAAAAATTGATGATAGTAAAAATCTTGTAATCACGCACCCGGTTGAGCGTTGGAAAACTAAAGAAGTTGTTAATTTTGAGGCAAAAAATCTTTACACAGATGTATTTGTGAATGGAAAATGTGTTTTTAATCCGAAATCTACTTACGAACTTGCAAAAGACTGTCAGGAAAGTCTAAATGGATTTTGGGAAGAGTATTTGCGCTTGAGCCAACCACATAACTACAAAGTTGACTTGTCTGATAAATTGTACGACTTGAAACAAGAACTAATCTTGAAATCTCGAAAAAGATAATTTCAATTTGAAGTTGCAGGTTGAATGTCGCGTTTTAAAAAAGTTATTTTATTGATTTTTAGGGACTAATTATGAAGTTTACTAAAGTTTTTAGGGGATTTAGCCCCAATGAGGTAGAAAATTACATTAAACAAAAAGAAAGTGCTAATGAACAAGTTTTCAATGCCCAAAAACAACGTATTTCGCAGTTGGAAAATCAAAATTCAATATTGAAGTTTGAACTTGAAAAATTAAAAAAAGAGTCAAATGAAATAACTAAAACTTTGATAGAATCTCAAAAAATCGCTCAGAAGATTAGCGATCCGCAGAAAATTTCAGAGTTAGTGCTTGCTCGTGCAAAAATTTTTTATGCCGCATGGACTACTTATTCGCGAATAATGGAAAATAGTCTAAACGAAGCTCAAAAAATTGACTTTGAAAACGTAAAGTGTCGTTTAGAAAATTTAATTTCAGCATATGACGGAAGGAATATTGACGAACAATTTTGTGCATTATCTGAGAATTTGTCCAAAAAAATTACTGAAAACAGTGACAATCTAGAAAAGAAAAATTACGCTGTAGCACATGCCGATGAAAAAAGAATTGATAATTTTTGCGGAGAAGAGAAAGCACAAGCAAGATACTTTAATGCCTATTTAGGCAATGTTGATGCTGTAAGTGACTGTGAATATGCAGGATCTGTTGAAAAAAACGAAACAAATAGCTCTCAATATTGCCAAAATCAATTTGAAGATAACAACATTACAGAAGTTGAAAACAAAGTTGTTCAAAATGTCGTTTCTTCAAGCGATGCAAAAGAAAGTACAAACTCAAATCTAAATGTTGAAAATTCTTGCGTTGAAAATAACTTTAATCATGTTGAGCAAACCATAGATTTGAGAGAATTGATTCATCCAACCGAATCTCTTGAGAAGCTGTGCGAAGATTTGGGAATTTCTAAGGGGAAAGACGAAAATTTTGAGTTGGACTTGGATGCAACAATAGGCGAAGAAGATAAATAATTTACGAAAAATTTTAAAAGAGTTTCTAATGTGGGATGTGTTGTTGGATGCACTTGTTGACAGTGCAAAAATATTGCCTTTTTTGTTTGTTATTTATTTGTTGATTGAATTTTTGGAACGAAACAAAAAAGCAAAATATGCAACGGTTAAATTACTTAACGGAAAAGTTGCTCCTTTGGTTGCGGGTGCGGTAGGCATTGTTCCGCAATGTGGTTTTTCTGTCATGGCAACTGACTTGTTTTGTCAAAACTATTTAAAGCTTGGCACTCTTGTAGCAATCTTTATTGCAACAAGCGACGAAGCATTACCGCTTTTGTTGTCAAACAGCAAAACAGTGGGGCTTGTTTGGCTTGTAGTTTTAATCAAGGTCGTTTATGCGATAATTGTTGGGTATTTAGTTAACTTATTTGATAGAAGAATTCTTAATTCAACGTTCGAAGTACACGATGAGGAAGGTTGTTGTGGTCACGAGCTTTTTGAAGGTGAAAATAATGGCGATTCGTCATCGTGCGATTTGAGTAGTAAAAACAGTGCCGATTCCAAAGCTGAAGGCTCTTGTAACGTAACCGATGAAACGACTGATGCAGGTAAAAAACAAAGCGACAATTCTTTTGTTGCTTTTTGTAAACGACTTTGGATGTTTGTTAAACATCCGATACTGCATACTGTAAAAATATTTGCTTATATTTTTGTTGTAAATGTGTTTTTTGGACTTATTCTTTATTATTTTAAGGACAATATTGTCGCTTTTACATCGAAGCTTGGCATCTTTCAAAGCTTTATTACGGCTGCGATTGGTCTTGTGCCTAATTGCGCAAGTAGTGTAATTATTACCGGAATGTTTATTCCTTCAGCTGACGGAGTGTCACTTATAAGTTTTTCGGCAATGATTGCCGGACTTGTTTCTAACAGCGGAATAGCTGTTGCAATTTTATTCAAAGATAAAAATAATATAAAACGCAACATACTTATTCTCCTGATTATGTATCTTTCGGGTGTTGTGTTGGGACTCTTGTGTGATTTTGCAATAGCTTTGTTTTAGGACAATACTTTGATGCTAAATAGATTGATCTATCAGCATCCTAATTAAGGGCGTATTTTAGATTTTTTCTAAAATGGGCCTTTTATTATTTTAGATATGCAAAAAATCGCTTGTATTTTTGTTGTTTAGCAATTTCTCGAGTGATTGATATTTTTGTAATATAAATCGCTTATCGTTTTTGATAAAATTATTGACTATATTTATTTTACGTTGTATAATAAATTAGAATGTAGTAAACAAATTTTAAAAA
>CAVEYD010000016.1:0-4993 GCA_963619835.1 bacterium | reverse complement strand
TTATCTTGAGGTAAATGTGAATAATAAGAAATTTCTTATTTTAGTAGCTATAGTATTTGTAATCGTTGTGGCAGTAATTGTTTTTGCACTCGTTTTTTCGGTAAGTTCTGCGGATGTTGAAATACGTCGTTTTGACGGAACTGTCGTTACAAATGTAGATTCTGCTCCAACCCCGCAAGATGTACTTGATATTTGCAAAGGAAACAATGTTTTTATTTTAGATAAGCAAGAACTGATGTCTAAACTTAACCAAAAAAACCGTGATTGGTTTGCTTTTGATGTTAAGGTAGAGTTTCCTAATGTTGTAACGGTTTATTTCGTTGAAAATGTTGCAATGGCAAAATTGTCGGTAGGCGGAAAAGAAACTTTTATTGATAGTTTTGGCTATGTGATTGAGTCGCCGACAAATTCTGATTCTTACATTGATATTAGTTCTGCGTTTTCTAACACAGGTGCTATAAAACAGAACGAAGTTGGGAAAAAACTTATTTTTAGTGGCGACGACGATAATAAACGTTTAGAGTATGTTAGTGCGGCTTTGATGTCTTTGTGGAGATGTAAACTTGAGTTCGAAGATATTTCTGTTGTTGTAGGAAGCAGCAATGTTTTTTCTTTTAACAATGGCGATATGATATTGAATATGCCTACGGGGGCTAAAATAGTTGTTAAGTCGCCGGAAACAAATTTGTCTGATAGACTAATTGAAGGGCTTAGCGTTTATTATTCGAACAATGACTTGCAGCGTGACGGTGTTGTTGTTAATGTCCTTAAAAACGGAATAACTACAGAAGATTAAAATAATTGGGTGGAAAAATGAAAAATAGTTTTGTTACTATCTTGGATTTTGGAACAAGTAAAATTACTTGCATGGCCGCAAGTCGTGTCGCAGATGGTGGCGATTTTGTTATAAAA
The DNA here is from genome assembly GCA_963619835.1 of bacterium. Lineage (GTDB taxonomy): Bacteria > Bacillota > Clostridia > Christensenellales > CAG-314 > Fimimonas. Next base: position 4,081 of record CAVEYD010000016.1, on the reverse strand, counting down.
GCCGTTGGTCAAAGCGTGTATAACGGTTATGACGAAAATGGTTGGTATGAACCGGACAGCATTAAGGAGTCAATTGAAGGTGCTGTCAGTCAAGTTGAAAACAAAATGAAGGCGCATATCAAAGAAATTGTCGTAGGCGTACCCGGAACATTTTGTGCAGTTGCAACCAGCGAAGCATCGCTTACATATAGGAGCAAGACAAAAGTTGATGAAAACGATGTTGCGGAAATAGTAAAAAAAGCCGATATCTATGGTTGTGGTACAGATTATACTGCACTTGGCGGAAAACCGGTTTATTTTATTATAGATGGCGCAATTAAGGTTGTTGACGCTGTTGGATCTATAGCAAGTAAGCTTACCGGTTTAATTTCTTTTTCGTACATGAAAAACTACTTTAAGAAGACGGTTACACTTGCGCTTTCTGAGATAGGAATTACAAAAGTTACTTTTGTTAACTGTTGTGATGCACAAGCAAGATATGTTGCAAATCAAATGCATGTAAACGATCATTGTATTGTCGTAGATGTTGGCCATCTTGCTACGACAGTATCTCTTTGCGGAGGCAGAAGCTTACTTTTTGAGCGTTCTTTTTCACTAGGTAGCGGATACCTTGCAAGTGATTTGTGTCAAGTTTTAGGTTGTGAATTTGGATTTGCTATGACTTTGTTGGATAAAGTGAACCTTAACCTTGACGTTCGCAATGGCGATACGTATGCGGTAAACGGAAAGTCAGTTGATGCACATCAAACAAACGAAGTAGTTAAAGCTCGCATTGGTCAAATTGCTCAATACATTGTAAAAAGTTTTAGCTTTTGCGATAAGGAGATTCCTCGCAACACGCCTATAATTTTGACAGGTGGTGGACTGACCTACTTACGTGGTGCTGCCGATTATCTTTCCACGTTGTTATGTAAACCAATTAAAGTGTACGATAATCTTAATCCGCAAACAAAAAGAAATGAATATACTTCGTGTTACGGATTGATAACAGAGGCACTTACGTTAAATAAACCTAAGTTTGATTTGTTTGCACTTTTTCGTAAATAAACATTAAAGATGATTTTGATAAGGAGATAGGGGTATGGAATACACACCTAATGGAGTCGCAAGAATAATGATTGTCGGTGTCGGCGGAGGCGGTGGAAATGCTGTTAATGCCATGGTTAGAGCAGGAATTCACGACGTTGAATTTATTGCAATGAATACCGATCAACAGGCTTTAAATAAAATTGATGCCAAAAAAATGGCTATCGGTGAAAAAATCACAAAAGGTTTGGGCGCAGGTGCAAATCCGGAAATTGGTAGAGCAGCTGCATTGGAAAGCAAGGAAAAAATTCAGCAAGCTCTTCAAGGCGTTGACTTGTTGTTTATTGCTGCCGGAATGGGCGGTGGAACAGGTACGGGTGCTGCTCCTGTTGTTGCACAAATCGCAAAAGAGTTGGAAATATTGACTGTTGCGGTTGTTACCAAACCATTTATGTTTGAAGGTACTCGTCGTATGAAAAATGCAGAATCGGGTATCGAAAACTTAAAGGGAAATGTCGATTCTCTTGTAATAGTTCAAAATGAAAAGCTAAACAGAGACAAGAATTTCTCCCTTAAAGATGCATTTTCAAAAGCAGACGAAATATTGTTGCAAGGTATTCGCGGAATTACCGATATAGTTGTGCAGGATGGCCGCATTAACCTTGACTTGGCTGACGTTAAGTGCGTTATGCGTAACAGTGGTATGGCTCACATGGGTATCGGCGAAGGTAAGGGTAAAAATAAGACCATTGATGCTATTCGTAAGGCTGTTTATTCACCATTGCTTGAAACAACTATTCAAGGTGCGTCAAGCTTGATTGTTAACTTCCGTGGCGGTGAAGATTTGTTGCTTGAGGAAGTTACAACAGGTGTTGACCTTGTTAGACAAGTTATTTCTCCGGACGCGAATGTCTTGTTCGGTGTAGGCTTTGACCCTGAAATGAAGGATGAGGTTGAAGTTACACTTATTGCAACGGGATTTTCGGGTGGAGTAGAAAGCAGCACCTCATTCTTTAGTAGCGAAGCGGCTACTCGTGTTGCTGCGACTAATGTTCAAAGAAGTAATTCGTCAATTCCTGTAGAGGAAAATACTCAACAACAACCTGCAACACAAAATGCCAATAGAGTAAATGGCGCACAATCTAATCAACAAAATCAATCTAATATAAGCGGAACAATTTCCGTAAACGAAGATCCAAGTATTCCGCCGTTTCTCCGCAAGATGAGAGGTTAAGATGGAAAGGTTAATGATAAAGGAATTGTTTGAAAACAAGGAAAATTATGCCGATAAGCAAGTTGTTGTTTGCGGATGGGCGAGAACTATTAGAGATTCTAAAGTTTTTGGTTTCATTGAATTGAATGACGGTAGTTGCTTTAAAAGTTTACAAATTGTTTTCGAACAAAATACTATCGAAAATTTTGATGAAATAGCTAAACTAAATGTTGGAAGTGCACTGGTTGTTACCGGTCATGTGGTGCTAACTCCTCAAAATAAACAACCGCTTGAAGTTAAAGCGACAAAAATTGAGATAGAAGGCAGATCTACGCCGGACTATCCTTTGCAAAAGAAAAGACACTCTGTCGAATTTTTGCGTGAAATTGCGCATCTGCGTCCTCGTACAAATTTAATTTCTGCAACAATGAGAGTTAGGAGTGAGGCAGCTTTTGCTTTACATAGTTTTTTTCACAGTCAAGGTTTTGTCTATGTTCATACGCCGCTTATTACTGCAAGCGATTGTGAAGGCGCAGGGGAAATGTTTAGGGTTACAACTTTAGACCTAAACAACGTTCCCAAAACTGCAGACGGAAAAGTGGATTATTCTAAAGATTTCTTTGGAAAGTCTGCTAACCTTACAGTCTCCGGACAACTTAATGCCGAAACGTACGCTATGGCTTTTGGAAAGGTTTATACATTTGGCCCGACTTTTCGTGCTGAAAAATCTAACACATTACGCCATGCGGCCGAGTTTTGGATGATTGAACCTGAAATCGCTTTTGCAGATTTGAACGATGACATGCAACTTGCTGAAGATATGATTAAGTATGTTATCAATCATGTTTTGACATCCTGTCCTGATGAAATCGAATTTTTTAATACTTTTGTTGATAAAACATTAAAAGAAAGACTTGTTAAGCTTGTCAACTCTCATTTTGAAAGAATGAGTTACACAAAGGCAATTGAGCTTTTGACTCCGTACAATAGTGAGTTTGAATTTCCTGTATCTTGGGGATGCGATATTGCAACGGAACACGAACGCTTTTTGACTGAAAAAATTGTTGGTGGTCCTGTCTTTGTTACTGATTATCCAAAAGAAATTAAATCTTTTTACATGCGTCTAAATGACGACGGTAAAACTGTTGCCGCAACAGATATGCTTGTTCCCGGTGTAGGCGAAATGATTGGTGGAAGCCAAAGAGAAGAGCGCTTGGATGTTTTGCTTGAACGTATGAAGGAATTAAATTTGAAGGAAGAAGACTACTGGTGGTATCTTGAACTACGTAAGTATGGCGGTACAAAACATGCCGGATTTGGTTTGGGATTTGAAAGATTGGTGATGTATCTTACCGGTGTTCAAAACATTCGTGACGTTCTTCCATTTCCGAGAACAGTTGGTAATGCTCAATTTTAAATTTTTAGACATTCGATTTTTGTCGAATGTCTTTATTTTTGAAAAAAAATCATAATTTATTTATTTTTGTGCTACTTTATAAAGTATTTATTATTAAAAACAGTTGAATATTTAACAAAAGTGTAATATAATAAAGTTGTTGGAGAGAGAGCCAACTAATTTTTTAAAGTTATTGGTAAAGGAGTATAAAAATGGTTTTTGAAAAAGTTCAAAAGTTACTTGCTGAACAGCTAAACATTGCAGATGCAAGCTCTATCAAAATGGAAACAAACATTGTTACAGATCTTCATGCAGATAGCTTGGACGTTGTTGAGCTACTTATGTCTTTGGAAGATAATTTTGGAATCACAGTTCCCGATGAAATTGCAAATGAATTAGTAACTGTTGAGTCTATTGTAAAATACGTAGAAAGTGCTAAAAAGTAA